>CAYHQZ010000145.1:0-10494 GCA_964358555.1 uncultured Planctomycetia bacterium
GTCAAGTCCAATTCACCTAGTTCCGCCGCACGGATGAGCTTTGCCAGGTGGTATCTCCATGACCTCCCGATCCGGATGCGGATGCCTTTGAGCCGACCCGTGCAGACGATCCGCCAGAGCGACGAGGCGGAGATGCCGAGCGCCTTCGCGGCGGTCGCGGCGTCGGCGTAGACGGGGGCCAGGGCGGGGGGCTTGCTACTCACGGCAGGACCGCCTGAAGGAAGGGATGTTCCAGGGCAGGGTAGGCGTCGGCCGTGTCCATGGGGCAGGTTCCTTTCGGGATGCGCCCACAACGGTCTCCGCTTCGCGGCCGGCCAAATGTCTGGCGAGGCTCTCTACTCTATATATACCCCGGAGCGGTTCGAAATGACGAAGGTGCGGTCCCGGGATCGAGCGCGGCCGGCGGCCCCCAGGCGAGCGGGCGCCGCGGCCGATCACGCTGGTCCTCGAGCGGAAGATGTGGGCGGATCCGAAGCGCCGGGCGGGTGGAAGCCTGGGAGGCAGTTGCGGCCATCTTGACGATACGCAACCGACGACGGATAAAGGTGCTGTCGCTCGTCCATTTGGAAGTGCATCTGACCAGCGACCAGTTCCATCCACTCAGAATCAAGAAGAAGCGCGAACAGCCCGAGCGAAAGCGTCATGGGGCACATCCGGCTCGGCGACCTCCCAAGAACACGCAAGTGGCAGGAGGTCGTCGCCCTCATCGAAGGTGGTGCGGGAACGGTGCAGCTTGCCAACGCCACAATCTCCGCCGCCGAGCAAGGCTTAAAACTTGCGTCTGAAGACAAAGGGCTCGTCGAGACCATCTGGCTCCTTACACAGATTCCCCTCGCCGCCAAGTCCGCAGACTTCGCTGGATCGCTACGGAACGTGGGGCTAAAGGTCTCCGACAGCCCGTCACTGATGGAGGTAGTCGGAGCGGTATCGGACGTCATCGACTCTCGTCTCGCTAACAATGGCGGCCGAACCGACCTCGGTGAAATGGCACAGATGGCCGCCGCCGAGACCCTCTCGAAGGAGATCGGCAGCCGGACCAAGGGCCTCTTTGACACGACACCAGCCGACGTCCAGACGGCTTTCTCGCGGCTTGCCATCAGCAAGCAGTTCAGCGGATTTGCCCGGCAGTTCTTTGCCCGCCTGACGAACAAGTGCCTCAACTACTTCCTAAGCCGCGCCATGGACTATCACGTTGGCGAGGGAAAGCGATTCGCGACGCTGGCTCAAGTCTCGGATTTCTCGAAAGCGCTCGAAACGCACTGCCAGGAGGCGGCGAAGATCGTCGAGGATTTCTCCGGCGGGTGGTTCTCAAAAACCAACTGGGAGCAGGACGGAATCCCACGCGATAAAGCCGCCGGTTTTACGTACGTCGCATTGAAGAAAATCATCTCCGAGCTGAAAGAGGGAGCGCGTTCCGATGCCGAATGAACGCGCCGTCCTCTGCGGCGACGTGCCAGGGGGCAACATCCCTTTCGGGGGAGACGATCCGTTGCGCCTGCGGATGTGGGGACCCCGATGGAACGTCCAGCTCCAGATTGCCAACATCCACGAGTACATGAAGCGGCCGGTTCCGCCGGCGTTCCTGGACCTGATCGAAATCGCCACCTACGTGTACTGCGCCGATCAGGCCACGACACGAGGAGGAAGCGACGTCGAAAAATTCGGTGAGAACTGGAGGCGGCGGCTGTTTTTGAGGATTCCGGTCCGCAATCCCGATCTGTGGCGGAGTTCGAAGATCCTGGAGCCGCTTCGCTCGACATTGAGCTTTCTTTCGGAAGACGAGTACCACTTCGAGTTCACAGACCTTCGCAATGCCCCTCCCCTCCAGAAGTATCTGTTCACCACGGACAGTAGCGGGCAGAAGGAACGGCCGGAGGAAGTCATTCTGTTCTCGGGCGGGCTGGATTCTCTTGGCGGCGCCATTCAGGAGGCGATATGCGACAGGCGCCGCGTCGTGCTGGTGACCCACCGCCCGACGAGCAAGCTTACGAAACGGAACGACAAGTTGAAGGCGCTAATTGAACAGAAAGCGGCGCACAAGCCCATACACCTTCCAATCAACATCAATAAAGCGAAAGAATTAGGCCGGGAATATACCCAGCGCAGCCGCTCGTTTCTCTATGCTTCGCTTGGCGCGACCATCGCGCAGATGTTCGAGCTTTCGCGCATACGGTTTTACGAAAATGGCGTGGTCAGTCTCAATTTGCCGGTTTCGGCGCAGGTGGTCGGCTCGAGAGCGACGCGCACCACCCATCCTCAAGTCATCAATGGATTCGCCGCCGTCTTGTCTGCTGTGGCGGACAGGAAGTTCAATGTCGAAAACCCATTCCTATGGAAGACGAAGACGGAAATATTGCAGCACATCTCCCAGGGCGGTTGCGAGGAGATGGTGAAATACTCGACAAGCTGCACGCACACATGGGAAATGACGAGGCTCCACACCCATTGCGGAATCTGTTCCCAATGCATCGACCGGCGGTTCGCGGTCCTGGCGGCGGGATTGGAGGGCCATGACCCGGCGGAGGCATACAAGGTCGGCCTGCTCCTTGACCCGCGGGCCGATGGCGAACCCCGAACGATGCTGGCAAGCTACGTGGAGACCGCTTCCGAAATCGCCAGGATGTCGCCGGCCGATTTCTTCTCGCGCTATGGAGAGGCCAGCCGGGTGCTGAAGCACTTGAACGGATCGGCCGACACGACCGCCCTGCAACTGTTCGAGCTACACCAAAGACACGCCAAGCAGGTCACGAAGGTCGTAGACGATGCCATTGCCAAGAATGCGAGTGCCATTCGCAATCGAACGCTTCCACCTACGTGCCTTCTGAGGTTGGTATCTGATTCCTCAACTGCCATAGATGCTGGCGCATCTACCGCCAAAAAATCGAAAGATGCAATTAATCCTTTTTCGGGCGATTACGTATTCGTCAGGAAGGGGCAGCCATGGATCGTAAAATTCGCCGGCGGCCAAGACTTCATTCTGTTACCAAGCAAAGGCACGGCCTACCTCGATATCCTCATTTCTGGCTCCGGCACCACATTTTCCGCAGCTGACCTCGCCTACAGAGTAGCTAAAGCGCCGCAGAAGTATGCTCTCAATGAAGCTATAGACGCAACGTCCCCTGAAACCTTAGGGATTTATCGGGCGCGGTATAGGGATTTGGAAGAAGATCTCGAAGAAGCCAGAAAGAACAGCGACCTTGCCGCCGAGCAACGCACCCAGAATGAAATGGACCAGTTGAAGGAACAAATCAAGAAGGATACCGGTCTGGGTGGCCGCATTCGAAAGATTGGTGATGATCGCGAGCGGGTTCGGAAACGAGTGTGCATCGCTATTCGTCGCACCCTGGATGAGATCGCCAAATACGATAAACGTCTGGCCGAGCACCTCAATCCAAAGACCACACCACGAAGCCTGACGCTTGGGCAGAGCATAAGCTACGTCGCCCCTGCTGGTGTCCGGTGGAACGCCTGAGCCAGGTTCTCTCCACCTTTTTCTGCCTGCTACACGAAATGTAGCAGCTGCTACGCCGGATGTAGCGCCGTAGAGGGCATAAGGCGCGGCCCGGCGATTACGGGAACACCCGTAACCCCCGAGAGGAGCCTTCCGCCGGGCCCGCTTCTTGGGGGTTTTCGTTTGCGCCCAAAGGCACAAGGAGAGGTCGTGATGAGTGGAACAGTGACGAAGGCGTCTCTTTCGCCCGGAAAGAGACGGCTGATTGAACTGATGCAGCGGCTCGGCTTCGGTTGCATCGAGCGGCTCGAGGTCCTTGGTGGCGAGCCCGGATTCGATCCGCCGCCGAGGGTGATTCGCGACGTGAAATTTGGCGGCGAGAACGGCCCGCACCCCAAGGCACTCCAGGAGGACTTTACCCTCAAAGCCGAGGTGCGGGATCTTCTTGCGCGACTTCAGGAAATGGGCGACGGGACCGTCCTTTCGCTCGAGGTAAAGCATGGTCTGCCATTCCGGATGACCGAGGAGGTGTGCGCCTAACGCCGGGGCTTGGCTCCCCGCACGTTCACTGACGATTTCCAAAACCAGACGATTAGCCGGCCAGAAGCTGGAGGCAGTCGTGGGTGCCGCTACGGCGGCGAACCACGACGCCTCCACGTCTGATTCGCGTTCCGTTCGGCATCCACGCACTCCTCCCCGGCCAGGAGGCAGACGTGAAGACCAACGGAACGCGTGCCGACGTGGACCAGTACGCGGCGAATCTCATCCGAATCAAGGCGAGGCAACTCGTCTGCGCGGGGAGGTTTCTGGAATCCGAGCGTAAGGACCTCGAGCAGGAGATGACGCTCCATCTCATCGCCCGCCGGCCGAAGTTCGACAAGGCGAGGGCGAGCGAGCGGACGTTCGTCTCGCGGATCGTCGACCGCAAGATCAGCAACCTGGTCCGTCGGCAGATTCTGAAGAGCCGGGTGCTGGGTCAGAGGATCTGCTCGCTCAACGAGAGCATCTCGGACGGCGAGGGAGGGTCCGTCGAGCGCGCGGAAACCCTCGCGACAGTCGGTCCCGATCGGCGGCTCGGGAAGGACCTGCGGGCCAAGACGTACGCCCAGGACCTGGCCATCGACCTTGCCCAGATCGTCGCTCGGCTCCCCGAGCAGCTCCGGAGGCTCTGCGAGGTCCTCAAGGAAGACGACCCCGCCGGCGCCGCGCGGAAGATGGGGATTCCGCGCTCGACGCTCGACAGTCACATCGGGAGGCTCCGCCGCCGGTTCGAGGATGCGGGTCTTCGGGATTATTTCCAGTCGGTTTCGTTATTTCGCCGGTCTCAGGGGTAAGTAACAGATAGGAGAAGACGTGCGAAAGGAGATAGCCCCGTGAAGAAAGAAGTGTATCGGTACACGTTCGCGCCCGGAACGCGGATGGACGAGGTCGAGGAGGCGTTGCTCCTCGCCATTTTCGCCTGCGAGAGCCTCCACGGGGCTCCGCGGGTGCGGATGGACGCCTCGTACGCCGCGGATCGGACCGCGCGGACGTGCATCGTCGACGCGACGACGGATGTCGGCCAGGACATCTGCCGAATCTTCACGGGGTTCATCACCCGGGAATTTGGTGAAGACGCATTCGCGGTTCAGCGAGCGGGCGGGACGGCGTAGCCGGGACATGGCCGCCCGGTTGGGACTCCCTATGCCCGCCCGCCTCGCCTACCGCCTCTCACGAACCGAAAGGAGCCTGAGATGTCGTTTCTCGAAAAAATCCAAAAGGGTCTGAACCCCGCGCCCCCGCGGATCCTGCTTTACGGAGGCGAAGGCGAGGGCAAGAGCACGTTGGGCGCGCAGACGCCGAATCCGATCTTCGTTCAGGTCGAGGACGGCCTTGGGCAGATCGACTGCGAGCGATTCCCGCTCGCAAAGTCCATCGACGAGGTCTTCGCGGCGCTCCAGGAACTCCGGACGTTGGCGCACGACTACCAGACCGTGGTCGTCGACAGCGTCGATGCGGCCGAGCGGCTCATCTTCGACGACGTCTGCAGGACCTTCGGAGTCACCTGCATCGAGAAGGCCGACGGCGGATACCAGCGCGGCTACACCCATGCCCTCGGCTACTGGCGGCGGATTCTCGATGCCCTCGACGCGCTCCGGATCGAGAAGGGCATGGCGGTCGTCCTGATCGGGCACTCGAAGGTCGAGCGGTTCGAGGACCCGATGGCGATGGCCTACGACCGCTACAGCCCGCGCCTTCACAAGGCGGCGAGCGGCCTCCTCACGGAGTGGAGCGACGCGGTGTTGTTCGCGACGAAGCGGTTCCGGACGGAGAAGCAGGAACAAGGCTTCGGCAAGGAGCGGACCATCGCGAAGGAGGTGGGCATCAACGGCGGCGAGCGGATCCTGCGCTGCATCGGTTCGCCCGCCTGCGTCGCGAAGAACCGCTTCGGTCTGCCTGCGGAACTTCCGTTGTCATGGCCTGCCTTGATGGCGGGCCTGGTGCGTTCATCCGAAACCCCTGCAACGCCCGAAACCTCGGGCGTGCAGAAGTAACCCGAAGGAGAAAAACGTGGCCATTCTGAATTTCGATGCGGCCCAGGTGGAACCGGCGACGGATTTCGAGCCGATGCCGGCCGGGAAGTACACGGCAGTCCTGATCGAGTCGGCGGACAAGCGGACGAAGGCGGGCGACGGATCGTTCCTCGAGATGGTCTTCGAGATCATCGACGGCTCGTTCAAGGGCCGGAAAATCTGGCACCGCTTCAACCTGGCCAACAAGAACCCCACTGCGGTCGAGATCGCCCGCTCGCAGTTGTCGGCCTTGTGCCGGGCGGTCGGGGTGCTCACGCCGCGGGACTCGGCCGAGCTGCACAACCTCCCGCTCGTCATCCGCCTGACCCAGAAGGCCGGCGCGGACGGGATGGTCCGGAACGAAATCCGGGGGTTCGGGAAGCGGGAAAGCACGGCCGCGACGGCGGCATCCCAGGCGAAGCCCACGGGCAAGCCCTGGGGGCGATGAACGCGGAACGAACCCGAGGACGGAGCAAGGTGCTCTGAAAAACCGCGAGGTCCCACGATGATCGAGATCGAACTTCCGTATCCGCCGAGTGTGAACCACTACTGGCGGCACGTGGGGCCTCGCGTCCTCATCAGTCGCGAGGGGCGCACGTTTCGCAATTGCGTCTGTAGCCTCCTGGCGCAAGCGAGCGTGCGTTCCCTCGCATCCCCACTCTCGGGTCCACTCGAAATTCAGATCGACGTCTACCCGCCCGACAACAGGCGTCGCGACCTCGACAACCTTCAAAAATCACTCCTCGATGCGCTCCAGCACGGCGGCGTTTATTTCGACGACAGCCAAATCGTGCGGATTCTCATCGAGAAACGCGAATGCGTCGCCGACGGGAAGGTCGTCGTGCGAATCGAAGAAAGGCGTTCGCCATGATGGTGCTCCGTCCCTACCAGCACGAAGCCGTGGAAGCGGTCTATCGCCATCTGCGCCAGCGCGACGACAACCCGTGCGTCGTCCTTCCGACCGCCTCCGGAAAAACGCCCGTCCTCGCCCAGATCTGCAAGGACGCGGTGGGCCAGTGGGAGGGCCGCGTCCTTGTTCTCGCCCATGTAAAGGAACTGCTCCAGCAGGCCGTGGACAAGCTCGATCGGATGGCGCCGGAGTTGGCGCCGAAGGTCGGCATTTATTCGGCCGGCCTGAAGAGTCGCGACGCGGCGAAGCCGATCGTGGTCGCGGGAATTCAGAGCGTCTACCGCCGCGCCAAAGAACTCGGGCATTTCGACCTGTGCATCGTCGATGAATGCCATTTAATTCCGGAGGACGGCGACGGAGTCTATAGGACGCTCCTTGCCGGCCTGAAGGAGATCAACCCCCGGCTCCGAATCATCGGCCTGACGGCGACGCCGTTCCGGATGACTTCCGGCCCCATCTGCGCGCCGGAAAATATCCTGAACCACGTCTGCTACGAGGTCGGCGTCCGCGAGCTGATCGTGCAGGGCTACATCTGCCCGCTACGGACGAAGGCCAGCCGCGAGGAAATCGACACGAGCGGGCTTCACATCCGGGGCGGCGAATACATCCCCGCAGAGGTCGAGGACCTGATGGACGAGGAGAAACTGGTCGAGGCGGCCTGCAAGGAAATCGTCGAATACTCCCGGGATCGGAAATCCGTCCTCATTTTCGCGAGCGGGATCCGGCACGGAAACCACGTCGCCGACGTCCTGCGTGGCCTCGGCGTCCAGGTCCAGACGGTGTTTGGCGACACGCTCGATTTCGAGCGGGACCGGCGCCTTCGGGAATTCCGTGAAGGGGCATTGAAATATCTCGTGAACGTCCAAGTCCTCACGACGGGCTTCGACGCCCCGAACATCGACTGCGTGGCGCTCTTGCGGCCCACGATGTCGCCGGGCCTTTTCTATCAGATGTGCCTCGACATGGAAACGGAAGTGCTTACGCGGCGGGGGTGGCGTCATTGCCACGAAGTCACCATCGGCGACGAGGTGGCGGCCTTCGATATGCAGACGGAAGAAATCGCCTACGTGCGAGCGCAAGACAAGGTGCATCACGCGCTACTGCCTGGCGAGTCCATGTACGGAGTGGTCTCGCCCCACATGGATATGCGAGTGACGGACAATCACAATCTCGTCACCCGCAGCAGGTCACACAGCGCAAAGGCCTGGCACTTGGAGCCGGCGAGCTTGGCCGCTCAACGCCTCGAAACATACCTCATCCCCATCGCGGGTGCGGGCCATAGCCGAGATACGGACGCGCCCCTAACCGATGCGGAGGTGTCCTTCCTCGGCTGGTTTCTCACCGACGGCTACCACAACCACAGCAACAACGCGATTGTGATCAGCCAGTCGGTTTGTAAATATGCAGACGCCATTCGTTCGGTGCTCAATGCGTGCGGTTTTGGATTCCGCGAATATCAGATTCCGCGCGTTGGGAATCTCAGCCATTACGAAGATGGCCTCACCTTCGTCATTCCGCATGGACAGCCAAGAGGCGAGAACAGCGGGAAGCGAGGATGGGGAGATCTCGCGGCCTGGATCGATAAAGACGTCCCGGCTGTCTACGACTCGCTGAGTGCACGCCAGTTCCGCCTCCTCTTGGAGGCGATGGATATGGCCAACGGATCCCATCCAAATGGCCTGCCTTACAAGAAGCGAACGAAAAGCATCACGGTCGGCTGCCGACAGCGCCTGGCCGACCGCATTCAGCAACTCGCTATTGAAAGAGGCTTCAGGTGCAACGTCACCGAAAGCAGACAAAAGCCAAATGGCTGGAATCGCCATCCCCAATACCAATGGATGCTGCACATTCGAGAGCAGCGCGTTGCCTATATCGGAGGCACCGCCAAATACCCGAATGAAATAGTTCCCCGGCGGTGTCACCTCGGTCCCGTTCCATGTGAAAGCAATGAGTGGGTTTGGTGCCTGACGACAGAAAAGGGAACGCTCGTCACGCGTCGCCACGGCAAGGTTGCCATCGTCGGAAACTGCGGGAGGGGTTTCCGACTGCATCCGGGGAAGAAGGACGCGCTCGTCCTCGACTACGGCGGCAACGCCATGCGCCACGGGCCCGTAGACGCGCTGAAGCTGAAGCCCACGGGCGGCACCTCGAGCGAAGATGCGCCGGCAAAAACCTGCCCGCAGTGCCGTTCCGTCGTCGCCGCCGGCTACAGCATCTGCCCCGACTGCGGATTCGAGTTCCCGGCACGGGCGAAGGCGAAGCACGATTCCCGGGCATCAAGCGAGGGCGTCCTTTCGGGCGAGGTCACCGAGACGACCTATGCCGTGGACGGGATCCGCTACACCGTCCACGAGAAGCGAGGTGCCGCTCCCTCCGCCCCGCGCACGATGCGGGTGGAATATCGGATCGGGTTCAACCGCTGGCAGTCCGAGTGGGTTTGCTTCGAGCACGCGGGCTACGCCCAGCACAAGGCCGCGTTCTGGTGGCGACGTCGCTCGAGCGCCCCGGTCCCGATGACTTCGGCCGAAGCCGTGGCCCTGGCAGAAGCGGGCGCGCTCGCGAAGCCGAAAACCATCAAGGTCCGAAAGGTGACGGGCGACGACTTCGCCAAGATCGTGGCCTACGAGCTCGGGGAAAAGCCCGCGTGGCGCGAGCCCGGTGGCGATGAGGACGCGCCGGCCGATTCCACTCCTTCATTCCAGGAACAACTCGAGGAGGCTCCGTTTTGAGCCAGGAGGCACCAATGCTTGCATGCACGCTCAGAAACAACCGCTGGTTTCCGGAAATCCGCTGCGACGCATGCGGAAAGGTCATCGAGCGCCTCGATCAGGGCATCGTCCAGCTCCACTTGGACGGGAGCATGAGGATCGTCCACAAGACGTTCGGGTACGAGCAGAACGTCTGCGATGACCGCACGAACAACGTCTGGTGGATGACGCTGGAGGTGTTCCTGCACCACCTCCTCGTCGGCATCCATTTCGACTCCAAACACGCGAAGCAGGAAGCCGAGCACTGGAATCTCCTCGGATGAATGAGGCCACATCCCATGATTGAATCGAATATTTCCCTCCTCGACGCGGCGCTCGCATACGCGGCGAAGCGATATTCCATTTTCCCCGTTCATACGATCCTTGCGGACGGCCGGTGCAGTTGCCTCAAGGATGATTGCAAGTCGGCCGGAAAACATCCGCGGATTCTGGACTGGCCGGAAAAGGCAACGACGGACGAGCAGACCATCCGCAGGTGGTGGTCGAAATGGCCCGATGCGAATATCGGCCTGCCGACAGACGGGCTTTTCGTCGTCGACATCGACGGCGCGGAAAATACATGGCCGGGCGATCCCGAGAAGGCAAAAGACCTCGAGCAGGCGCCGACGTCACAGACGCCGCGCGGCGGGCGGCACCATCTCTTCCTGCAGCCCTTCGGGAGGGAATGGAACAGCAGGGTCGGAAAGATTGCACCCCACGTCGACACCCGCGCGAATGGCGGCTACATCCTGGTGCCGCCGTCCGTCTTGCGTGGGAAAGAATACCGCTGGGTCGAGGGCCACGGGATTGAGTGCGGGCCGATCGACCTTCCCA
>CAYHQZ010000146.1:0-10487 GCA_964358555.1 uncultured Planctomycetia bacterium
TCTACGACAGCCTCTCGCGCCTCTTTGAAGAGGACCAGCAACTGGGGCCAACGGGTCCTGTTCGGGTGGTCTCCTCCTCTTGGCGAGCGGACGACCAGCGGGTCGCCGTCACCTACCCCTCTTCCGGCACGACCGCGCGGAAAATCCTCCACATCTTTGACGGGCTGGATCGCCTCAAGACCGTGAAGGACGATGGCGCCCAGGATCCGATCGCCACCTACCTCTATATCGGCAAGTGGCGGGTCGATCAGCGGAATATGCTGAACGGGGTCAACCTTGAGGTTGCCTATGATACTGGCCGCCGCGTGACCGAATATAAGTACGTCAAGAACAGCACCACCGTGGTAGGCTTCGGGCATAATTACAATCGCACGAATAATAAATTAATTCAGGAGAGCCTGCACGATAGTCGCGCGTCCGAACGCTACCATTATGATAGTGCCTATCGCCTAGGCAAGCCCGGCGAGGGAAATGGATTCGAGCGCGGCACTCTCAATACCGCAAAGACCGCAATCGAGACGTCCACGACTATCCCGAGCGCCGAGCAAAAGTCGGACTATAACCTGGATGGCGTCGGAAATTGGAAGAGCGAGGTTTTCACGTTCCAGGACGGGAGCGAGACGAACGATACCCGCGAGCATAGCTCGATCAACGAATATATTTCCTCGACAATCGGGGGAGTAACAAAGGGCGTTTCCTACGACGACAATGGAAATGCTCTTGATGATGACACGAAGGCCTTTGCCCATATTGGCAAGCCCCGCGTCAAGCACAAGTGGGACTACAGGAACCTCCTGCGTGAGGTGGTTTCCAAGGAGACAGGGACGCCAAGGCTCGGAAAATACACGTATGACGCGCTTGCGCGCAGGGTGCGCAAAATCGTGGGCGATGGGGAGAGCGCGGTCGAGACCTTCTACTTGCTCGATGGAAATCGGGAGGTGCAGGAGCGGAATGCGGGCGGTATTATTACCCAGGAATATACGTTCGGGATCTACATCGACGAGCCGCTAACGCTCGATAAGAACGCGAATGCCGATGATACCTGCATAGACTCTGGCGACACGCGATATTTCTACCATCAGAACACGCTCTATAGCGTATATGCGCTCACCGACGCGGATGGTGGCGTCAAAGAGGCGTATATCTACGATCCCTATGGACGTCCATACGTGATTACAGACGGAGACGACCAAGATGCCATCGTCAACTTCTCTTTGAACGACGCAGTGGCCAAGGGAGGCAACTCGCCTGCGGGGAATGCGTTCCTATTTACTGGGAGGCGGAGGGATGAGGAGGTCTACGGACAGTATTACTATAGGGCGAGGTATTTGGATTGGGAGATGGGAAGGTTTTTAGGGAGAGAAGCACTCTATGCGAATCTTCCTCTCTATGCATATGCCAATGACGATCCAGTAACATTTCTTGATGCATACGGATATGCACATGTTCTTCCAATACCACCTGGCTTTCCTCCGGACGATCCTACACATGGTGCATATCATCCACTGAATTATTCTGCTAAGTGCAGGGGAAACACTCCTTGCGATGTAATTCCATACAACTTATGCATCCTGTCATTTATGCTAGTCGATCATCTTGCTTTTGATGTGAAGCGATTGGCGGCTTGTGAACAACCGGCACACATCGACATAGAGATTCCGGAACTGCTTAGCGCAATAAGAACTTGCGCCGATGAATTCAAAAAGCGTTGTCAGAAGCCAACACCCTCACCTGAACCTCGCGACAAGCCACCTATTATTGTGCTTCCCCAACCGAAACCCTTACCAGTTCGTCCGCCTTTGATTATTCCGGTGCCTCTCCCAGTAATTACTCCACAACCACTTCCAGCGCCACCCCCATTACGTTCTCCTCCGCCTATCCGCCCACCCGCTTTTGTTCCGGCGCCAGTGCCAGCCCCAGCCTTCCCAATCCCCTTTTTCATTATGCCTGGAATTTTCCGAGAACTCTTTGACCCTGACTACAAACCAGAACCGTTTGCCTGATGCGAAACGAAACGACGCCAAAGATCAATCGGATGTATTCCTAATGCGCTTGAAGCCCAGGATGTTATTCACCTCGAAATATAATTCCGTTACTGTAAATTTCGAGTTGTCACAACGATGAACATTGACGATAGCCTGATTTCTAGTTTTGTTGCGTCGGTACCTAAATATTGCAATTCGAATATATGGGATGCGGAATCACATATAGCATACCATTCAAATTCCGATAAAGATCCAATGACGTGCAATGGAGAGTGTTGGATCCCAAGGGAATCGCACACGCACAGATCGGAGCTACAAAGACTTTATTGTAACCTGCCAGGAAGATATCCTCCCCTGTATGAAAAACTCCTGCTAAAATATAGATGGTCGAAAAACGATCTGGAAATAATCCGCCTATTGGGGAACCCTCCCGGGAGAGGATTCGATGGCTTGCTAAGAGAGATATATTATGACGAGCGGATCTCTAGCGTCTTAATTCCATCTGGATATGTGCAATTTGGGAAAGCTCCAGATCTAGATTACGATCCGATCTGCTTTGATATGAATGCGCGTCAATCTGATGGTGATTGCAGGATTATTCGTTTTGAACACGACGAGTTGTTGTGCAATGGGAGGATAGGTATATTTCGGGAAGTGGCGAAATCGTTTAGAGATTTGCTATCGAAGATCGTATCTGGTGTACCTCCCGAAGAATAGCGCGCTGCTCCCTGTGCAAAAACCCAGTGCCAATCAGAAAACCGACAATGCGGACGGCAGCCGCCCTGTACCAAAACCCGGTGCCGATCAGAAAACCGACAATTCGGATGGCAGCATGAACTGATGCAAGGGGAACCGATGCCAAGGATCGACCTTCGGAAGCATCCGAAGCTCGAAATCCGTTGTCATCTGAAGGTCGAAATTCGTGTCGAATTCAAAAACGAGAACGGCGTTTGCAGAACCCAAGCGCGGCGCATTTCCAGAAAACGCTCGGCGACCTCACGCGCCCTATGCCAAAACCCAATGCCGATCAACAAACCGACAATTCGAGCAGCAGCATGAACTGACGCAAGGGACAACGATGCCGCGAATCGACCGTCGGAGACTTGAAAAGGTCGAAATCCGTTGTCACCTATCGGTCGAAATCCTTCTCGAAATCAAAGCAACGATCAACGCGCGCAGAATCCAAGTGTGTCACGTTTCCAAGAAACGCCCGCCAACCTCACGCGGCTTTGTAGGTGTAGTGGTTGATCAGCCCGCCAAGGAGCGGATGTTGCTCAACCTTCGCCGGATCGAGCTTCGTTTCGTCGATGGGCGGCGGCCGTTCTCCGGAAAGGACCTCGTTTCCGAGCGCCTGGTGCGGGCGCAACCGATTATAAAAATTCACGTACGAGGTCACGATATATCGCAGGTGCTCCTCGCCAAAGACCATGAAATGGTCGAGGCACTCAATTTTAAGGGACTGCACCCAGCGCTCCGAAAACGCATTCAAGTTGGGGGATCGCACAGGAAGCCTCTTAACTTCGCAGCCCTCGGATTCCAGTATCGCGTCGAACTGTTCCGTAAACTTTCCATCCCTGTCTCGGATGAGGATGGTCGGCTTCGGAGCAAGCTCCTCTGCGCACATGCAGAGGTTGATGGCCTGCCTCGCCATCCATGGCCCGTCCGGGTTCTTCGTGACGCCGCCAAGAAAGACGCGCCTGGTTCCAAGGTGAATGAAGAACAGCACGAAGCATTCGACCAGCCCCCACTTGGTGAGGATCTTCTTCACGACGAAGTCGCAGGCCCAGAGGGTCTTCAGGTGGATCTTGAGATACTCGTCCCACGATCCTGGCCCGCGCCTCGGTCCCGGATCGAGACCGTTTCGGAGCATGATGCGCTTCACGGTATTCCGGGAGATCTTCCGGAAGATGCCGAGGAACTTGAGCATGCCAAGGATCCGGGTGTAGCCCCAGCCGCGGTTCTCCCGGGCGATCCGGAGGACGACGTCCTCGAGATTCTCGTCAGTTCTCGGTCGGCCAACCCGGGGCCGCTTTCCGGAATCCTTCTTCTTTTCCCGGTTGCACCATCGGAGGAACGTCCGGTAGGTGACGATGCTGATGAGATCCCGGAGCTTGATGCCGATCTTCTGGCCCAGCTGGACGAGCCGGGATCGTTCCTCCGGGGTGATCGGGACCTGCCGCGGCAGCTTGGACCGGAGGATCCGGTTTTCCTCCTTCAAAAACGCCACCATCTGGCGCAACTCGGGCTGCCTGGCCCACGCAAGAAGGCGGAAAACGGGCGCGAGAATCCGACGCATGGCCATTTGACCGAAGTCCTTTCGTGGTCTAGGGAAGGCATGGTTTTGGCACCCCGGAGGCGGGATGGTATGGCCCACCAGCCGGCCCGCCAAGGGAAGGTTCGGTCGGCCAAGCCCGCCGGGGGTGGCCAACCGGCGCCCGCGGGCGGGCGTTCCGGACCCAGTTGCCCGTTGGGGGTCCGAGTCTCGGGCCGGGCGCTTCGCGCGGGCCCGAGTTCCTTGGCCATCCTAGCGCGCGGAACGGGCTATCCGGGCGAGCGCCCGGGCGGTATCCTGAATCGGGATGCCGACGATTTTCCGAGTGGGGCCGTATCGGTTCTTCTTCTTCGCAAACGACCGGATGGAACCCATCCACGTCCATGTGGAACGGGATTCGTTCAAGGCGAAGTTCTGGGTGAGGCCGGTGCGGCTCGCGGAGAATCACGGGTTCCGGCCGGTGGAACTGGGCCGGATCCGCGGCATCGTCGAGGATCGCGAAGAAACCATCGTGGAGAAGTGGCATGCCTTCTTTGATGCTTGAGACAACGGACATCCGGGCGTCGGGCGTCCGGTTCGGGGCGGACGTGCTGGAAGTAGACTTTTCGGACGGCCGCTCCCTCTCGGTCCCCCTGGCCTGGTTTCCCAGGCTCATGGCGGGGACCTCGCGCGAGCGGGCGAACTGGCGCCCCGTCGGCGGAGGGGTTGGCCTACACTGGCCCGATCTGGACGAGGACATCAGCGTGGAAGGCCTCCTGGCCGGCCGGGGCTCGGCCGAAAGCCAGAAGTCCATTGCGGCTTGGCTGGACTCCCGCCGGAAGAGAGGCCAGCAGGGGCGGAAACGTGGATAACGCCATCATTGGCCGTCGGACGGCCATCTTTTCAAACCCGTTCAATTCTTTTCAAACTGCATCAAGGATTGGTGCAACAACGGGTGCAACGGGAAGTGTCGCCAATTCGTAACTATCGCCCTCTTCGGTAGTTGCGTCTTTCCCCCTGCGTTCTCATAACCCGGAGGTCGTGGGTTCAAATCCCACCCCCGCTACCTTGCCCTTCTCTCGCAAGCGCTTGAGTCGTCGCGGAGTTGCGACTCTTTTTGGGATCGCGCCAGGATTTCAATCCTTTTCAAAACGTTTCAAAACGTTGCAAGGATTGGTGCAACGTAGGGTGCAACGGGATGTTTCGAGGGGACGAGCCCACCCTTGCCGCCCGGGCGCCGGGGTGGTAGCTCGGGTCGATCCCGGGGGGCGGGCGCGACGTGGGCCAACGGGGCGCCAAGGGCGGGCGGCGAGGGAGTTCGAGAAGTAGATCGGAACGGCCGCAGGTTATGGGGCTGCGTAGACGAGCAGATATCTAGAGTAGATTCCCAGGCAAAGGCAGGCCATCGCCGTCGTGTAGACACGGCCGCCTTCCTTGCCGAACTTGTCCTTCTCGGACGGCCAGGAACCCTGGTGGTCGCCCGCTTCCTTGACCTGGATCGCGATCAGCGGATCGCGCATCCCGACATTCCATGTCTCGAAATGTTTCTTGCCCATCCGGAACAACGCCATTGAGCCGAAGTAGACGTAATAAAGATTTGGAACATCGGCGATCTGCGCCCCTTGCTTTTCCAGAAGGCCCGCTCCGGCGATCAGGAACGGATCATCCTGACGAACCCCGAGGAGTTGGCCAGAAAGCATCGTCATCGCCATCATGGCGAGGCTTCCCTCCGAGGGCTTCTTACCCACAATGCCATCGTCCGCTTTCCCCGTCGGCGCCGGCACCTCCATCCCGCCGTTGGCGCGCAGGCGCTTGAGTGCGCCATCGAGGGCGGCCTGGGGGGCTTTGAGCTTGGCGTGGCTCGCGGACTTGAGCGCCAACACATGCCAACAGGTGATGGAGGTGTCGCTACGCTCCCGCTCCGGCTCTCCCTGATCCCCGTAGTCCCAGCCGCCCGAGGGCTTCTGCTGGCGACAGATGAAATCCACCGCCCGCTGGGCCATGCCCTTGCGCGCATCCGTCATCCAGTAAGCCTCGGTCGCGACCAGTGCGCAAATTGCGTGAGCGCGGTTGTTTTTCGAAAACGATCCGTCCGCCGCCTGGCGTTTCTGAAGCCAATCGAGCGCCCGCTTCACGTTGTCGACGTATTTCACTCCTCCCTTCAGATCCGTATACCCGGCGGCGAGGAATGCCAGCGTTGCCAGCCCCGTCACGGTCGCATCGTTCGCCTCTTTTTTCTCTCCGCCGTGCTTCCCACAGTCCCAGTGGCCGTCCGGTTCCTGGTGACCGGCGAGCCACTCCAGGCCCAACTCGTTGGCATGGACGGCCCTGACGGATGAACCCATAAACGCGTAAGGGTCTCGGGACGGCTCGAAAGAAAGGGAGCCGACGGAGATCCTGCCCATTTGGAGCGGCGGGATTCCATCGTCCTCGCCGGAAGCCTGCGGGCGGGGTTTCGCGTTCCCGATATCACGGAGCGCCGGGCCGGGCTGCTCGGAGGCGGGGAGAAGAAGTGCCGCGTCCTTCACAATGCCTCGCGCCAAGCACTCGCGAATCGCGCTACCCGGATCCCGCACGCTTGGAAGCACGAGCGCCAAGGCGTCGCGGGGCTTGCCCTGAAGCAGGAGCGCCTGGGCCTTCACGAGGTTGGCGCGCTTCCGGATGGGCTCGAGGCCCGGCTCCGCGGCCACGCGCACAAGCTCCTCCATCGCCCGGACGGCATCGCCCAGAAGCTTCTTCCCGCCAACGGATTGCTCGAGTAGGCAGTCGGCTTTCTCAAGATAGGCCCGATGGAGCGTCGAACGAAAATCCGGTCTGTCCTTCATGCCCTGGATGGAACCATCGAACAGCCGGATGGCGTCACCGAACCGGCCCCGCCCACGCATCACGATCGCCTTCAGGTAGTAGAAGGAGGGCGGGATGATGGAATCGGCTCGTTCCTTTGGCGACTTTTTTGGCCGATCGCTCGAATCGCCGCTCTGCGCTCCCTGATGGAGATCGATCTGTTTCGTGATCTCGCTTCGAACCGTATTGAGAAGATCGTTTCCCTTCTCCACCTCTTCGTTTCCCCTGTCGGGGTCGGGATTGTCGTCGGGATGGAGCCGGCCCCGGAGGATGTGCATCTGGGCGAGTTCGAAGGAGAGGTTCCATTCCAGTTCTCTGACGGCGCTCATCTCCTGGATGGCCCTGGCCGTCATCGTCCCGCCTTCGCTCGGCTCAAGGGCTTTGAATCGGACCTGGACGCTCTGGAGGAGGGCCGTGTGTCCCTCGACGGCCGCCTGGAAGAGGGCCTCCGCCTCCTTCCGACACCCCTCGTCCTTGAGCACCCGCCACGTTTCCGCCAGCCGGTTCGCCTTCGCCAGTTTTTCCAGTCCCGCCTTCTGGCTGGAAAGCATCTTTTGCAGATCGACGGACGACGTGTTTCCGGTAGGCGCCGTCTTCGCCGGTTCCGGCGCACCCGCCCCGGAAGCGCCCGGCGGCGTTACCGTCCCCGACCCCCCAAGCACCATCGCCGATAGCACGACCAGCCCGACGCAGAGAGGCGCTTGGCGCGAGGAATGTCCGCCGCTCCTTCGCCTTCTCCCCTGCGCATCTTTCGTCGGTCGCTTCAAGTTCACCTCTTGTTTGTGAAACGAAGAATCTGGCATATGGTTCATTTCAAACTCGGTCAAAGTCAAGTGCCACGTAGAGTGCAACAAGCCTGCGCGAAGGCTCGCGCCCCGTTGGCGTCCGGGCGCGCCGGGTGGTAGCGAGGATCGACTCCGGGCGACGAACGCGACGTGGGCCAAACGGGCGCAAACGGCGGCCGCCCGGGAGCGCCCCGGGGAAGGTCTCGCGGGAGACGGAGGCGAGAGCCTGTGACGGTTCCACCGTCAGCCGCAGGGAGGTATCTACCGATCGCCCGGGCGGCGCACTACCTGCCGCGGGGAGAGACGCCCCGCCGTTACGAAGCCGTTACGGAACCCGCCGGGCGCAAGCGTTACCCTGTCCGCATGGAAAGAACGACGGGCCAGCTACAGATCCTTGTCGCGATGTTCGGGGCGGTTCTTTTCCTCGGCGCGAGCGGGCCGGCCGATGCGGCCGCGCCGCCGGCTGCTGAACCGCCGAAGGACGCCCCGAAGGACGCGCCCGCGAAGGGCGTCGATGAATCGGCTCCTGCCATCGTCTGGGAGAAGGTGGAGCAGAACCTACGCGTCCTCGTCGAGCGCCGTCGCGCGGGGCTTTCCTACGACGACCTGACGAGCGGTGCCTATCGTCCCATGATCTTCTCTAGACCCGGCGGCGAGAGTGCAGTCCTCTGGATCTCCGGTGATTCGAAACTTTCGCCGTCCTCCCAGGAAGCCATCCGGAAGGCCGCAACCGAGGCCGGAGGGAAGAGCCTGCCCGGCGTGGGCTTCTCGGCCCACGTTGAGATCCCGCTCATAGGCCTTGAGGCGTTTCTCGCCCAGGTCACGCCCCGCGCGGAAGTGAGAAAGGGCGGCGTGAGCCTCGACAATCTCCTCTCTTCCGCCCTATCGCCGCCCCCCCCCGACCTGCCGCCCGGAACGGAAAAGGCGACGGGAAGCGAGGCGGCAGCAAAATCCGTCACGCCGAAAGGTTCGGCGCCGGTGCCGGCATTCGCCGGGGACGCACCCAAGGCGGGAGACCTGCAGATCGTTCTCGAAACGGACAAGGACGAGCCCCGCCGGATCAAGATCGCGGTCCGGAACCTTTCATCGCGACGTTTCGTCCTGCAGTCCACCTGCCTGCCTGCCTGGGCCACGGAAACATGGTTCGTCCTTTCGGTCAACGGGCAGCGGGTCGGCCGGAGCCAGAACATTGCCGGGTCGTCCAAGAAGACCGATGAGCGCGCGATCCCCCCGCAGTCGACGACCGCATGGGACGAGTTCAGCCTTCTCGAACTGGGAAGGGTCGAAAGAAAACCGGCCAGGCGGCGCGGCTTCACCCATGAGTATGTGCCGGCCTTCTCCGCGCCCGGGCGCTACGCGTTGACCGTCCAATTTTCCGGTTGGTGGGGTGAGGCCCTCGCGAAAGTCTCGGCAGAGTGCGCCGTCGACTGGACGCCCGTGGCGACGACGAAACCGCCCGCAACCTCGGCAGAAGCTGGAGAGCCCACCCGCTGTCAAGCGTGCGCCGGGCTGCTGGCCACGATGGGCAATCCGCCCACCTACGGCTACGCCGCCGGCGAGGGGCGATGCGAAAGCTGCGGTGCTCCGGCACCGTTCGGCAGCTACAAGATCCTTCGGCTCTGCGCGCCCTGCGCGCGGAAGCAGCACCAGTGCGACGTCTGCCGCAAGCCGCTGGACGGGAAGCCCGCGGCGGCACCGCCGATTCCCTCTCCCCACGAGGAGAAGGGAAAGGCACCCCCTCTCTGACCCTCCCCCAGGCCAATCTCATCCTCGGACCGGGGAAGACCGCAAGACGTCCGCCCGGGCGCCTCTGACGGTTCCGCCGTCAGCCAAGAGCTGGCCACGGGGGGGCGGAAACGTCTTCAAGCCTTTTCAGCACCCGGAACGTTGTTGCCGTTCTTCGGCTCCAGCAGTTCCGGCTCGACCTCGTCCTCGATGGCCTCGAAGGCGTGGTGGGGATGGAAATAGCGCTGGGCCAGGAACGTGGGCAGGATGGCGCTCGCCACGACCACCGCGACGAGGACGGAAAACTGGGCCTGATCGATGACCTTCTGCTGCAGGCCGAAGGTCGCGCTCAAGGTCCCCATCGTGAGACCGGTGCTCATCAGCAGCGTCGTGTAGGCAGCCTCCCGCGGGATGAACACGCGGCAGACGGGATAGACGCCGAGGGACTTCGTTGCGAGCTTTACGGCGAGGAGCAGGAGAAAGAGGCCGAAGTTTGCCCAGAGAAGCGGCGTCGAGATGTTCATCCCGCCGTTCAGGAAGAAGATTGGAGTGATGAAGGCGAACGCCACGGTCCGGATCTTCCGCTGAAGCCCGGGATTCCGGTGGAAGGAGTTCGACAGCACCAGCCCCAGGACGAAGGCCGGCAGGATGGCGTGGCTGGCGCCGGCGTGCGCGAAATACATCAGGACCAGCAGGAGAAGGAACAGGAACTTGATCTCGGGCTCGATGACCCGCTCGCCGTAGCGGCGGAAGAAGAGCGGCGCCACCCAGGGCGCGAGCACGATGATCGCGACCGAGACGACGGCGAACCAGAGCGTGTGCTCGTTCGGGGAGAGGAACAGAAGCGACAGCCCGGCGGCGGTCCCGAAGTCCGTCACGAAGGTGCTGGCCATGATG
>CAYHQZ010000147.1:0-10376 GCA_964358555.1 uncultured Planctomycetia bacterium
CGTTGCCGGGCTTCACGTCCCGGTGGATGACGCCCTGGGCATGCGCGTAGGCGAGAGCCTCGGCGATCTCCTTCGTCCAGGCGGCGGCCTTGTGGGGGGATAGGCGCTCGCGTTCCAGGATCGACGCCAGGGATTCTCCCTCGATGTAGTCCATGACGAGGTAGGGCTGGTTCTCCTCGATGCCGGCCTCGTGGACCGCGACGATCAGGGGGTGGCGGAGCGATGCCGCGAGCCGGCCTTCCTGGAAGAAGCGGTCGCGGCCGTCCTCCGTCGCGAGGAGCGAGGGGTCTAGAACCTTGAGGGCGATCCGCCGATCGAGGAAGGGGTCCTGCGCCTGGTAGACGGTGCCCATCGCCCCGCGCCCGGCCTCCCGCAGGTTTCGGAAGCGGCCGAACGTTTTCGGCGCGGGAGCGCCCTCTGCCGGGCGTTCGGCGCCGAGGGCCTCGCGCATCTGATCCTCCGTGAGCAGGCCGTCCCGGGCGCAGATTTCCAGCGGCGAAAGCGGGGACTGGTAGCGCTGCTGGAGCTCCCGGGCGCGGGTCAGGTCCGCGGGGCGGACCCAGCCCTTTCCGAGTGCGAATTTTTCGGAGGGAATGGTCGTATCTCCGGCCGCCAGTATAGGTCCGGTTCCGCCGGACTTCGTATTCCGGCGGCTCCTGCGGCATAATTCCCGCGATGTCCCTTGCGCCCGACTTCGTCCTCGCGGGAGGCAATGTCGCCGTTCCCGGAAGGATCATTCGCGGCGGGTGGGTCTCCGTCCGCGCCGGAAGGATCGAGGCGACGGGAGAGGGCGCGCCGCCCGCGGCCGTCCGGACGGTGGACGCGCGCGGGCGCTTCGTCCTGCCCGGGTTCGTGGACACGCACATGCACGGGGGCCTGCTCTACCAGATGTCCGCCGGGCGCTACGACCCGGCGCGCGCCGCCTTCGACGACGCCGACGCGCGGATCGAAGAGGGCTTCGAGCGCGTTCCCCGCGCGCACGCCCGGCACGGGACGACGAGCATGCTCGTGACGTCCGGCTGCCAGTCTCGGGAGGCGCTGCTGCGGTTCTTGCGGATCGGAAGCCGCTACGCCGGCCGCACGGAGCGGACCGGCGCCCGCGTCCTCGGGCTCGACATGGAGGGGCCGTTCGTTCGCAACCCCGCCTTCGCCGGCGCCCTCGATCCGTCCAACCTGCTCGAGCCGACGCCCGCCCTCCTGGAAGCGTTCGCCGAAGCCGCCGGGGGGCAGTTGCGCAAGATCCTCGTCGCGCCCGAGTGGGGGGCGAGCGCGCTCTCCACGATCCGCCGCGCCCGGGATTTCGGGATCGTCTGCTCGGTCGGGCACACCGGCTGCACCGGCGACGAGTTCCGCTCCGCCGTCGACGCGGGCGCCGCCGTTTTCGTCCATTTCGGCAACGGTCCGTCCAGCCAGGACTTCAAGAGGGGCGGGGCCGTGGACGTTTGCCTCGAGATGCGGGGCCGGGTGGCGGCGGAATTGATTCTCGATCTGCACCACGTGCATCCCCTCTGGGTCAACGCCTTCCTCGTGGCGCTGCGCTTCCAGGTCCTTGCCATCACGGACGCCACCTTCCTCGCGCTCGCGCCCGACGACGTCCGGGAGGCGAAGTTCGGACCCTACACCCGCATCCTCAACGAGGAGCGGACGACCGTTTTCCTGAAGGACAAGCCGGGCATGCTGTCCGGCAGCGCCAGCACCATGGACCGGATGCTCGGAAACCTCCTGACGCTCTTCCTCTACGCGCCGGTTGGCCACGTCGTCGGACCCATCTTCGATCACCCCCTTTCGCTTGACGAGGCGCTCGTTCGGGCGCTGCCGCTCTTCACCGAAACCCCCGCCCGCATCTACGGGCAGGAGAAGCGGTTGGGGAGAATCGAACCGGGCCTTCTCGCCGACCTCGTCCTCGCCCGGATCGAGGACGACGGCCGGCGGGTGTCCGTGGGCGTAGACGGGGTTTGGGTGGAAGGGGAGCCAATCCCGGCATAGAATGGGACGGCACCCCCCAAAACAGGAGGCCATGAAATGGCACTTCCGCGGCGGCCGCTCGGGCGAATGAATCGGGCCAGCTCCTACGGCTACGGCAGCAAGCAGGACGACGATATCTACGACGATGATGGCGAAGAAGCCCCGGCTCGCCCGCGAAGCCGTTTCGCGCAGCCCGCCAAGAAGGCCCCCCTCTGGTATCAGGATCCCAAGATCCTGATCGGCGCCGGCGCCGGCGCCCTGGCGCTCATCATCATTCTCGTCGTCGCTTTCAGCGGGAAGAAGCCGACGCCGAAGCAGCGATACGCCTCCACCTCGCCGTCCTATTCGTCCCCGTCCAAATCGACGTCCACGCCGGGCTCGTCGGGGTTCGCCCCCAAGGGACCTTCGGTTTCGATTTCGCCCGGCAACACGGGCGATCCGCACGCGGGGTCCCCCGGCAGTTCCGGGATTCCGTCCGGCTCTGATTCGGGCTCGAGCGGCGATTCGACCGTCAACGCGGCTGGCGGCGATCCCTACGCCTCCGGCGGCTCTGATTCGGGCGGCTCGACCACCGGCGCCAAGAAGAGCGGCAAGAAGGGCAGCGGGAAGAAGGGCTCGGGCAAGAAGGGCAGCGGGAAGAAGGGCTCGGGCAAGAAGGGCAGCGGGGCGAAGAAAACCGGCGGCACCTCCGGTGGCGGCGACGCCACCGGCGGCGGCGATGCTGGCGGTGGTGGGGACACCGGCGGCGGGGATGCGACGAGCGGCGGTGATGCCGGCGGTGATGCCGGCGGTGCCAAGAAGTCTTCCAAGAAAGGCGGCACCAAGAAGGGCGGCGCCAAGAAGAGCGGTGGCGACACCGGCGGCGGGGATGCCGGCGGTGGAGATGCAGGTGGCGGCGATGCCGGCGGCGGCGATGCTGGCGGCGGAGACTCCGGCGGCGGAGATCCCGAATAACCGAGCCAAAGCCCCCGGCGCTTCGCGGCGCCGGGGGCTTTTCGTTTTCGGAGCCGCGCCCTACTTCTTTTCGTCGCCTGGCTTCGGGTCCGGCTTGTGCAGGAAGAGTTGAGCGGAGGGGCAGAGCGGCCGGAGGCTGCAGTCGGGGCAGAGGGGCTTTTTGGCTTGGCAGACGTGGCGGCCGTGCAGGACGAGCTGATGGCCGAAGAGGATCCAGCGTGCTTTCGGGACGAGGCGCATCAGGTCCTGTTCGATTTTCTCCGGCCGATCCTCCTTCGTGAGCCCAAGGCGACGGGAGAGGCGGTGGATGTGGGTGTCCACGACGACGCCCTCCGCGATTCCGAAGGCGGTGCCGAGGACGACGTTGGCGGTCTTCCGGGCGACGCCGGGGATCTCGAGCATCTCGGCCATCGTTCGGGGGACGCGTCCGGCGTGGGCCTCCAGGACCCGCCGGGCCGCGCCCTGGATGGATTTTGCCTTGTTCCGGTAGAAGCCGGTCGAGTGGATTTCCTTCTGGATGTCCGGCAGGCGCGCGCTTGCGACGTCCGCGATCGCCGGCCAGCGCTTAAAGAATCCGGGCGTCACGAGGTTCACGCGTGCGTCGGTGCACTGGGCCGAGAGGATCGTCGCAACGAGCAGCTGCCAGGGGTCGCGATGCGTTAGTTCCGTCGTTGCTGCCGGCCAGCGCTTGTCGAGGAGGCGGAGGAGTGCGGAAACAGAGGGCGGCTTTTTCAGGCGTGACATGTCAGGAAATTGGGCAGGGGATCCGCCGCCTTTTTTCAAAGCGGCTGACCTCGCGGTAGCCGGCGCCGCGAAGAAGCGCGGCGGCCTCGTCGAATCCGGCGCCGACCTCGGAGGGCGCGTGGGCGTCGGAGCCCGTCACCACGGGGATTCCCAGGTCGAAGGCGATCTCGAGCAGCCGGCGGGAGGGATAGATCTCGCGGCACTTCTTGCGCAGCCCCGCCGTGTTCACCTCGATCGCGAGCCCGTATTCCTTCACGCACGCGAGGGCGTCTTGGAACATGGGCCCGAGGTCTTCCTTCGGGACGTGGCCGAACTTTTTCACGAGGTCGGGGTGCGCGAGCGCGTCGAACATCCGGGTCTTCGCGAGGAGCTGGACGAGCCGGAAGTAGTCCTGCCAGACCGTGAAGACGTCGCGGCGCGACCACTCCGCGGCGTATCTCTCGTTGTCGAAGCCGAAGTCGCCGAGAGTGTGGATGGATCCGAGGACGTAGTCGAAGGGGTGCGAGGCGAGGAACTTCCCGAGGAAGTCCTCGGTGCCGGGGACGAAGTCCGCCTCGATCCCGAACCGGATCGCGAGATTCGGCCTCGCCTTCCGGACGCGCTCGATCATCGTGCGGTAGCGTGGGAACTCGGATTCCGTCATCCGGCTCTCGGCGTCGTACCACGCCGGCATCGGGACGTGGTCGGTAAACGCGATCTCCGGCAGGCCTTTCGCGATGGCCTGATCCGCGTAGGCCTCCGGCTCGCCCGCCGCATGCTTGCACAGCGGAGTGTGGAGGTGGCAATCGGGAAGCATGTTCATTCGGGCGCGAACCAGATGGGGCTCGCCCAGGCCCGCTCGCCGTCCTCCTGCTCGACGCGGGCGTGGTAGAAGGTCTCGGCGGCGAGGGGGGTTTTGTCCTCCCACTCGAGGACGTCCTCGTAGCCCTTCGCGGGGAGGCTCGCGACGACGTCGCCGTTCTTGAGGATCTCGAGGCGCGAGAGGCGATCCTGGCCGGCGGCCCGGACGCAAAGCGCGCGCGGCGCCTCGGGGTCGGCCTTCTCGGAAATCGACCCCATGACGAGGCCGTTCGCGGTGAAATCCAGCAGGATCCGCGCGCCCGTCGTGCCGTAGGTCCGCCGCGCGCGCAGGGCCTCCCAGACGGCCTCGCGGGTGAGGGATTTCGCGAGAACCGCGGCGATGCCGGCGCCGTCCCGGGGGCCGCGCCGGCCCGCGCCGGGCCGGGCGAAGTGGTTGTCGGTGCCGGCGATGAAGCCCAGCTTGTGGCCGCGCTTCAGGCCCGCGACGACCGAGTGCTCGCGACCCTCCTCCGAGCAGCCCCACTGCGAGAAGATCTCCACGAGGCGCTGGGTGCAGTTGTTGCGGTAGTTCCAGTCCATGAGGGCCAGGAACTTCGGATGATGCGGGATGACGAGGATCTCCCGCTTCTTGTAGCGGGCCATGAGCGAGCCGGGGCTTCGGATGCCCTTGATGAAGAACGGCTCGAAGGCGTCGGTGGGGAGGTAGACGTTGCGGTGGCCGCACTTGCGCGACCACTCGTAGCCGAGGATCGTCACGAACTTGGAGGGCTCGTAGTAGCGCCGGACGCACTCAGCGGAGCGCTCGGCGAGGGCCTCGGGGCCGCGCCGTCCCGCGGTGTCGTGGTCGGAGACGGCGCAGAAGTCGAATCCCTTCGCATCGCGGGCGAACTCGTAGGCCTCCTCGATCTCGCCTGCGCCGTCGGCGTAGATCGTGTGGATGTGGATGTCCCCGAAGTAGACGCGGAACGTGGGGGCGGGTTCCACCCGGACGGGGTTGGAGCGGCCGATGAGGGCGAGGCCCTTGTGGAAGGCCACGGCGGCGTGCAGGCCGGCCGCTTTGGCCTCGGCCCAGACGATCTTCTTGCCGCGATCGGCGGGCTCGAAGACGGCGCGCGGCGGGACGGCGAGGCCGCTCGAGAGGGGCTCGAGTTCGACGGTCTCGCGGAATCCCTCGGAGAGGTTCCGGCCCCATTCGTCCTGCGGGATGACCTTGAGGGGGATGCGCTCGCCGACGGCCGCGACGGCCGGCGCGACGAGGCCGATCGCGGCAGCCCGATCCGCGACGACGCGGACTTTCGGGCTCTCGGGAATCCGGCGGTAGTCGCCCTGGCCCGTCCAGTCCACGAGAACGGTCCAGGTGGTTTTCATCGCGTATTCGATCGCCTGGATCGTGGATTCCTCGGGGTCGCCCACGATGACCTCGAGAACGTCGCCGGGCGAAAGCCCCGCGCCCTGGAGGACGACGTCCATGACGGGGAACGTGTGGACCGCGGTCGTGTTGAGCGAGACTGCGAGGTCCGGCCGGACGGCGGGGTTCGAGCAGCGGACGGAGACGGATGCGTGGTAGCCGGGGGTCGTTCCGGTGGGGAGGATGAAGCCCTGGACGCGGTAGTTGTAGATGCCGCCGAATCCCATCGGAACCTCAAAAAGGATCTTGCCGCCCTTCGGCACGCCCTCGGGACCGGCGGTGAACTTCACCCGGATCGTCGTCTGGCGGCCGGCGACGACTTCCCGCGGGGAGGCCGTGGCTGCGGCTTCGAGGGCGGGCTTCGCGGCCGCCTGGTGGCCGGCCGTATACCACAACTGGCGGTTCCACTTGAGGTGCAGCGGGGCGGCCTCGGCCGGCGGCAGGTCGGGCATGGGGGAGGGCGATTGTAGCGTCGAAGATTCGGCGGGGTTAAACGCCCGCGAACCCGGCATGTCTATAATGACGCAACCCCTCAAGGAGGTTTCGCATGAGAACGTTCTTCCGGACGATCGCCGTCCTCGTGGCCCTGTGCATGGTCTTCGCGTTCACCCCGCTGGCCGGTGAGGCCCTTGCGAAGGGCAAGCGGGGGAAGGGCGCCGCGGGCGCCAAGGAAAAGCCCGGCAAGAAGAACCGGGGCGCCAAGAAGGGCGGCAAGGGAGCCAAGAAGGAAGGCAAGGGCAAGCGCGGCGGCAAGAAGGGCGGCAAGAAGGGCGGGAAGAAAGGCGGCAAGAAGGGCGGGAAGAAGGGCCGCGGCGCGGCGGGCGTTCCGAACGCCTGATCGTTTCCCGGAGTCGACAAGGCCGGGCCTTGGCGCGAGAATGCGCCGGACCGCATGTTCGACCGACGCGCCGTCCTCGCTCTCCTTGCGGGCGTTCTGGCCGCCTGCGTCTCGGAGCCCGCCCTCGAGGAGAAACCGGAGCCTCCGCCTCCGGACATCACGCCCTTTCCCGTCCGCTTCCCGCCGCTCTCCGTCCACTCCCGGGGCATGGAAACCCGCGCCAAGGACGGCGGGTTCTATCGCGAGGAGAAGGACGGCGTGCGGCTCTCGCTCCTGGAATTCGGGACGTCGACCCAGATGCGGGGCTCGTCGTATCGCGTGAAGGTCGAGAATACCGGGGCCGATCCCGTCCGGGTGGACTTCGGCGATTTCCGGCTCCAGCCTTCGGTCGATCCCCGTTGGCTGCGCCCGACGATTGTCGATGCGCGCGGGCCGATCCAGGAACTGCTGCCCGGCGAGTCCACGACGCGCCGGCTCGACTTCAACGTCTGGTGGTCGGAACCCCGCGGCGCGGTCCTCTCCGCGGCCGGGGTCTCTCGAGGCCGTCCCCCCCGCCCCGTCGCCTTTGAAATCGTCTTCAACGCCCTTTGATGCTCGAGGAAATCCGGGCCCTCGCGGCCGCCCTCCGGGAGGTGGAGAAGGACCCGCCGCGGGAGGCCCAGCGGATTTCGCGCGTAGCGTCCGGAAAGCCGCATCCCCCCGCGGAGCGCCGCGCGATCCCGTTCCGGCTGCAGCTTAAGGTGTTTAGGCGCGATCGCTTCCAGTGCCGCTACTGCGGAATCCGGACGGTGTTCGTCCCGGCGCTGCGGCTCATCTCCATCGCGTTTCCGTCCGAATTCCCATTCGATCCCCAGTGGCGGGTCGAGAAGACCCACCGGGCCTACTGGCGCTTCGCGGCGTCCGCGAGCCATCTCCTCCCGCTCGGCCGGGGCGGGAAGACCGAGAAAACGAACCTCGTGACCGCCTGCTACCGCTGCAACGCCGCGAAGGGGGACGCCGCATTCGAGGATATCGGATGGCTGCTCTTGTCCCCGTCCGGCGAGCCCTGGGACGGCCTCGTCGGCGCGTTCCGCCGCCTCGCCCCGATCGCCGTCTCCAAGGCCCCGTCGCTGCGGGTCTGGATCCGGGCGGTGGAGGAGGCCGACGCCCTTGCCCCGGACGTCGATTTCGCCGCCCGCCCCGCCCCCTGATAGACTGCCCCTCCATGCCGTCGAAACAGGAAATCCTCCAGCGCCCGTCGGGGACGAAGGACATCCTGCCGGGCGAGGTCGAGTCCTGGCGGCGGCTGGAGGCGGGGGCGCGCTCGATCTTCGAGCGGCACGGCTATCGCGAGATTCGGACGCCGGCGCTGGAGGCTCGGGCCCTCTTCGTCCGGGGAATCGGCGAGGCGACCGACATCGTCGAGAAGGAGATGTACGGCTTCGGCGAGGGCGACGACGCGGTGGTGCTGCGCCCGGAGGCGACGGCGAGCGTCGTGCGGGCCTACCTGGAAAACCGCCTCGACAAGGTCCGCCGGTTCCAGAAGTTCCACTACATCGGGGCGATGTACCGCCACGAGAAACCCCAGGAGAACCGCGCCCGGGAGTTCCACCAGATGGGGGTGGAGGCGCTCGGCGGCAGCGACCCTAAGCTCGACGCCGAGGTCCTGATCGTGGCGCGCGATCTCTTCGCCGGATTGGGGCTAACCGACTTCGAGATCCGGCTGAATTCCATCGGCTGCAAGGCCTGCCGGGGGACCTACCGGAGCGTTCTCAAGGAGGCCCTGGCCTCGAGGCTTTCCGGCCTCTGCGAGGACTGCCGGCGGCGCTTCGATCGGAACGCCTTCCGGGTCCTCGACTGCAAGCGCGAGCCCTGCCGGAAGGCCATTGCCGACCTGCCCGGGCCCGAGGGCTCCGTCTGCGATGCCTGCCGGACGCATTTCGCGGCGGTGCGCGCCGGGCTTGATGTCGCGGGCGTGACCTACCGGCTCGACCCGCGCCTCGTCCGGGGGCTCGACTACTACACGCGGACCGTGTTCGAGGTCGTGGGGCTCAATCTCGGCGCCCGGAACGCCATGGCGGGCGGCGGCCGCTACGACGATTTGATCGAGGAGTTGGGCGGGGAGAGCGCGGGGGCCGTGGGATTCGCGGCCGGGATCGAGACGACGCTTTCGGCGCTGCGAAAGCAGGGCGTTCCCGGATACGAGGACCCGCCGCTTGCGCCCCCCGGTCCCGACGCCTACGCCGTCGCGATCACGGACGGCGATCGGGACGCGTGCTTCCGGATCGTGATGGCGCTTCGGGCGGCGGGAATCCCGGCGGAACAGGACTTCGAGGGCAAGAGCCCCAACGCCCAGATGAAGCAGGCGAACCGGCTCGGGGCGCGGTTTTCCGTGATCATCGGCCCCGACGAGCGATCGAGGGGCGAGGCGAAGGTGCGGGACATGGCGGCGGGGCAGGAGCAATCGGTCCCGGAGGCGCTCGTGGCGGGCGAGATCGCCAGGCTCCGGGCCTCTGCGGCGTCCGAACCGAAAGGATAGGAGGGACATGCGCACGTTTGTCCGGCGGCCCAACGGCTTGGGGTTTTTGGGAAGGGTCTGTTGCCTGGCGGCGCTGCTCGCGCCCGCCGGCTGCGCGTCCACGGATGAGGGCCTCGCGCCCGAGCGGCTCACCCCGGCCGAGGCGGAGGGCATCGCGGCTTTGCGGGAGATGTTCCGCGGGCCGAAAATCACGGCCGACCTCCAGGAACTGGCCGAGGTCCACTCGCGGCTCGCCGGCGTGGAAGACGCAGGTTCGCTCCGGGGCTTCCTCGAGGGGCGGTTGAGCCTGCTGGAGGCGGCGGACGACGAGCGCAGGCCCAAGGAGAAGGTGTCCGCCCTCGCCGAGGCCCTGGCGGGGGAGGGCGGAATCCGGATCGAGGCGGGGGCCCCCGACGGCCCGGTCGAGGCGATTATCGCCCGGAAGGGGAGCAAGGCGGCCGCGACCCACCTGGCGCTCCTCTTGTGCCGGGAGATCAACTGGCCCGTGGCCGCGGTGTTCGTCCCCGGCGGGCTGATGCTGCGCTGGGACGACGGCAAGGAGCGCTTCCTCTTCGAGGCCGACGAGGGCCGCGCGATTCCCGAGGACCGGATCCAGGCCCGCTACGGGATTCCCGTCGAGACGGTCATCCGCGGCACGTATCTATCGCCCCTCAAGCCCGAGGAGGCGGCGGCGGCGCTTCTGCTGCCGCTCGCGCAGACGCTCCGGGCGCGCAAGCGCTTTGCGGCGTGCGGGGACGTCCTCGACATCGCGGTCCGGATGCTTCCCCGCGCCCCGCATCCCTTCCTCGAGCGTTCGCGGCTGGCCTCGGCCCGCGCCGCCGTCCGCGACGCCGATCGGGCCGCGTTCCTGCAGGACGCGGCGCGCGACGACCTTCGGGCCCTCGCGCTTGATCCGGCCGAGGAGTCCGCCGCTGTCGAACTCGTCGGCGTGTACCAGCGGCTCCGGCGCCCCGATGACGCCCAGCAGGCTCTCGAGTCGGCCGTGGCCGCGCGGCCCCGTTCGGCCGTCCTCCAACGGCTGCGCGGCCGGCTTTTCGCGGACCAGGCCGACGCCGTCCACCGGAAGTGGGAGGACCAGGATCGTCTTTCCCGCCGCCTCTACCAGTCCGAGGCCGTCCGGAAGGAGGCCTCCGCGAAGGCGAAGCAGC
>CAYHQZ010000148.1:0-10312 GCA_964358555.1 uncultured Planctomycetia bacterium
GAGATAGATCACGCTCTTCACGAACCCCACGACGATGAAGCCGAACGCGGCGAATCCGAAGGAGGGGTCGTTGGGATCGACCCGAAAGTCCGCGATCCAGAGCACGAAGACGGCGAAGGCGACGTTCGTCACCGCATCGGCGGCGCTCCGCCAGAAGGCGAATGGAAAGAGCACGAACGTCCGGAAGAGCCAGGTAAGGTAGTCGGCCATCAGCGCGCCAAAGACGAGGCCCCGCAGCGACGGATCCTTTTCCAGATTGGTGAACGCGACCGCGAGCGCGATCCCGCCGAGAATCGCGATCCGGAAGAACGGGGCAATCGCCTCGAGGATCTTCACGGCCGCGGCTCCTCGCCGAAATCCGACGATCCGGGATGCCCCGGGTTGGAGCCCGCCGCCCCGGGGGGCGCCGCCCGTTTGTCCGGTTCCGCCCCGGCCCCGCCCGCCTTCACGAGCCGGTAGAGCGACTCCGTCTTTCCCTTGTATGCCTCTTCCAGGACGTATCCGGGCGTGCCGGGAAAGGCGTGCCGCCCGGCCGCGGCGAACGGAATGCCCCGGAAGACGATCCGGCCGCCGGAGGCGGCGAGGATCTGCTCGAACGTCCGGGACTCATCCCAATCCGAAAACCGCCGGCTCCACGGGTTGTAGAAAAAGCAGGGCCCCAGCGCCCGTCTCGCCTCGGAACCGAACCGGTAGCCGCTGTACGAGAGGCCGAAGTGGAAGGCGAATTCCGGCTCGGAACACCGGAAATGCCGCACCACCCGGAATCCCCTGTAGTCGCGTCCGATCAGCGCCTGGACGGCCGCCGCGTCCTCGGGAGGGGACGCCTGGCGGAGTCCATGGGCCGTCGAACGGATCGCGACCCCGGCGGCGAGCAGCAGGGCGGCGATCCGAATCGGCAGGACGGCGGATCGCCCGAAGGCCGCCCAGAACAGGAAGCCCGAGATCGCGAGCGCCGGCAGGATGTAGCGGTTCGTGGACGGATGCTTCGCCAGCGCGAGAACGCTCGCCCCGACGGCCGCCAGGACGCCGAACGCGAGCCGCGTCGTCCCCCGATCGGCGGCGCGCCGCCACGCCATCACGAGGATCGCGGCCAGCGCCATCGCCAGCGCGCAGAACATCCACGGGTCCGAATGGAGCATGGAGCCGAACACGTTCCCGGTCTGCGAGGACTCCCAGAACCCCTCCTCGCCCCTCCCGTAGCGGCCCTTATGGACCAGCAGGTCCCAGACCCAGTGCCGGAACCGGCCGAACTTCCCCGCGGCGGGGAGCGCGAACAGCGCGAAAGAGGCAAGGGCCATCCCGACATAGGCGAACCGGGCGCGCCAGGCGGCGAGAAGAAAAACAGGAAGAAGGACGATCGGCCCGAACGTGATCTTCACGGCGCACCCGAACCCGGAAACCAGCGCGGCCCCGATTTGCCAGGACCGACGCCCCGCCGCCGACGGATCCGCGAGGTACCGGACCAGGAGGATTTCCATCGCAAGCGACGCCGTCAGGAGGAACGGCTCCGCCGAGACCCGCGCCATGTGCGCCAGGATCGTCCAGGATCCGAACGGCATCAGTTGCAGCAAGACGGCCGAGGAGGGCCCGAATCCCGCGGCCATCGCCGCCCGCCCGACCCAGAACAGCAGGAGCGAATTCAGGAGCAGCGTCGCGAACAGGATCCGCCGCAGGTACCACTCCGGATCACGGAACACCCCTTCCGCGAGAGTCCCCTCGCCGCCTGCCGCGTGGACGACCCGCAGCACCGCCGCCCCGAACACCTGCACGGGCGTGCCCGGGTGATCCACGTGCTCCGGGCCTTTCCCATGCGCCAGGTTCAGCGAATTGAGAAGATATGCATATTCGGGATCGGATCGCGTCCCCAGCCAGAACGGCCCGCGCAGGCCGTTGAGGGTCCAGATCGAGAGGAAGAAGGCCGCCGGGACAAGGCACGCGAGCCCCAGCGCCGCGAGCCGGCGCGAAAGCCCCGACGGCCCCCCGGCGGCCATGGAGGCGCCGGGAACGGCCGGGAGCGCTTCGGCGATCATGACGAGGGGGGCGGCGTCCCCGAATCCGCCGCCGCCGGGGGGCGGCTCCCCTCGATGCCCGCCCGCGCGTCGGAAGGAACGATCCCGTCGTTCCCGCTCCGCGCCACCTCCTCCACCAGGTATTGCGGCCGCCCGAGGCTGCCGAAGTAGAGCCGCCCCAGATACTCCCCGATGACGCCGATGGCGAGGAGCTGGACGCCGCCGAAGAGGCTGATGGCGAGGGCCTGGAACGCGAAGCCCGGAACCTTCGGGCCCTCCGGGCCGTGGTGAAGCCACCCGATGAAGACGTACGCCCCGATCCCGATGGAGACGAGGACGAAGAACAGGCCGATCATCGAGGCGACCCGGAGCGGCGCCGTACTGAATCCCAGGAGGAGATCGCCGAGAAGCGACAGGAGTTTCCGGAACGTGTAGCCCGACTTCCCGGCCTGCCGCGCGTCATGCACGCAGGACACGGCGGAGACGGGGGCGCCCGACCAGGACAGGAGGACGTCGATCGCGACGCGCTCGCCATGGTAGTTCTCGAAGGCGTCCCGGAGGGAGGCGGGAAAGGCCCGGAAGGCGCTCATCTGCTGGGCGGCCTTCACGCCGACGTAGTGCGCCAGGAACCACTTGGAAACGCGCGAGGCGATGTTGCGCCACCCGGAATGCGGAAGCGCCCGGGCGACCCCGTAGGCGATCCCGCCCGTGCGCCGGCACTCGTCCACCAGCGCCGGCACGTCGGCGGGGTTGTGCTGGAGGTCCTCGTCCATCGTCACGATCACGCTCCCGCGCGCCCGCCGGATCCCGAGCAGCGTCGCCGGATGCTGGCCAAAGTTCCGTCGCAGCAGAATCGCGCAGACCTCCGGATGCTTCCCGGCAAGATCCTTCGCCACCGCCCAGGAGCCGTCCCGGGGCCGATCGCAGACAAGAAGCACCTCGAGCCGCCACCCCTTCGCCGAAGCCGCCGCGCGCAATCCGTCCACGAGCAGCCCGAGCGTCGCCTCGCCGCCATAGACGGGCACGACAACGGAAACGTCGGGCTCGCCGGGGGGTCCCGCCGTTTCCTTCGACTCCATGAGATTTCCGATCATATCACGACTTTGAACGTTGAAAATCCGCACCGACCCAGGCGCGTATCGAATCCGCAAGGGAGTGGATAGGTTTCCAGCCCAAAGCCGCGAGCCGATCCCGCGAGAATCGCCAGATAACGCCCTCTTCCGGATCCGAAACCCCGCTGTATCCTATAGTCGATTTCGAGCCTAAAGTTCCAATGCATTCCTCCGCCAATTCTCGGTTTGAGACTGGTCGGCCCGCACAGAGGTTGAAAACTCCCGACGCGTCTTTCTCTAGGCATACCCCAATAGCCCTAGCCGCATCTCGAACGTCGATGTAATCTTGCTGTCGGGAGCCATGGCCTGCCAGGACAAGGTTCTTCCCCTGCGTTGCCAGCTTGACAAATACGGAAAATATTGTATCAGGTGGAGTAAGCGGCCCAATGGGCGACGACATCCGAAGGGTGGCAGCCTTGCAGCCTTCGCTTCCCAGTATTGCCACTAAATGCTCGCCATAGATTTTCGATGCGTGATAAGCGTTGATCGGATGAACGGAATGCTCTTCCGTAATAATGGGCACGGTTGGCCGGCCAACGGCATGGGCCCCGGACAAATATACAAGGTTCCGAACTTTCCATTTCCGGGCCAGCACAAGCACCTGCTGGGTGCCAAGGCAATTGACAAGAGATAGCGAAGGGTCATCGGGATCCTTGTTCTTCACTGCTGCCACATGGACAATCGCCTCGCAAATCTGAACAGAATCCAGCATTTCCCGGACAAAGCCGGCCGAAGATATATCGATTGAAATCTCTCCACGAAGATCGACCCCGACGACCTGCCAACCGGCCGTTTGAAGATATTCCGCAACGTGCCGGCCAACAAAGCCTCTCGCTCCCGTAACGAGCACGCGGGGCTTATTCTCCATAATTCTCCACCCTCACGTTGAATTCTCCAGGATTTCCCAGGCTCCCGATTTCCTTTAATTCTTTCACTGCGTTCGGATCAATGTACATCTCATTCCAATACCTGATTGCTATTCCTTGCGTCACATTGGGCATTTCTTTCGCAGGCTCGCCGAGCACGTAATGGCGCAACGATGCCTCCACGTCGTTCCAGCCACACCGTGCACGTATTGGCGCGGTTCCGGAAAAACGCAAGTTAATTTCAAAGCAAACCGCCCGATCACCTGACATGCGCATCTGAACGTTGGAAGGCCCCATCGGCTTGAGGGTTGCGACGATGCGCGATGCTTCGGCTCGAACCTCCGGATATTCCCCGATTTCCGCCTTATAGGTTGTCCCTTCCCGCAATTCCCGTCGCATCGCAATAACGCCACACAAACGACCATCCCTGGACGTGAACGCTCCAACGGTATATTCGGATTCATCCGTACCAAGGCATTCCTCGAGGATGTAATCTGGGCGCTGTTTCGCACGAGCCAGATCGGACTCATCCTTAATTTCCATCAGCCCAATGGCGCTCCTCCCATTGCGCGGCTTTGCAATGAGCGGAAAACCGCACTCCTTCAGCAATCTCTCGACCGCTTCCGAATCCGTCACGGATGCGTAACGAGGGTAGTTGAATCCGTTTTTTTGCAGCCATTGGCAGGTCTTTAATTTGTCCGATCCCGTCTCGAGCACTTCCGGCGGGCTGACGATGCATAAAGCGCCACTGCCATCCAATATCTCCTTTGCATGGATGGACATCATGGCCAAGTTCTGTTCCACGCCCGAGAGAACGGCACGAATCCGTTCTTTTCTACATATGTGAATCAACCAATCCACAAAGGCGGGATCGGATGCGCGAGGCGAAATATATGCGCGATCCGTCGTAAACAAGCCAAGCGAAAACGGATGGATGCACGCACCGACAACACGAAGATTCAGATTGCTCAAGGCAAGGGATTTGAGAATGCCCTGGCTGACATTCCCCCCCACCCCCAGGACCAACACATTCAATGTCTCGCCCATTAAATTCTCGACTTATTAATCATAGTAAGGCATTCATCCTCTGTCAAGGCAGCAAATTACGTCACCCGGACTTGTCCCTCGCTATTCACTAAACCCAGGATATGATATCGGCACTTTGAAGTCGAAGGAAAGGGGCCTAGATGCAGATCGATTCAACCGCATTTCATAGGTCGCAACACCTGGATGACTCTCGGATGGAGTCGCCGGACCCTGCGTGCCCATTTTGCGGTTCTGCGAACCGGCGGAGCGCGTTCGTGCTGCAGGAGAAGCCCGACGTCTCGCTCCTCGAGTGCATGGATTGTCACGCGGCGAGCGCCTCGCAGATGCCCACGCCCGAAGCGCTCACTGACTACTACAGCCGCTATTACGACACGCCAGTCGGTCGTCCGCCGGACGAGCACGTCACGAACGACAACCCCGCGCGGTTCGCCCGGCAGCTCGCCGATCTCTACGCCTCCCAGCGAAGGGATTCGTACGTCTCCATCCTGGACTTCGGGGGAGGCGACGGCTCTATCTCGCACCTCCTCGCCGTCCGTCTTCTCGAGCACGGCACCAAGCAGGTCGACATCACCGTGGTCGATTACGACGAAACCTTGAAGACGCCACAGGATAGTCGCATTTCAATTCGCAAAGCCCCACACCTTTCCAACGTCAAGAACGATTTCGTTTTCGTCCTTGCCAGCGGAATCATCGAACACATCCCCCGCCCGATAAAACCATTCCGCGACCTCCTGGACCGCTTGGAGCCGGGTGGCGTTTTCTACGCGCGCACCCCGCACATGCTTCCCTTGATGAAATTTTGCGGACTTCTCGGCATACGGTTGGATTTCACCTACCCCGCGCACGTCCACGACCTCGGCCAGGCCTTCTGGGAGCATTTCTTCCGAAGCGGGAACGCCCTCGGCGAATTCCAACTGCTCCGCAGCCGCCCGTCCATCGTGGAGACAACCTTCGGCCGGAGGTTCTTGAGGACCGCGGCGGCATACGCATTCAAGGCGCCGTGGTACGTCCTGGGAAAATCCTACGGACTCGTGGGAGGCTGGGAGGTCTTCGTCCGGAAAACCAGCCCCGCTCCGGTGGGAAAGACCGACAAGGCACCGGAGGCGCAGCCTTGACCGGGACGGACGTCCCGACCGCCGCGCCGGAACCCCCGCCACCCTCCCCCTGGCGCCTGCGCCCGTCTTTTCGCACGGGGCTTTTGTTCGCCCTCGTCTTCGCCTGCCCGATCCTGCTCTTCTATCACGCCCTCGCGTACGCCCCGGTGAACACCGACGCGGGCACGTATCTCGGTTCGGCGGAGGCATTCCAATGGCTCGCCGGGTTCGGCTCCCCGGATCCCCGCCGGCTGGGGTACGGCTTTCTTTCGGAACGAAGCCTGGAGGAACGATTTCGAATCATGGCGGGCGCGAAGAGCGCCATCGTGATGCCGCGCTTCCTCGCGCCCGACGACCCTTGGTACTCCATCCTCGAGGCCGCGGGCTACAGGCCGGTTGCCGAGATCACCACGGGGGCGGAGGTGTGGCTCAAGGAGCCGTAACGGCGCCGGGGCGGGATGCGCCGTTCGCCGATCCTTCCCGCCCGGAAGACGGGCCGGCTTGACCCGCCTGCACTCCTTCGGGGAGCATCCATCCCGTGGACGCCACCCTCCCCGAGCCTGCCAGCGGCGACACGCCGGCAGCGGCGGGCGGGCGGCTCGCGCGTTTCTCGGAAACGCTCCTCATCCTTTCGTTCGCCTTCCCGATCCTTCTCTTCGCCCACGCCCTGTCGCAGGCCCCGGTGGGCGTCGACGCGGGCTACTTTCTGGGGTCCGTGGAGCGCATGGCGGACGGTGCGGTCTTCTATCGCGATCTCGGGGTGGGCTACACGCCCCTGGCCCTCTACGCCTTCTACGGCGTCCGCCTCCTCGTCGGCCCCCATGCGGCCTTCGGGGCGTATCTCGGGCTGGTCTTCCTCGTCGAGGCCTTGTGCGCCCTTCTCGCGTACTTCCTGGCGAGGCGAATCGCCGGCAGCCGGCTCGTAGCACTCGGGGCCGCACTCCTGGCGTGGCTCTTGTTCTACTTCTACGACGGCACGGTCATCGTCCTGGAACCGTTCACCGCCCTCTTTGCGCTCCTCGCCGCGGCGGCCTGTTTCGCCGCCCCCCTTCGGCAGGCGCAGGACCCCGAAAAAACCCGAGGGGCCGCCCCCTGGGCGCTGTTCGCGGCGGGCGCGGCGGCGGGCGCGGCCTTCCTCTCGAAGCAATTCGGCCTCGCCGTTCTGCCTCCCGTCGCGCTCTTCGCCTTTCTCTCCGGCGACAGCGCCGCGGGGCGGATCCGGAACGTCCTCCGGGCGCTCGCGGGGTTCGCCCTGCCCCTGGCGCTCTTCTTCGGCATCCACTCGGCGTTCTGCGGCACAGGCCCCGGCGCGCTCGCGGCGGCGCTTTCCGGGAGCGGCTACGGCCGCCTGGGGTTCGGCCAGGCGTTCGAGGCCTTCGGGCGGTTCCTCGTCCAGCAAAACATCTTTCTCCTCTGGTGCCCGATCCTCCTCCTCGATCGGGAAACGCGCCGCGACCCTAGGTTCTGGCTCGTCCTGTCCATGGCCTTCCTCTTCGGATCTGCCCTCGCGGTGCGAGCCTACCTGCACTACTTCCTCCCGATCATCCCCTTCACCGCGCTCCTGGGCGTTTTCGCGATCGCCTTCGGCCGGCGCCGGCCCCGCCTCCTTCCCTTCGTGGCGGGCAGCGCCGTCCTGGCCCTCCTCGCCACCCTCTTCATCTCCCAGGACGTCGCGCGATGGAACGACCGGCGCTGGAACCGCGAAAGCCAGTTCGGCACCGCCTCGGCCATCAACCGCATCCTGCCACGCGGCACGCCGGCCATTGCCCTGGAAGGCGCGGAGCCGTTCCTATGGCTTTGCGATCTGCTCCCGCCGATCCCCCGCCTGGGCTACGCCTTCCCGCGCGATATTTCCCGGAAGGATTGCCTCCTCGTCCTGGACGCGGCGAAGGGCGCCGTCGTGATCCCTCGCCTGCTCAAGCCCGAAGACGCCTGGCAATCCAACCTCGAGGCCGCCGGCCTCCGCCCCGCGGCCGAGGTCGCGCCGGGCGTGGAGGTGTGGCTGAAGCCGGCGCTTACTCCAACGCCCGCTTCAGGCACGCCTGGTACTCCGACGAAGGGATCCGCTCGATCAGGGCCTTGAACCCGGCGGGCGAAATGAACCCCATCCGGTAGGCCGCCTCCTCGGGGCTGCCGATGACAAGGCCCTGGCGCTTCTGGACGGCGTGGACGAAGCCGCTGGCCTCGAGCAGGCTTTCGGGCGTACCCGTATCGAGCCACGCGATCCCGCGGCCCATGGGCTTGGCCTTGAGCAGGCCTTCCGCCAGGTAGGCGCGGTTCAGATCGGTGATCTCGAACTCCCCGCGGGCGGACGGCTTCAGGCTTTTCGCGCGCGCCGCGACGCCGGGGCCGTAGATGTAGATCCCCGGGACCGCCCAGTTGGATTTCGGCGCAGCGGGCTTCTCCTCCAGCGATAGAACCCGAAAGTCGGCGTCGAATTCGACGACCCCAAAGTCGCCGGGATTGCCTACCGGATAGGCGAACACCGTGGCGCCGGAGCCGTTCCCGGCGAGGGCCTCGCGCAAAAAGTCGAGCCGGCCGTAGATCAGGTTGTCGCCGAGCATCAGCATCGACGCCTGATCGCCGATGAACTCCTCCCCGATGACGAGCGCCTCCGCGATCCCGCGCGGCGCCGCCTGGGGCGCATACGAGAGGCGCAGCCCCCAGTCGCCTCCGTCCCCGAGCAGCGCCCGGTAGCGCGGCAGATCGTCCGGCGAGGAAATGACCAGGATGTCCCGGATGCCCGCGAACATGAGCGTGGTCAGCGGGTAGTAGACCATCGGCTTGTCGTAGATCGGCTGTAACTGCTTGCTCGCCACCGCCGTCATGGGATAGAGCCGGGTCCCGCGGCCGCCAGCGAGGAGAATCCCGCGGACCTCCGGACGTTTCTTTGCGCGCATGCGTTCCCTCAACGATTCTTATACCAGAGCGATTCGAACTCCCGATAGGCGCCGCTCTGCAGCCGCTTCCACCACGCCTCGTTCGAAAGATACCACTCGACCGTCCGCCGCAGGCCGTCGGCGAGCGCCGTCCTCGGCGCCCAGCCGAGCTCGGCGCGGATCCGGGAGGCGTCCATCGCGTAGCGGAAGTCGTGGCCCGGGCGATCCGTCACGAACCGGACGAGCCGCCGGGACTCCCCGGCCTCCCTCCCCCGCGCGCGGTCCAGTTCATCCAGAAGCATCCCGACGAGGTCGATGTTCCTCGCCTCCGTCTCCCCGCCGATGCAATAGGTCCGACCCGGAATCCCCGCCTCGAAGACGCGCGCGAGGGCCTCGCAGTGGTCGTCCACGTAGAGCCAGTCGCGGACGTTCTCGCCCTTCCCGTAGACGGGCACCGGCTCGCCGGAAAGCGCGCGCAGCAGCGCGAACGGGATCAGCTTCTCGGGAAACTGCCTAGGACCGTAGTTGTTCGAGCAGTTCGTGACGAGGACGGGCAATCCGTAGGTCGCCGCCCAGGCGCGGACAAAGTGGTCGCTTGCAGCCTTCGAGGCCGAATACGGGCTTCGCGGCGCGTAGGGCGTGGCCTCCGAAAACCGTCCCTCCGCGCCGAGCGCGCCGAAGACCTCGTCGGTGGAGACGTGCAGGAAGCGGACGTCCGTCCGGCCCTTCCAGGCGCGCGCGGCCTCCTGAAGCATGACGACCGTCCCCTCCACGTTCGTCCGGACGAAGGCGCCCGGATCCGCGATGGAGCGATCCACGTGGCTTTCCGCCGCCAGGTGGAAGACCCCCGAAAACGGGAATCGCTCGAAGACGGCCTTCACCGCCCCGCAATCCGCGATATCGCCCTTCACGAACTCGTGCCCCGGATCGTCCTTCAATTCGGCGAGATTCTCGAGGTTCCCCGAATAGGACAGCGCGTCGAACGAAACGACCTTCCGATCGGGCCAGCGGCGGCGCAGGAGGCGGACGAGGCTGGAGCCGATGAAGCCGGCCGCCCCCGTGACGAGGAGGGCGCCCGAGGCCGGGGCATTCCCCACTTGAAGAAACGGGAGGGGGCGGGGCGCGGACCGTAGCGACCTGTCGGAGCACGGTCCAACGCCATGAATTCGTCTACATGCCGTGGACCGTGCGGCACTCGGGCCAGAGAGAACTACGAGCGCCCGAGACTCGGACCGAAGGTCCGGAACCGGGAGCCTAGGGCCGTGCCCCGCCCCCGACCCACGCTCCATCAACTGGGGAATGCAC
>CAYHQZ010000149.1:0-10210 GCA_964358555.1 uncultured Planctomycetia bacterium
TCGAGGGCATCCAGAACGAGGTCCTGGTCTACGCGACCGATGCCTCCTGGAACGTGGGCGTGGGAAGCGTGAAGGCCACCGTGGACATCGTGGCGCCTTCTGCCCCGACTGACCTTGCCGCGAAGGTAGCAGGCGAAACCTCCATCGCGCTCGCCTGGAACCCGCCCGAAGAGGACGGCCTGCCCGTCCGCCTCGATAACCAGAGCGTCCCGGGCCTTCTCCTCGACACCCTCTACGACGGGATGCCGCTGCACGTGGATTTTGCCTCCGCCAAGGCGAAGGGCGTCACCCCTCCGCTCGAGGGCCTCGCGATCCTGCGCACGAAGGACGCGGACAAGACGAACACGACGGAGAACTACCTCCGGTTCACCCCCAGCAAGCCCGTGACGGCCTTCGTCGCCTATGACCGCCGCGCGACCTCCGTCCCGACCTGGCTTTCGTCTACCTTCCAGGCCACCGGCCTCAGGGTCCAAGTCGAAGACAACACCATCCAGTGGTTCAACCTCTACGCAAAATCCTTCCCCGCGGGCCAGGAGGTCGTCCTCGGCGGCAACATGGCCGCCGGCGCCTCCTCGTCTGGCCAGCGGATGTACGGCGTCCTTTTCGCCACCCAGCCGAGCGCGGACGACGTGTCGGGCTTCCATATATATAGGAAGGAAGGGGCAGGGGATTACGCGAGGCTGACGGCCGCCCCCGTCTCGGATCCCGCCTACACGGACGAAACCGTCGTGCCCGGTACCGTTTTCACCTACGCAGTCACCGCCGTGGACCTGGCCGGCAACGAGTCCGCGAAGAGCGCGTCCGCCTTCGCGAGCACGACCTCGCCCGCCATCCTGGACTTGGCGGCGGATCCGATTGCCATCAATCCCGGCGCAGAGATCCAAAATTCCACCCGCATCACCGGCCGGCTCACCCGCGATGCCGCCTGGACGGTTGCCATCAAGGACGAGGCCGGCGCGATCATGCGAGCTTACGCCGCCCCCGCCGAGCCGCCGCAGGCGACGATTGACATCACCTGGGATGGAACGAACGAGCTCGTGGCCCCGGTGCCGGACGGCAAGTACACCGTGGAGGCCTCTGCGCCTGGCGCCGCGACTGTTTCCATCGTCGTCTGGGTAGATACGGACGATGACCTGGACGGCGACGGCACGAAGAATTCCGAGGATGACGCGCCGGAGGATGACCAGATCCGGAAGGATTCGGATCGGGATCAAGTGGACGATGCGAAAGACGCCTATCCATACGATCCGACCCGTTCTGAACAGCCGGCGATGATTGTCCTGCCGAAGAACGGAAGCACCCACTACACCACCCGCGCCATCACCTTCGTCGGGATGGCCTTCGATCCAGGTGAGTCGTCCGAGGACGGTAGCTGGCTTGATGGTGCCGATATGGTCTGGACCTATTCAAAGGACGGCGGCGCGGAGCAGGCACTGGGGCAGGGGATGAAGTTCTCGGCCACCCTTTCCGAGACGGGCGCTTACGTGATCAAGCTCACGGCGAAGAAGTCGGCGGGCGATGAAGTGGCGCAAGTTTCCATCACCGTCGTTGCTGACACCCCGCCGGTTAATTCAGCGCCCATCGCAACCGTTGTCTCGCCCTTCGATGAGATGCCGGTGAATCGGAATCGGCTCGTATTTTTGAAGGGCACAGCTACCGGCTCAACAGACGGCAGCCTCTCCGGCCCGGCGCTCCAGTGGAAACTGGGCGAGACCGTCCTTGGCTGGGGACCGGAGATTGCCCTGAAGGAACTACCGGTTGGCCTTCAGACGATTTCTCTCGTAGCGACCGGTTCGAGCGGAGCAACCGGCACTGCAACCGTCAAACTAGACGTGCAAGGCGATTCGGTTTTAGCGGAAGTTTGGAATTACAAGTGGAACGCGTCGGTCGGGACCGTCACGCGCTATGGAGATCGAAATGGTTCCTCGGGCACGATGCCGCTCGATTGCCAAAGCGTGAAGGGGTTCAAGTATGAAGGCAATCCTAGCAGTCAGAACTGGTTCGTGTATCGCTTGGGCAAACACTATGATGTTTTGACTTTTTATGCCGGTGCTTTGGATAACGCAACCGTACCAGGAACGATTGATGTGTTTGTTGACGGTGTAAGAAGCCTTGTAACGCCTGTTCTCCACAAAGAGCAGAATGCGCTCTTCTTCAACTTGGATGTAGAAGGCGTCGACGAGGTCAGATTTCTCGACTGCGGATGGTATGGTGGTCTTATTAATGTCATCGTCGATCAAGCGATTGTTGATATTCGCCAAGTTCACGGGCTATTTCCAGTTGATAGCACACTCAAGTCAGTTAAAGATTCCATTGCAAAAGGAAAGGCGCTTGTCCCTACTGACCACATGAACTTGGGTTTCGAAAGTGAAGATGTTCCGGACCCGGAGAAAAATGATACGCTTCGGTGGAATGAAAAGGTTAAGCCAGAACCGACGGAGGTTTTGGATGTTTGGCCAAAAGTGCTTGGCCATTCTCTCCCGCCATCGGAAAAATTCGACGAAAGTGGAATTCGATTCTTGCCATTTGGGCAGTCCTGGACCCGCGACCTTTGCGCTGTTCGCATTTATCCTGTGCATGGGAAGAAAGTATTTCTCGGAATCGACCGCGACAAACAAGGATTCAAGGTTAATTGGGGCGCCATGATAAGTAAATCTCCCGCCATGCCTGGCGATCAACCCATATATTTCCGCAAGTTAGATAGAACTCACGGCGTTCCCGTCGGAAAATTTGAGCCTGTCATGCGTGTTGACATACAGTACATTGAGGACAAGAGCAATGTTGGTTGGACGGAACCGTTTTATGTATACACAATGAAGGATGGGAAGCCATGTTCCGTTAAGGCTCAGCTTGCCAAGCACAGTAAGGACTCAGGAGAACTTTGTCTCGCTAAAGACACGGACATTTTCTGGACTTTGCCATATGAAAAGCGTCTCAGTATAACCCCCAATTACCTCCCGCAACTTCATGATACAAAAGTTGAATTTCAAGCTTCGCCTGGGATGGAATATGTTGTGGATAAGTGTCCAAATCCGAAAGCGGAGCACGATCCCGGTATAAATGAGCCAATTGTCGTGGGGCCTCGAGTTGATGGCCCGGCCCCACCAATCAAATTGCGCGAACTAGATTTCTCTGGAAAGATTCTTTTCATCGAAGGCTCGAAGGCGCATGGGGAGGTTTCAATTGGGTGGAAAGCAGAGAGGGCTATTGGGCCAAGGCCTGTCGGCGTCATGATGAAGATACAAGATCGAGATGCAGACTTTGGATGGCGAGGCGTTCCTCCTCCAATCGTTGCCAACCCGGCAGGATCTCTGATTGTTAAAGCTGAAGTCGGAAGAATTTCACCGGTTATTGCCGAATTTATCGATGCGAGAGCTTTTGGTCCGAAAATGCTTGCGAATGGAGATGCCGATCTGGGAAATACGAATTATTCTGCTGCGATTGATGCTTCTTTCTATGTGCAGGGGGCCATCACTGATGGCACGAGCCTTGTTCTTTTGCGAATTGTGGGAGATGCCCCGAATTACGGAATCAAGCTTGAAGAAATAAGTGGCGATACGGAAGGAGACCCTTGCAGGGTTGGGAGCGTATCAAACGCGACCGATCCGCTGCCTCTTCTTCCTGCAAAAGATCGCATTCTTGGCGATGGAAACATTGGCAAGAGTTCTTGTGCTGCACAAAATGGGCTAGCGTTTTATCGCCCCCCGAACGGCTTTTATCTCGGCGGATGGAATGTCGAGGCTAGGGAGATTAACGTTGTTGTTTCCTTGGATGGACTTGTTATTAGTCGTACTCCCTTCATGCTTCGGCGTCCACCGATTATCATGGTGCATGGCTTATATGGAACTCCAGAAACGTTTCCTGAAACGACCTGGCGTTCAAATAGTTTGCCAATCAACACTTTTATCTACAAGATTGATTACCACAATACAAACCTGGATGGGCTTCAAGAGAATTACCGTTTACTTGTCAATGGAATATTTAGCGTTCTTGACCTATATCGAACAGGTAGCACTCCTACGTTTCCCGGTAAAAAGCTCGCGGCGACACGCGTTGATGTTGTAGGGCATAGTATGGGTGCCATGTTGACGAAATGGTATATTGCGCAATTGCCTGAAGGAGATCAAAGCAGGAATACTCCGAGCGAAGATGGATCCAACACCAACTATTCCGATTTCAATGCAGCCAGAAGTGATACTGGTCCAGATAAAAATTATAATTATTTAACAGATATCAATTATGGTGCTGGTTCGATACGTCGTTTCGTCTCGATGGGAGCCCCCTTCAAAGGCTCCCCAGTTGCAACGGCGGCGAAGGCGATTTTAAACCCATCCGAAGAATTTAAGGATAAAATGGAAGACTTAAAGGAAGGGCCGGCGGGCGCTAAAATAAAGGAAATATTCTATGATGATGCTGGCAAATTAAAGGGAACAAATGCAATGGCGGATCTCGCCGACGAAAACAGTGCGGCGCTAAAGCTTTTGGGGGAAGCGACGTATCCGACGGGACGAAAGGCCGTTATGTATCATCCGTTCGCTGGCATTGCTACTGATCCTGATGAGGTTGTCTTGGGGGTATTATTTGAAACGTTAATTGATTTTTCGTCCCTTAGATTGCTAGGGAGTTTTAATGCAGACACCTCAAAACTTAACCCGACAAGCAGCGATTTGGTTGTTACGCAACAGAGCCAACGAAACGGGGGATTCGGAACAGACTTCAACTATACGGTCCACGCGCTTGTGAAAGATGTCTTTGGGATTACATCAGAAGGCGCTAGCCTCCCAATGAGCGAGAAGGCCGGGAAACTATTTACGGACGAACCACGCACTTCTGATTTTGAAAAACTCGGAAAATGAGCGGGGAAGAATACATGCGCGGAACATTGCAAGCAACCGCATTGGGATTTGCGCTCTGCGGCTATGGGTTATGTCTCACTTTATTTGCCGCGGACGGAGCGAATGTGGGCGTTATTTACGGCCGCATCATCATTAAAGAAACAAAGAAGCCTATGAACGGAGTGATTGTAAAGCTTTGGTCCCGTTCCAAGGAAACGTTTACGGTTACGGACAAAAACGGTAAGTTTCAGTTTCATGAAACACCTGCCGGAGCATATAGGGTTGGCTTCGCTGGGAGAAGATTGTTTTCAAAGGGGGGGGAATACGAGAATATCAGCCTTGCTTTCATCCCAAATGTTGTGGTTGGCAAAGGCGAATCAAGAGAGATCAACGTCGAAGCTCGTCTCGGCGCGGAAATAAATGGAAGGATAATAGATTCGGAAGGCAATGCTTTGGCAGGCGCGATGGTTACCACGGGAAGTTCAAATCCGGAATCACAAATACTAGAGTCGGATCTTCTGGGGAAAATCGTCGTCAAGGGCGTCGATCCTTCCAGGGAATGCATCTTGCGCATTCTCCCTCGTAAATATAAATATTCAAAAAATGTCACCGTAAACGCTTCCGAGATGAAGGCCGGAGCTGTATGCGTAATTCAAGATGTTGTGTTTCCGAAACTGACAGATGTAAGGAATCTGTCGGGCAAGGTAACCGACGGGGGAAACAAAACGCCACACGAGATCTTCGGGTTGTACGTCGACAGCGAGGACGGCAAAATTGTAGGTATAGCCAGGGCAACGGAGGGGGAATTCTCCATAGAAATTCCGCCCGGAAAATATAGAATACGGCATGGCGATGTTAATGGCGCATATCGCATCATGAAGAATGGCATCACAATCAAAGCTGGAGAGAAAACAAATGTCGAAATAGATTTGTCGAAGCCATTATCGGAAGTGACACCACCGGAAAGCGGCGCACAACCAAACGTAGCTCCTGCTCAAAGTGGAGAAAGCGTCAAGCCGTTCAATTGGATGTTCATCGGCATTCCCCTGCTCATCTTGGGAATAGGAGCCTTCGCGTTCGTAATGCTGCGAGGAAAGGAAGCCGCATAGCAACAATTTAAATGAAAATAGCTACCACTGGCAACCCGCGTCTCGAAGAAACTGACTTATTTTATGAACAAGACTAGGCAGATCTTTTTGGTAATTGCGCCGATTTTGGCATTCGTTTCCCTTGGAATCTCGTTCGGATGTGCTATTGCCCCGAAGCAGTCGTCTCCGCGCATGAACTCTATCGGGATGAAATTTGTCTACATATCGCCTAGCACGTTCATGATGGGGAGCCTGGAAAAAGAAAAGGGTCGGAGGCAGGAAGAAACACCGCATCTGGTACATTTAACGAAAGGGTTTTACATTGCGTCGACGGAAGTCACGCAAGGCCAGTGGAAAGCCGTAATGGGCATTGAGAACAATCCGAGCGAAAACCGAGGCAACAATCTCCCCGTGGACAATGTTTCCAGCGACGACGCTATCGATTTCTGCAAAAAATTGAGCGAGAGCGAAGGGGAAAAGTTCCGCCTACCAACGGAAGCAGAATGGGAATATGCCTGTCGGGCAGGAAGCGATAGGGCGTATGGCGGGACGGGAAATTTGGAGGACATGGGGTGGTATAAAAGCAATAGCGGAGGAAAAACGCACCCCGTTGGGAAGAAGAATCCGAATGATTGGGGACTTTTCGACATGCACGGAAACGTCTGGGAGTTGTGCATGGATTGGGACGGTGATTACCCGATCTCGAAGGTTGTCGCCATCGATCCGAGGGGATCGCCGATGGGCAGTAATCGTATCATGCGTGGTGGCTCCTGGGACAGTGCTCCGGCGTACTGCCGTTCTGCCCTGCGCGTCAGGTGCGAATCGAACCACCCGTTCAACGGAATCGGATTTCGCGTTGTTCTGGACAACTAAGCAACTTCACGGAAGCCCTATATAGGCATGAAAAGGGTCGTGGACTTAAGGGGCGTACAGTTGATAAGCAACTGCAACCTGGGTTCAGGCTTCTGGTTTTTCACTGCCGGAAAATTGCATGGGATTCTTTGTCTTTTATGAATTTCGAAAGATATTCAATATGGGCACAACTAATGTTGTTTGCTGTGGAAACGATAAGCGCAAGACGGGAAAACGTAGGAAAGTATCGTGAGATTTCGTCCGGATATGCGACGATTTATGGCATGAAGCAAGAAGCAACTCCTGTCGGCGGCGGCATGCGAATCCTCGTCGTCGGCTCCGGCGGGCGGGAGCACGCCCTGGTTTGGAAACTGAAGCAGTCGCCGAAGGTCTCGAAGGTCTGGTGCGCGCCGGGCAACGCGGGCATCGCGAAGGAGGCGGAGTGCCTGCCGTTCAAGGCGGAAGACCTGGATGGGATCTGCCGCCTCGCGAAGCGGGAGAAGCCGGACCTCACGGTCGTGGGGCCGGAGGCGCCGCTGGTCCTGGGGCTTGCCGATCGGCTCCGGGCCCTGGGGCTCGTCGTCTTCGGCCCCTCCGCGCGGGCGGCGGCGCTGGAGGGCTCGAAGGCGCTTTGCCGCGACATCCTGCGCAAGAGCGGCGTGCCGTCGCCGGACTACCAGGTCTTCCACAACCAACGCCTTGCGGAACAGTATCTCGAGCATGCCCCGGTCCCGATCGTGGTGAAGGCCGACGGATTGGCCGCCGGGAAGGGCGTGGTCGTCTGCCGCACGCGGCCGTTCGCGGTCCGGATCATCCGCACTTTCATGGAGGACCGCGTCCATGGGGCCGCGGGCGATTCGATCGTGTTCGAGGAGTTTCTCGAGGGCCAGGAGATTTCGGTCCTTTGCCTCGCGGACGGCCGCACGATCGCCCCGCTCGTCCCGGCCCAGGACCACAAGCGCCTGAAGGACTACGACCGCGGGCCGAACACCGGCGGGATGGGGGCCTACGCGCCCACCCCGTTCGGCTCGGCCAAGACCCTGGAGCAGGTCCGCCGCGAGATCCTGGTTCCCACGGCCCACGGCCTGGCCGCCGACGATCGCCGGTTCGAGGGCGTCCTCTACGCCGGCCTCATGCTCACCTCGTCCGGCCCCAAGGTCCTGGAATACAATGTCCGCTTCGGCGACCCGGAGACCCAGGCCGTTCTCTTCCTCATGAAGAGCGATCTGGCCGCGCACCTCCTTGCTTGCGCCGAGGGCCGGCTCGAGAACGAGACCATCGAGTGGCGACCGGGCGCCGCCGTCACCGTGGTCATGGCCGCGAAGGGCTATCCGAACGCCCCCGTGAAGGGATCTCCCATCGATGGGATCGAGCGCGCCGAGGAGGACCGGGACGTGAAGGTTTTCCACGCCGGGACCGCGCTCGATTCCTCCGGCCGGCTCGTCACGGCGGGGGGGCGCGTCCTCGGGGTCACCGCCTGGGGCGCCGACCTCTCGGCCGCCCGCGACCGCGTCTACGCCGCCGTCCGCCGGATCCGCTTCCCCGGCGCCCAGTGGCGCAGGGACATCGGCGCCAAGGCCCTCGATCGCGATGGTAGACTCGGGGGGTCATGCCCCTCGCGGTCCCCGGCTACGGCATCGTCTCTCCGCTCGGGGCCGGGGGCATCTCGGCCGTCTTCCGGGCAAAGCAGCTTAAGACCGGCCGGGAGGTCGCGCTCAAGATCCTGAAGCCGAATCTCGCGGGCGATGCCCTCGCGCGCGAGCGGTTCGTCCGGGAAGGGAAGCTCCTCAAGGCCCTCCGCCACCCGAACATCGTCGAGGGTCTCGACGAGGGCTCCGGGGGGCTCGTCTGGATGGCCCTCGAGCTGCTTCCGGGCCCGTCGCTGCTGGAGCGAGCGGAGTCGCTCGGGCCGCTGCCGGAATCCTTCGTCCTCTCCTGCGCCCTCCAGGCCCTGCGGGCCCTCGAGCACCTTGCGAAGCTCAAGGTCCTGCACGGCGACGTGAAGCCCTCGAACCTGCTGCTTGCGGGGGAGGGGGCCGTGAAGCTCTCCGACCTCGGGTTCGCGAGCCGCATCGGGAAGGACGCCCTCGGGGCGACGGGCGGCTACACGTTCGGGACGCCGCAATACATCGCCCCCGAACAGGCCCGGATGGATTCCCGGCTCGACGCCCGGGCCGACCTCTACGCCCTCGGGGCCACCCTCTTTCACCTCCTGACGGGCGCCCCGCCGTTTCCCGGGGCGAGCGCGGAGGAGGCGCTCCGGTTCCAGGTTACGAAGCCCTACGATTTCGAGCGCCTGGAGACGCTGGGGGTCTCGCGCGAGGCCTGCGCCTTTCTCGTGTCGCTTCTCGCCAAGGTCCCCTCCGCGCGGCCCCCGAGCGCCGCGGCGGCCCGGGCGCGTCTCGAGGGAATCCTCGAGGCGCGGCGCGCGGACTCCCTTCCGAAGGACCTGCCCACGTTCCTTCCGCCGTCGGGCCGGCGGGGGCCCGTTCGCGGTTCCGTCCGGCGGCCGCCGCGCCGCCGCTGACGAAGCGGCTACTGGAGGGGAGGCGAGGTCCGGAACCGGGCGCGATAGGCCTCGTAGACCGGGGCCGGGAGGTACTTCCGGATCTTGCGCTCCCATCCCGCGGGGCCGACGAGCCCGCGGACGAAGGAGGAGGAGACTTCCGAGAGATCGCGCGGCGGCATCAGGAAGACCGTCGTGATCCGTGGGTTCAGATCGCCGTTGATGTTCCGCATCCCGCGCTCGAAGGCGTAGTCGTTCTCGTTCCGGACCCCGCGGAGGATGTGGGTTGCGCGGATCCGGGTCGCGAAATCGATGAGGAACATGTTCTCGAAGGAGGCGGCGCGCACGTTCTTTATCCGTCGCGTCGAGGCCCGCAGGAACGAAAGCCTCGTCGGGAGGTCGAACGTGCAGGCCTTCTGGGGATTCGTTCCGATCGCGACGACGAGCTCGTCGAAGAGCCGGGCGCCCTCGCGGATCATCCAGAGATGGCCCTGGGTCAGGGGGTCGAACGACCCCGCGTAGACCGCGCGTCGGAGGGGCATGGGGAGGGGAGTGTATCGCGGAAACGGTCCCGTTCGGGTAAGGTGGCCTCGGGAGGGCCCAGGCGGCCGCTCCGGGCGGAAACGTCCGGGGAGGAAAGTCCGGGCTCCACCGGGCACGGTGGCGGGCAACACCCGCCGGGCCGGGGCGCAAGCCCCGTCCCAGGGACAGCGCCACAGAGAACGAACCGCCGACGGCCCCGCGAGGGGCCGGACAAGGGTGAAAAGGCGAGGTAAGAGCTCACCGCCCCGCCGGCGACGGCGGGGGCAAGGCAAGCCCCACCGGGAGAAAGGCCGAACAGGGGGACGCGCGGCCCGCGCGCCCCGCCGCGAGGCGGGGCACCCCCGGGTAGGCCGTGCGAGGCGCGGGGCGACCCGCGCCCCAGAGGA
>CAYHQZ010000150.1:0-8944 GCA_964358555.1 uncultured Planctomycetia bacterium
CCCTGGCCCTGGTTGAGCGAGAGCGTCATGAGGATGTCCACCCGATCGCCCCGCTGGACGAGGCCCGAGACCCCGGAGACGTCGTCCACCGCGATCGAGACGAGCCGGTAGCCATTTTCGACCCGGGTCGCGTCGCTCCGCTCGCCCTCGATGCCGAGGTCGCTCGTGAAGATGGGGTGGCCCCGCTCGATCCGGCGGACGACGGGACGGTAGAGGTAGGCGTTCCGGTTGTCGTTCGTGATCATGAACGGGCGGAGGGCCGTTCTCGGGATCTCGGTCGTCCCGATGGAAGCGTCCTGCAGCTTGTCGCCGGGCTGCAGCGGATTCTGAGCCACGATGATCTTCATCGACTCGTATTTCGTCTTGTATTCCTGCGCCCGGTCCTGGTTGAGCTTCCGCATCCCGACGTAGGCCAGGGCCGCGAGAACTCCCGCCATCACGAGCGCGAATCCGGACTTTCCCATCGTGTTCCTCCCGTTGGGTTCCTAGTGTATGCCGAATCGGGGGAAGGGGAGTAGGCGCCCTTGCCTCGCTACTCGCCCGCGCCCCAGACGACGACCCGGGTGCCGCCGCGGCCGGGCTCGAGGACGACGGACGTGAGCCGGCGGCCCCGGGAGGCGAGGATGGCGCGCGCGCCCTCGCCGAGGGATTTCGCGACGGCGTCCCCCGCGCCGGGAATTTCCCGGAAGCCCGCGCGTTCGAGGGAGGCGCGGACCTCGCTTTCCGCGGCCTCGGGCGCCAGTCCCGATTCCAGCAGCAGAAGCGACCGCCCCCCGGGCGACTCCACCCGGAAGATCTCGCGGGCGCCCGCAAGCGGGCTTTCCAGGCGTTGCGCGATCCGGGGCGCCCCCGGCAGCCCCCGCATCATAAGGACGCTCGAGCCGCCGCCCGGGAGCGGCGTGGCCTGGGCCGCGATGGGCCGCCCGCCCGCCCGCGCCGCCGCCGCCGCGAAATCCGGGGACGCATTCGAGGTCACGATGGATTCGGGGTCGGCGCCCTCGGATTTGAGGACCCATTCGAGGGCCTCGCGCGGCGGTTCCGGCCGGCGAATCCTGCGGACGCCCACGCTTTCGTCGCCGATCCGGGCGGGGCCCTCGCCGCGCGTCCCCGGCTCCGGCCAGGCGGACGCGGATTTCCCGGGCGGGGAAGCCGCCTTCCGCGCGAGGCGGGTGCCCAATTCGAACGTCCCGAGGGCAATCGCGGAGATCGCAATCATCCGGAGGAGAAGGACCGGGAGGGGCGTTCCCGTTCCGCTCGCCCCGCCTTCCGTCGGCGGATCCGTCCCGCGCGAATCCGCCTCCCGGGGCTCCATCTAGGGGTGCGTCCCATGGGCCGCCCGGGTCTGGATCTCGGCGATCTTGGCGCGGGCCTTCTGCGCGTCCGGGCGCCGGCCGGTGGCGTTCAGGAGGGCCTCGAGGTTCTCCAGGAACGGGACGAGCTTCGGATTGTCGGGCCCGGCGATCCGGCCCATCATCACGTAGGCCTTCCGGATGCACTGCTCGGCGATGGGGAACTGCCGGCGGCCGCCGTAGACCGACCCGAGGCGGTTGTAGCAGGTGGCGAGGTTTTCGCCCTCGGCGCCCTCAATTTTCTCGAAGAGTCGGATCGCCTGCTTCAGCGCCTTTTCGGCCTCCGCGCTGCGGCCGGCCTTCATGTGCTCCTCCCCGAGGGCGAGCGAGGCCAAGGCATCCTCGGGATCGGCCGTGGCGCCAGGGGGCAATTCGGCCGTGTCCGTCCCCGCGGAATCGAGCACGCGGACGGCCATCTCGGGAGTTTCGGCCTGCTTCGCGGCGCCGGCGGAGTCCCATATCTCGAGGCGGACCCGCCAGGACTTCACGGACGATGGGTCGAGGTTCGTGAAGTGCTGGATGAAGGCGTAGAGGATGTCCTGGTTGGCGTGGATCGGACGCTTCGGGTATCCCTCGCGCGCGAAGACCGGGGCGTCGAGGCCCGGCTGGTGGGAAAGGCAGTTCCAGTTCGGGTCGTGGCGGATGTTCTTCCAGGCGTCCTCGGTCAGCGCGTGGGGGGCCTGCGCCATCGAAACGGGTCCCTGCGCGGTCTGTTGCGAAAGCGTGATCTTCAGGCGCGTCCCGACCGGGCGGACCTGGCTCTCGCCGTCAAAGAAGCGGACCTGCATCCAGAGGTAGTGGACGTCCGCGTTGAGGCGGGGATTCTTCTGGCGGTAGAGGCAGGCCGTCGCGTCCATCCGGCTGAAGCGCTTCGAGAACGGCGGACCTGCGTCGCTGCCGACCGGCTTCGTCGCGGACTCGACCTTGACGCCGGGGACTTCCGTGATCATCCCGGGCGGGTTGCCGGGGCCGACCCTCGGGGTCGGGACGGTGATTGGCGGCTGCTGCCGGGCCCGGTCGGCTTCCTCCCTCGCTTTCTGCACGGCGTTGCGAGCCTTCCGGATCTCCTCCATCGTCCGGCGCATGGCGTCCATCACCTTCTGCTGCGCCTGGAGGCCCGAGCGGGTGCCCTGGAAGCGCTCCGCGACTTCGAGGTAGCGCACGGAGAGCATGAAGGGATCCTCGGGATGGCGCTCCTCGTAGATGTTGGCGTCCATGAGTGCGACCTCCGCCTCGCGCTCGAGGGCCGCCGGGTCGGGCTTGGAGGGCTCGGCGGTCTCGGGCGGCTTCGAGGGATCCGGGGTCTTCGCGGGCTCCGGGGTTTTCGCCGTCTCCGGGGTCTTGGGCGGCACGGGCGGCGGCGCCGCCGCGATGGGCATCATCTTCTTCGCCCAGAAGAGCAGGGCGTTCACCTCGGCCATGGCCTCGCCCGCCTTGTCGGGCGGCAGCGCGTCGAGGATTTTTTTTGCGGCCTTGAGCTTGTCGATGGCGGCCTTGCTCTTTTCGATGCGGGCCTTGGGCTCGGGCGAGGAGGCCTCCATCTCCTTCAGGATCTCGATGGCCTCCTTCTTCAGCGTCTCGGCCTCCGCGCGCGTTCCGGGCTTCGAATCGCCCGACGTTCCGGCCTCGGGCAAGCCTCCGTCGCCCTTCGGAGCCGGCTCGGCCGGCGGCTCGCCCGCGCCGCAGAAGCAAGCCGCGAAGAGGGCCAGCGCCGGTGCGAAGCGGTTTTTCGATGTGGTCATGTGGATCTCGGGGCCGGAAGCGGAATCCTACTCCCGGGAAGAGAGTTCGCTCAAGGCTCGACAGGAAACCGGCGTTCGCGATGATAGGCGCAGGAATCGAAACCCATTGCAAGGAGGTCGGCGTTGGCCCGCAAAATCCTGATCATCGGCGGTATCGCGGCCGGGGGCTCGGCGGCGGCGAGGGCCCGGCGAATCGACGAAAGCGCGGACATCACGGTTCTCGAGAAGGGGGAGTTCGTCTCCTATTCCGCCTGCGGCATCCCCTACAGCCTCGCGGGCGAGGTGGCCGATCCGGACAAGCTTGTCCTGGTGCGCCCCGAGGGATTCCAGCGCGCCTTCCGCATCACGGTCCGGACGAACTGCGAGGCGGTTTCGATCGACGCCCGGAACCGGACCGTGGCGGCCGAGGAGGTCCTGGAGGGAAAGACGGTCACGCTGCCCTACGACGCCCTCGTTCTCGCCACCGGCTCGCGGCCCCGCCGGCCGAAGGTCGAGGGAATCGACCTGCCCGGTGTCCATGACATGTACACGCTGGAGGATTTGCACGAACTGCTGCCGCACGCCCGCAAGGGCAAGGGCCGGGAGGTCCTGGTGGTGGGGGCCTCCTACATCGGATTGGAGGCGGCCGAGGCCTTCGCCGCGGCGGGCCTCAAGGTGACGCTCCTGGAGGCGACGGGCCAGGCGATTCCCGGCGGCCTCGATCCGGAGATGGCCGCCCCGCTGGCCGCGGAGGCGGAAGCGCGCGGCGTGGAATTCCTGGCGGATTCGCCGCTCTCCGGCCTGGAAGCGGTGCTCGCGCGGCTCCGGGCGCGCATGGGCGGGAAAAAACACCGCGAGTTCGATTTCGTCGTCTGCGCCGCCGGAGCGAGGCCCGAGGTCTCTCTTGCCGCGGGCGCGGGAGTGGCGCTGGGCGAGACGGGGGCGATCGCCGTGGACGAGTTCCAGCGGACGAACGTCTCCGGGATCTTCGCCGCCGGGGCCTGCTGCGAGTCGCGGCACCGCGTGAGCGGGAAGCCCGTCTGGACCCCGCTGGCCGTTTCCGCCAACCGCCAGGGGCGGATCGCCGGGGCCAACGCCGCCGGCCGGACGGAGACGTTCGCAGGGGCGCTCGGCACCTGGGTGGTGAAGTTCTTCTCGCTCCCGGCCGCTGGCACCGGCCTCACCGAGCGCCAGATGCGCGCGCTGGGACGCGAGCCGTCGGTCGTCCACCTGCACCCCTTCAACCGCCCGGAATACATGAAGGGCCAGCGCCTCTACGTGAAAGTCGTCTCCGAGAAGGCCACGGGGACGCTCGTCGGCGCACAGGTCCTCGGCGAGGGGGCGGACAAGGTCATCGACACGTTTGCGACCGCCATCTTCGCGGGGATGAAGGCCGGGGACTTGAAAGACCTGGACCTTGCCTACGCCCCGCCGTTCTCCACCCACCGGCCGGCGGCGGTCATGGCGGGACTCGTCTCGTCCAACGCGAGCGACGGCCTCATGGACGCCGCCTCGCCGGACGAATTGCAGTCGCGGCTGGCATCCGGCCGGCCGCCCTTCGTTCTCGACGTCCAGCAGAAACCCTTCTACGAAAAGCAGCACATTCCGGGGGCCGTCCACATCCCCCTCGAGGAACTCCGCGCGCGCGTCGGCGAACTGCCCGCGGGGGCCGAAGTCTTCGTCATCTGCACCACGGGCTACCGCTCCTACAACGCCCAGCGGATGCTCGCGCAGAAGGGGTTCAAGGCGCGGAACGTTACCGGGGGGATGCGGATCTGGCCCTACGCGATGGAGAAAAAAGCCTGAACAGGACGTCATCCCATCTACTCCGATCGGGATTGTCGTATTGCATCTGTTGCCTTGACTTCCGATGCGGAGGCGGCAAAATATCCCCTTCGATTTTCATCTTCGGCTTCGGAAGGTTTTCCCGGGGCCCATCGAGAAGGAGAAACGATGTCCTTGACGAGGCGATTCAACCGGATCGGGCAGGCGGCGCTTCTTTCGGCGGCGTTCCTCTCGGTCGGCTGTTCCTACCTGAAGGACCGGGGCAACGACTTCGCCGACATGTTCGCGATCGGCGTCACCGTTTCCTCGAAGCCCACGGCCTCCCTCTACGTTTCCTTCTTCAGCGCCGTGACGCTCGGGTGGTCGAATTTCGAGGGGACGTTCATCGGCTGGTGCCAGCGCGAAGGCGGCGTCGTTCCGGCCCGGCAGAAGGCGGGCGGCGTCGTGCTTTGGGCCTACGAGCAGGTCGGTTACGGGGACGAGTTCAAGATGGACGATCCGAAATCCCCGGCCGAGTGGAACGCCGGCCTCGTCGGGCTCTTCGGCGAGAATACGCCCCCCGCGTCGTACACCGCCACCTGCAACAAGTGGGTCCACGTCGGCTTCATCGGCGTGACCGCGAACTGCAAGTGGTCCCAGATATTCGATTTCCTCGTCGGGCTTACCACCGTGGACGTTCTGGGGGACGATACGTTCTCGAAGGGAAGCGGCAGGGCTCCCGCCCCGGAGAAGCCGGCCGCGAAGGCCCCTGCGGAATAGCCCCGGCGTCCGTATGGCCATTCCGAACCTCGGCGTCTGCGAGACGTGCAAGCGGATCGTCAAGACGCGCCACACGATCGAGAACGGAAAGGTCTACCTGACGAAGGAATGCGCGACGTGCGGGACGACGTCCGCGCTCGTGAGTTCCGACGCCGCCGTGTGGCAAAAAAAGCGGGACATCTTTGAATACAAGCCGGACGAGGCGGCCCACGCCTGCGGACTCAACTGCCTCTCCTGCGACCACGCCCACCGCCCGCGGATGGCGTTTTTGAACGTGACGAACCGGTGCAACATGAACTGCCCCATCTGCATCGCGAACATCCCGGGGATGGGCTTCGAGTTCCATCCGCCGCTCGACTACTTCCGCCGGGTCCTTGACGGCCTCGCGGCGATGGATCCGTTGCCTACCGTGAACCTCTTCGGGGGCGAGCCCACCGTCCGCGAGGACATGTTCGAGATCATCAAGATGGCGGAATCGCGGGGGCTTCGGATCGGGATCGTGACCAACGGCCTTCGGCTCGCCGACGAAGCCTTCTGCAAGCGGGTCTGCGACAGCGGCGCGCGGGTGCTCATCGCCTTCGACGGCCGGGGCGTGGAAATCTACGAGCGCCTGCGCAAGAACGCGGCCGCCTACGAAAAAAAGCTCAAGGCCTTCGAGAACCTGAAGAAATTCACGAACCGCAAGCACACGATCATGTGCTGTGTCGCCCGCAAGGTGAACGACAAGCACGTCCGGGACCTCATCGACTTCTGCCACGAGAACCGCTCGTTCATCGCGAACCTGCACATGATTCCGCTGACGGAGAACTGGAAGGAGGGGGAATTCTCCTCCGACATTACGACGACCATCGAGGACGTAGAAGAGATCGTCCGGGAGGCCTTCCCGGGCGAGCGCGTCGAGTTCATCCCCGCCGGGCTGCCGCACCGCCTGAAAAAGGTCTTCTCCTTCTTCGGCTCCCCTCGCCTGACGTTCGGCGGGGTCCACCCGAACTGCGAGTCGGCGATGATCTTTTTTTCGGACGGGGAGCGCTACTGGCCGGTCAGCGAGTTCCTCAAAGTCCCGATGGCGGATTTCTGCCACGACGTCCTGGTTGCCGTCCGGAACCTGGACGCGCGGATGGAGCGCCTCGACCCGAAACGCTTTTTCGGGCGCTGGCGGGGGAGGATCAAGATCCTCCGGACGCTGCTTCCGCTCATGCGACGCGGCTTCAACCTCCGGCGGATGGTCCGCGGAAGGCCTTCGGCCGTCATCTTCAAGATCCTCGCCGGCCTCCTCTTCGGCCGCAGCCTAAAAGACCTGCTGCGCAAGCACACCCGCTTCGGCCACACCCTGGGCATGATCATCCTGCCTTTCGAGGAGCGCCATTCCGTCGAGGCGGAAAGGCTCAAATACTGCACCTCCGGATTCGCCCTCGAGGATCCCGACACCGGCGCCATCCGCGTGATTCCCGTGTGCACGTATCCCCTCTTTCGCGACGACCTCGAACGCAGGATCGCCGCGAAGTGCGCCGCCGAGAAGGCGGCCGCCGCGGCTCCCGCCCCCTCGGGCGCCCCGACCGCATGAGCGGACCCGAGGCGGGCCTGGAGTTCTGCCCCGAGCACGACGGGGCGATGCCCAAGATCGACATCCGGAACGTCCGCTCCTTCATCGTGGGGGTCGACCGCGAGGTCCCGGACGCCTTCGGCCGGCGCGTCCCCTACGTGAACCTCGACAACGCCGCGACGACCCCGCCGCTCCTGCCGGTGCTCGATTGCTCGCGGCGCTTCTACGAGTGGTACGCCAGCGTCCACCGGGGGACCGGGTTCAAGTCGCTTCTGTCCACGCACGTCTACGAGAAGTGCCGGGAGGTCGTCGCCGCCTTCGTGGGGGCCGACCTGCAGCACCACACCCTCATTTTCACCCCCAACGCCACCCATGCCCTGAATAAACTCGCCTCGCGGTTCGCCGGGTGTCCGGACGGGGCCATCGTCACGACGACGATGGAGCACCACTCGAACCTCCTGCCGTGGCGCCGCCTCGGGGGACGAATCCTCTACGCGAACATCCGCGCCGCCGACGGCTCCCTGGATCTTGAGGACCTCGAATCGAAGATCCGTTCCGTCTCCGGGCGATTGCGTCTCGTAACGGTGACGGCGGGCTCCAACGTGACGGGCGCGATGCCCCCGATCCGCCGGATCGCGCGCCTCGCCCACGCCCACGGCGCGCTCATCGCCGTGGATGCCACCCAGATCGTCGCGCATCGGCCCTTTTCGCTCGGCGCCCCGGATGATCCCGCCCGGGTCGACTTCGCGGTCTTCAGCGGCCACAAGATGTACGCCCCCTTCGGCAGCGGCGTTCTCGTCGGCCCCCGGCGCTTTTTCGAGGAGGGCGCCCCGGATGCCGTCGGCGGCGGGACTGCGAACTCGGTCACCCTCGACGAGGTCCTCTGGGCGGAGCCGCCCGAGAAGGAGGAAGCCGGCACTCCGAACGTCCCCGGGGCCGTGGCGCTCGCCAGCGCCGTCCGGACGCTCCAGGCGATCGGGATGGAATCGATCGCGGAGCACGAGCGCGCCCTCACCCGTCGCGCCCTCGAACGGCTCTCCAAAATCCCGGGCCTCCGGCTCTACGGATCCCTCGATCCGACGCTTGCCGAGGACCGGTTGGGGATCATCTCGATGACCGCCGCAGCCCTCGACCACGCAAAACTCGCTGCGGCGTTGGGCTACGAGTGGGGGATTGGCGTCCGGAACGGCTGCTTCTGTGCCCAGCCCTACGTCCGGATCCTGCTGAACCTTTCGGACGAGGAAACGAAGGCCATCGCCGAGCGCCTGGCCGCCGGCGACCACGTAACAGTCCCGGGTTTCGTTCGCGCCAGCTTTGGCGTCTACAACACGGAGGACGAGGTGGATGTGCTCTGCGAGGCCGTTCGGAAACTCCTTTCCGACGGCCCCCGCCAGCGTTACGTCTTCGACGCCGTCCAGGGCGCCTTCGTCCCCGAGCGGCCGGCCTTCCGGATCGAGGACTACGCGCCCATCTGACGCATTCTCCGGGGCGTGGCGCGCCGATTCCAGCTCGACCGTCGCGCCGCGGTCAGGGCTTGGAGGCGCACACGACGGAGTCCCTCCCTTCCCCGCAGCGATTGGATATGCGCTTTCAATCCGCACCTCGTAATAACCTCCAGGCGCTGCTGAATTAACAGTAGAGGAAACCGCTTGGATGACAGATTGAATCTTGGGCCAACTGCTAGAGGGGAGGACGGCCTTCCGAAGCGCCCGTTCCGCCCGATTGTTGGTGGGCTCCCCGGGGGGCTGCCACAACCGTAGCCCATCGGGGGACCAACGCACCCGCCC
>CAYHQZ010000150.1:8954-10117 GCA_964358555.1 uncultured Planctomycetia bacterium
CCACTCCGGTCGCCCTTCGGGCTCCCTCCGCAGCAGCCCCCCGGGGATTGAAAGGAGGGGCAAAAAGTGTAAACCATGTACCTTTTGAGATCTGTAAAGGATGGGCCGACGGACCAAATCGGGTGCAGCGATTTGTTAGACGTTCCCTTTTTACCTCTGACTTGCATTGAGAATGGTAAGGCCAACGATTTTCTTGCCGTCTTTACGAATTAGGATTCCGTCATCTGTTTCATCAGTTTGAGTTGCCCTTTGCGGGCGACGGAAACTCATATAGAGAACGTCTGCTTCCTCATCATAGTCCATGCAGACATGATTACCGGGAAGTTTAAGAACGTCAGATGCAACGGACATGCACCTCTTCAGGAGAGTCCCGGTATCTTTTGTGGCTAGCGATGCCATAATACAGCTCCTTTCAGTTTAGCTTCAGTGTGGAAGGCGGTAATAACGAAGCCATCAGACTTGGATATTTCCTTGTAAATAACGACGATCCTTCTTTGGTTCTTCTGACCAAATCCACAGTGCGTTCGGATGTGACATCTCCATTCCTCGGCGGTAGATGCGTCACCACCCACGGATAGTTTTCAAGCCGGATAGAAGGCAGGGCAAACCTGCTTGTCTGGCGATAGTCGCCGGGCCTCGGACCAATCCATGAAAGAAATGCGGCGCACGGTAGCCTCGTGTTGGCAAAAACACACCCCTTTCGGGGAGAAAGAGGCAGGCCGTGCGCTCGCTCAAGAGATTGTTTCGTATTCTGCTCGAGGTTCAAGGGGTCTTCGTCGTCGGCGCCCAGATTTTCGAGGACCTCGACGAGGTCGAGATCCTCGTCCGCCGAAGGAAGGACGCGCAACCAAGGTGTCCGGAGTGCCACAAGGGGCTGGGAGGGAAGATCGTCTCCCACCGCGTCCGCTGGCGGCACTGGGACATCCTGGACTGGAAGTGCTACCTCGCGGGCGAGGTCCGGGAGGGCTGGTGCCCCAGGCACGGCCGCCGCGTGGAGCAGGTGCCCTGGGCTACGCCCGCAGCGCGCCATACCAAGGCGTTCGACCGGAAGGTCGCCCGCATGGTCCAGATGGCCGACAAGACCGCCGTCACGGAGCTCTACCGCGTCTCCTGGCGGACGGTCGGGCGGATCGTGCGCCGCGTCGTCGACGCGGAGCTGCCGA
>CAYHQZ010000151.1:0-10101 GCA_964358555.1 uncultured Planctomycetia bacterium
GGGCCGCCTGGACGATCATCCAGGCGGCCGCGCGCTGGGCCTTCGCGCGTCTCGCACGCGCCCGCCAATGCTGGCGCGCGTTCGACTCGGAGACGGTGCGAAGCGGGAGGAGGATTGAAGACATCAGCGTCCCCAGGGCTTTCCCGCGGGCTTCGTCTGGGGCGCCGCCGCGGCGGCGGCAACGACAGCCTCGCGCCGCGCGAATCCCTTGATTTCGTTTCTCACCATCCCGTCCGACCCGGCTTTCTGGCTCAGGCGGATGACGAGCGGGAGGTTGTGCAACTCCGCCGAGTCGCGCGGCTGGAGCACGCCGACCGCCCGGCACAGCGACGACAGCTGCTGGCGGGCAATCTCGACGGCGGTGGAGTTCCGGTTGGCGAGGTTGAAACGGTGCCAGACCTTCCGGCCCCGGAACGGCCCGTCGATGATCTCGAAGACCGCCTCGAGAAACGACCCGTCGCCGGCCTTCGTCTTCTTGTCCGACGACTCGATCACGACCGCCGAGTACTTCCCGGCCGGCATCGGTTCGAAATCCGTCGCCGGCTCCACCTGGGACGCGTCGAAGTTCAGGGTAGACACGTTGTTACTCCTTCTGCTTACTGCTGCACGCCCGAGATTTCGGGCGACGCAGGGGTTTCGGATGAACGCACCAGGCCCGCCATCAGCGCGGGCCACGACAGGGGTAACTCCGCCGGAAGGCCGAAGCGGTTTTTGGACACGCAGGCAGGGCTTCCGATGCAGCGCAGGATCCGCTCGCCGCCGTTCGTGCCGACTTCCTTTGCGATGGTCCGCTCGCGCCCAAAGCCCTGCTCCTGCTTTTCCGTCCGGAACCGCTTCGTCGCGAACAGCACCGCGTCGCACCACTCCGTGATGAGGCCGCTCGCCGCCTTGTGAAGCCTCGGGCTGTACCGGTCGTAGGCCATGGCCATCGGGTCCTCGAACCGCTCGACCTTCGAGTGCCCGATCAGAACGACCGCCATGTCCTTCTCGATCCGGAGCGCATCGAGCGCATCGAGAATCCGCCGCCAGTAGCCGAGGGCGTGCGTGTAGCCGCGCTGGTAGCCGCCGTCGGCCTTCTCGATGCAGGAGACGGCGAACGTCTTGCAGACGTCGTCGAAAATGAGCCGCTCGACCGCATCGACGCTGTCGACGACCACGGTTTCGTATCCGTGCTCGGCCGTCCGGAGCTCCTGCAGCGCCGCGAAGACCTCGTCGATGGCCTTCGCCAGCGGGAATCGCTCGCAGTCGATCTGGCCCAGGCCGTCCTCGGCCTGGACGAAAATCGGATTCGGCGTCTGCGCGCCCAGCGTGCTCTTGCCTTCGCCTTCGCCTCCGTAAAGCAGGATCCGCGGGGGTGCGGGGTTCAGGCCCTTTTGGACTTGTTCAAGCAACCGCATCGGGGTTTCTCCTTTCGGTTCCGGACGAACGACGGGAAAACGAACGTGACGGGGAGTAGGCTTCGAGCCCGGCCGCGACGAATCGGTCGCGGACCCTGTGCATCTGGCTGGCGAGCGTGCTTCGCGGGATTCCGAGCTCGCGCGCGGCGTCGGAGGGGTTCTTGTCCTGGAGAAGCGCGCAGAGGTTTTGGAGCCGTTCGGGGAGCTGCGAGACGACCGGCGTTACGTCCATCGCCAGGTCGGTGGCGTTTGGAGAGGAAGAGGCGACGGGGCCGTTCGTCGAGAGGAGTTCAACGCGCTCGACGGGCCGGCCTTCCCTGTCCGGAACGAGGTCTGCGAGCGAGCAGGCGTTCCGGCCGGGGCCGCGCAGGTATCGGAACCGCCCGCGGACGAGATTCCGTGCCTTGCGCTCGATGATTCGAGAGGCGAACGTCCGCCGGCTGGCCTTCCTCCGGTCAAACCTCGGCAAGCGGAGGAGGAGATCGAGCGCGAGCTCCTGCTCGAGGTCGCCGCGATCGGCCTCCGGGAATGCGCCGCTGCGCATGAGCCTGGCGACTTCGGCGTTGATGTCTCTCGTGGCGTGCGTGGCGATGCCGTTCCACGCCGCCTGCGTCCCATTCCTGCGCTCAGGCATGGGCGACCTCCACCTGCATCCGGAAGGGAAGCCCGTGATGTACTTCGAGCACCAACACGGTCCCGGTGCCCATCTCCCGAAGCCCCGCGAAGAGGTCGATGACCTGGGCTTTCAGCGCAAAGTCTTCCAGGCTGGCTTCGGGGCGGGGGCCGTGCTCGCTACAGAACTTGACGTCCCGGACGATCCGGGGCGCCGGATCGAAGACGGGCTGGCCGTCCTTGACCGCGAGCCCCTCGATGCGGCCGAAACCGATCCGTTGCATCAACTCGACGAGGCGCTGCCTCTCGGGCGAGAGGGCCGCTTTCGTCGCCGTACCGATCATCCGGACCTTCCTTTCTGCGCCATCGAGCGCAAACACCGCCTGGACAAGGTCCGGTGGGAGGTCCTCCCGGCGGGCGACTCCCGGCGTCTCGCCGGGCATCTCCTACAGGGCGAACGTCACACCAGACTCTTTGTAGGAATAGAGTCGCTAGCGCAGATGGTTGCGCAGAAAGGAGTTGCGACGATTCGGATCTGCGCAGATGGATCGAGGGTGGCTTCCGGGATGGCGGCGCGGAAACGACCGTTCCTACGCGAAACGAATTTTAGGTATATACAGTTACCATGTTCTCTTCATCGCGGATTAGACTGGGTTTCTTGCCAGCATCAATCAAGCAATGAGAGACTACGACTTCAAGGCTTTGAACGACAAGGAGTTCGAAGTTCTCGTAACTGACCTCCTTAGCGCCCGCGACAAGGTAACGTACGAGCGTTTCAAGCCTGGACGCGATCTAGGGGTGGACGGGCGCTATTTCACACCCACAGGCAAGGAGGTTATCCTTCAGTGCAAGCATTGGTTAGCGAATCCACTCGAGAAGCTCGTTAAATACCTTCAGGACGTTGAGTTTCCGAAAGTGCAGAAGCTCCGCCCGCATAGGTACATCCTTGCAGTTTCGCATGCGCTTTCAAGAACCGATAAAGCCAGGATATCTGAAATCTTCAAGCCGTTCATTGCATTGCCGAACGACGTTCTTGGACGGGAAGACCTAAACGATCTATTGGCGAGAAATCCTGAGGTCGAACGTCTCCACTACAAGCTGTGGATAACGAGCACTACAGTCCTTCTGAATTTCATCAACAAACCAATAATTGATCGGAGCGCGTTTGCGGTCGAAGAAATCCTTGCTGCAGCTCCACTCTACGTTCCTACGAAAAATCACGATCTTTCTATTGATAAACTAGAAAAACTTGGAAGTGTCATCATTACTGGGTCTGCTGGTATCGGTAAAACCACATTAGCGGACCATCTCTGCCTGCACTATATCACAAAAGGATTTAAGCTCATCCGAGTAGCAGAAGAGATACGAGAAGCTGAGGCCGTATATGATACCAACCTAGAGCAGGTGTTTTATTTTGACGACTTCCTCGGGCGAAATTATCTCGAAGCGCTCTCCGGTCACGAAGGTGCCCATATCGTTCAGTTTATCAAGCGCATTAGCAAGGACCCAAAAAAACGGTTCATCCTTACGTCCCGGACAACCATTCTGAACCAAGGGAAAATGCTAAGCGATGTTTTCCAGAACAGCAACCTCGACAGGAACGAGTTCGAAATAACCCTCGATTCCTTTTCCGAGATGGACCGAGCGCGAATACTATACAATCATATTTGGCACTCAAGTCTTGCACCCGAATATATTGACGTGCTATATGAGGGCAAACGATACAAGGAAGTGATTCGGCATAGAAATTACAATCCGCGATTGATTCGCCACATAACAAACAGCGACAATCTCGTTAACTGCGCTGCGACAACCTACTGGTCTCATGTCAAAGGTCTGCTCGATAATCCAACGACGGTTTGGCAAAATCCATTCGAGGCGCAACTTGATGATTTTGGTCGAGCTATGGTTTTGCTTGTCGCATTGAACGGACGCTCAATTGACCAGGCCGAGTTGGCGGAAGCATACTCTCGGTATACATCCCGGCCTGATGCGGCAACATGCAAAGGCAGTAGAGATTTCATTGTTAATCTTAAACATCTAACTGGTTCGTTCCTATCGCGCTCTATCGCCATCGACTTAGGAGCCAAAATTAAATTGTTCAACCCTTCAATTGGCGATTTCGTTCTTCACCGTTACGCGACGGATGTGCCCTCGCTTAGGGCTGCATTCTCGTGCCTTCGCTCTACTACGTCACTCAGAACGCTAGCCTCCCTAATAGCAAACAATCTTCTCGGGGAAAAAGAAGCTACCTCGATAACGCGATATTTATTGCAGTCTGCAATCGATCAGGGCTTTATCGGTTACTCCGCCGAATATATATCTTTAGCATACCTCCTGTTACATGGGCCATCCCCCAAAATAGATGCAGATGACGTGATGTTTCGTCGCTGCATCGAATTCGTTCTTAGTTCAGAATGCCCATCCAATTTTTACGACATTGCAGAACTAGTTGATCTCGCTTTCGCCTCTGCGCTGATTGTAGGCGAAAAAGCAGCGCAATTTATTGAAAATGCATGTTCTTGTAACCCAACTTCCCTCGGGCTCAACCGTCTTTGCTCCATTCAAGTAAATCTAAGTGAACCTTTACAAGGAAAAGTCTTGCCTATGTTAGAGGAGGCAGCCAAGGAATACTTGGAAATTGCCGTCAATGACGAGTTCTCAGATGACGAGGTCTTCAGAACGATAGGCCCAGACGAAACTTGGAAGGTGGGCGATAATCTTCGTGCGCTGATCGAAAAGAAACTTAGCCTTTTCGGGCTTATTTTAACTGATTCCCAGATTCAAGAAATTGTCGACGCTTATGATGTCAAAGAACATGCAGAGCACTATTTCGCCCCGGACGAGCCTGACGACGACGAAAAACGACCAAGCGCTGCATCCTTTCATATCGACGAAATAGACGACCTCTTCGATAGGTCACCTTAGCCTGACTTGAAGGAACGCACACTTCAGTGCGAAACCCTCAAGAAGGTGAGACGCCTAGGCAGGATTTTTAGGCCGCCGTTCGTCTTCGTCGTCCAAGTTGCGCACATGTGCTAACCGTAGGCAAATAGTGGCGTTTCGCTGCGTCTCGATGTCGATGGAGGGCAGGATCTCGGGGTTGATTCCAGCAGGCGTCATCTTCTTGTTGCGGACGTCGGAAATGAGCGTGCGCAGGTTCTTGAGCGTTCGGGCCAATTCTGCGCCATCGTTGCGAACCTTTTCCTTCGATTCCGGGTAGACCTGCTCGATCAGCGTTGCCAGGCTCACCTCGGTGGGATGCTTGAAGAGCAAGACGTTCATCAGTTGCATCTGATTGGTCGGCTTGTTATTCACCGGCGCGAATTCAACCCTACCGTCTTCATGGCCTTGAGTCCTGGTTGAGAAGCAGAAGACACCGTCTTCCCTGGTCCAGAATTTCGCGACTGTGTGTTCTTCCGGATCGGGCCATGATTTCTCAACCTTTCTCTCGGCCTCCTCGTCGCTGGCCTTCTTCTGTGAGCTTCCGCCCGAAATGATCGGCCGAACCGTGGCGCTGTAGACCGGCGCCGAGACGCAAATCTTCGGATCAGCAACGACCTCGGCGGAGCGGAGAAGTGCCTTGGCCAGCACATCTGATTCGCAGACGATGTCGGCGAATCTTTCCCAGGTGATCCATTCCTCCGGCAGAAAGCGGGTCGAGCAACCAGCCGCGTCAACCACGACAAAACAAGCCTTGTTCTGAAGTGCCCAGTCGCGGGCGATGTATTCCATGTCGCAGTAGTCCGCGACGATGAGCTTCGTCTCGCCCTTGGGGGTATCGACGCGCCAGACCCAGGGATGCATCTGCTTTCGGGAGAGCCCGCTCGTCTCGAGGATCCAATCCATGAAGCCCGCGACTTTTTCCGGCACCACCTCGATCCGCACGATCTTGTGCCGGGCCTTTTGGCGGGGATAGACGATGCGTTCGCATTCGGGACAGACGAATTCGTCCCCATCTTCGTCGAGGTCGTCGTTCAACTCGATGCGCCCCCGGCAGGATCGATTCCGAACGTACTTGTAGTCGCGGTCCTTCACGTTTGCGCACGAGACGTATTCGGAGACGGTCGTCTTTATCAGCCCGTGCTCCAGCAGGCACTTCACCGCCTCGGCGATGTTCGGCTTGTCCGCTTCGTGCGTGCTTCCGTTTCGGAGCACCTGGGCTGTCGTCTCGGCGTCGGGCATCTCACCGCTTCTCCGTGGAGAGGATGTGGATGCCGTGGCCCGTCCTCATCTCCTGTTCGAACTTCCTCCGCTCGAATGCATTGAGCCGCTGATCGGTGTAGCGGACCTCGCATTTCGCATCGTCCAACTCGTCCGGGTGGAAGAGGAGGCCGACCCGCTTGTCGCGGTAGAGCACCTTGATCCATTCCACGTTCGCGAGGTTGCCCATCAATTCGCCCGCGATCTTGTCGATCTGGTCGAGGGATTCACGGAGCGACTTTGTGGTGTCATTGGAAATCCGCACCTTGGATGCACCATTGAGCGGCGAATTCGCCACGCATGCCTCGACGAGGCCGATCCCGTTGTCACTCGCCCGGGCGGCGGCGATGAACTTCTTCACGATCTTGACATCCGTCTTCTTCTCTTCGTTCACGAAGTTGCAAGGGCATCCGAAGAACCGCCCCGCAATCAACTCCGCGATTTCCCTCGGCTCGTCGATGCTATGCGAGGCGATGTTGACCTGGTCGCCGTCCGGCGAGAAGTCGAGGACGATCCATTCAGGACGGTATCCATGCACGATGCCCCGATGGCCATCGTGGATGTGGCCCGGCCGTTCCGTTCGTCGGATGAAGACGTAACACCGCTCTTCGCGCACCCAGATGCCCTGGAGCTCCGACAGGCTGCCGTCACGACGGGGTTTCTGGTATGCCTCGATGGTTTCGCGAATGGCCTTCTCCGTGAGAAACGCCTTGAAGGATGCCTTCGGCGGATGGTGCGCCGCTTTGTCCATGGCCATGCTGGCGAAGCCCTTCTTGTGGACCTTGTCGAAGTGGAAGACCTCCTTCAGCAGCTTCGGAGACTTCGCATAGAGCGCGAAGAGGAGCGCGTTCTTGTCGTAGCGGTCCTCAGGTGGGGTCTCCTTCTTTCCAGGCTTCCTTGATTCGCGCTTCTGCCGGATGCAAAGGGCGACAACCTCCGGGGGCAGCGCTTCTTGGGCCACCTCCAGAATGGCGACCTCCGACTTGCCGCGGCCGAACTGCTCCACGAGGTAGAAGGGGGTCAGGTCCTTGGCGGCTTGATCGTGGAGCGGCGGGCGGATCTTCTGGATCGAATCCGCATGCTTCAGGTTTAGGAGGCGGCACAACATCCGGACCTGCTGGCCGGACAACTTCTCCAGCCATCGGTCCGACGCGCCATCCTGGGCAAAGTCGTGTTCCGCCCGGGTGGAATCGAACTCCATCTCGTTCGTCCAGAACTCACCGGAAGGCACCTTCCCGTCACCAGTCTTGGCTTCCTCGGACATCGCGATCCCTCGTTTCTTTCCGAACAAACAATCCCCCCGTCCTCACCCGCGGCCCGCTCATCGTCAACGCCTCGCCAGTCCACTGCGGTGTCGTAGGTACGCCCTATGCTGGGAAGCGCGCAAGCCTATGCCGCCATTCCTGTTCGGTCAATTCCCCGGGGCAGGTGTGAAGGTTCGGAGGGCGGGTGTGGGAGGGCCACGCCGACGGGCCCTCTACAGCCCCGCCCGGCGCTTCAGTTCCGCCCACATCGCACGCTGTTTCTTCCACTCGAGGACCAGCGCGATCGGCCGCAGCGCCTTCTCGCCCAACGGCTGCCGCCCCCGCTCGATCCGGGGCAGAAACAGGATCTCCTCCTGGATGTCCGGGGCGAGCGAGAGGAGCATCAGGATCTGCGAGACCCGCGCCCGGGTAACGTGGCCGAGCCGGGCGGCCTCGGCGTAGTCGGCGACGTGGCCCGCTCGCACGAGACCTTCCAGCCGGATCGCGAGCGCCATGACGCGTGCGACCCGGGGGATTCTTCCCGGCGGGGGCGCGGCGGCGGGCTCAGGAAGTGCCCCCTCGGCGATGACCTTCTGCCCATTACGGCCGCGCCGGAAGTGGACCGCCTGCGTCAGCGTGAAGGTTCCCGGGCTCATGCCGCCTCCTCCTTGCGCTTCGTCTGGCCAACAAGCGCCTGAAGACCCGATGGATGGAACGTCACCGAGACGGTGCCCTTGGCGCCGTCGTACTCCACCCGCTCGACCAACGTCGAGACGAGCCGCGCCTGCTCCTTCGGCGACAGCGCGTCCCAGACGGGCTCGAAGTTCTCAAGGGACTGGATCGCCTCCTTGTCGCCCGCCATTCCCGCGCGGGTGGAGGCGACCTCCGCGTCCGCGTCGGCCGCCTTCTTGCCCAGGGCCTGCGCCTGGCCCACCAGGTCCGCCATCCGATCGGCGGCCGCGGGGTTCCGCACCACCTCGCCGGCGATCTTTCGGATCTCGGTGTTCGCCCGGGCGATGTCTTTCTCGATGCCGGCCCGCTCGCCCTCGAGTTCCTCGATCCGCGAAAGCGCCTGCTTCCTCGCCGCCTGCAGCGTCTCCTTCACCAGCGCCGGGTCCTTCACGATCCCCCGGATCTGCTCGATGACGAACCGCTCAATCTCCTGCGCCGGGACCGACTTCGTAGGGCAATTCTGCCAGCCGCGTTTTTGGGCGTTCGTGCAGACGTAGTAGCGGTAGCGGCGGTTCTTGGACTTCAGCGTGTGGGTGTGGATCATGGCGCACCCGCAGGGGGAGCAGCGGAGCAGCCCCTTCAAGATCGCCCCGAACTGGTTCCGAGCATTGCTACCCCTCGTGAGGGCGTTCCGGTTCAGAATTGCCTGGACGCGCTGGAACACCCGCGGCTCCACGATGGCCGGCTGCTCGCCAGGGAACACCTCGTTCTTCAGACGCACCTTGCCGACGTAGAGAACGTTCTGAAGCAACGTCGCAAGCTGGCTCTTGCTGAACACATTCCCGCCCCGCTCGATCCCTTCCTTCGTCACCCAGTGCTTCCCCTTGAGCCCGCAGCCGTCCAGGGCTTTCAAGGTGTCGAGCAGGGACTCGTGTTCCAGATACAAGTCGAAGACCTTCCGAACCGCCTTGGCTTCGGGCTCGTTCACGGCGAGGCGGCCGCCGGAGATGTCGAAGCCCAGGATCGGCATTCCGCCCGACCATTTTCCCTTCCGCCGGGTCGCGGCGATCTTGTCCCGCGTTCGCTCGGAGATGATCTCCCGCTCGAACTGGGCGAACGAGAGGAGGATGTTCAAGGTCAGCCGGCCCATCGAACTGGTCGTGTCGAAGTGCTGGGTCACCGAGACGAAGGAGACGAGGTTTCGGTCCAGGCTCTCGATGAGCCGGGCGAAGTCCATGAGCGAGCGGGAGAATCGGTCCACCTTGTAGACCACGATGCAGTCCACCTTCCGGGCTTCCACGTCCGCAAGAAGCCGCTTCAGCGCCGGGCGGTCCATGTTCCCGCCGGTAAAGCCGCCGTCGTCGTAGCGGTCCGGAAGGGCCACCCAGCCATTGGATCGCTGGCTGGCGATGTATGCCTCCCCTGATTCCCGCTGGGCGTCGAGCGAGTTGAATGCCTGCTTCAATCCCTCCTCGGTGGATTTTCGGGTGTAGATGGCACAGCGCAGGACGGCCGGTTTGTCAGGCATGGGTAGGTTCCTTTCCAATCCCGAAAAAGTAGAAGCCGTTCCAGTGGGTCCCGGTGACGGTCTTCGCCACGGCCGAGAGGGACTTGTAGACCCGGCCGTCGTACTCGAATCCATGCGGCAGGACCGCCACCTCGATGGCCTTTCCCTTGTAGACCCGGGTCAGGACCGTTCCGGGCATCGGAAGGCGCCGGGGCTCTCTCCTGGTCTTCGCAGGCGCCGGGACGCGCGCCGGGGGGGCGCCGGAGGGCGGTGGCAGCGGCCGGACGCGGATGTCGGCGTCGTTCGCCAACTCCGCCGCCCGCTTCTTCGCCCGCTCGGTCAGATCGCCTTCCGCCAGCGCCTGCAGCCGCCAGGCGATCCGCTTCACCAACAGGTCCCGGTGGTGGATCCGGGTTTCCTCGCCGAAGACCGCCGCATGCCTCGCTTGGAGCTCCGGAACGGTCAT
>CAYHQZ010000152.1:0-9997 GCA_964358555.1 uncultured Planctomycetia bacterium
GCGCGGCAGTGCCACACCGGGAGGCGGTGCCCCCACCAGATCTGGCGCGAGACGCACCAGTCGCGGACGTTCTCGAGCCAGTGCAGGTAGACGTCCGTCCAGCGCTCCGGGTGGAACCGGACGCGGCCGTCGCGGGTGGCCTCGATGGCCTTCTCGGCGAGCGGCTTCATCCGGACGAACCACTGCGTGGATTCCAGCGGTTCGATGGGCGCATGACAGCGGTAGCAGCGGCCGAGGGCGAGCGTGTGAGGCTCGATCTTCACGAGCAGCCCCTGGGCGTCGAGGTCTTTCACGACGCGCTTGCGCGCCTCGAAGCGATCCATCCCCGCGTAGGGCCCGCCCGCCGCCGTGATGGCGCCGCCCTCGTCGATGACCTGGATGTGCGGCAGGTTGTGGCGTCTCGCGATTTCAAAGTCGGCCTGGTCGTGGGACGGCGTGACCTTCACGGCCCCGGTCCCGAAGGAGGCCTCCACCGCGGCGTCGGCGACGACGGGGATCTCGCGGCCGAGGAGCGGCAGGCGGAGGCGCCGCCCGATCCAGCCGGCGTAGCGGGGATCGGCGGGGTTCACGGCGACAGCCGTGTCCCCGAGCATCGTTTCGGGGCGGGTTGTCGCGACGGTCACGTCGCCGTTGCCGTCGGCTGCCGGGTAGCGGATGTGCCAGAGCGACGACTCCGTCTCCTCGCGTTCGACCTCGTCGTCGGCGAGCGCGGTCCGGTCCTGGGGGCACCAGTTCACGATGTAGGGGCCGCGGTAGAGAAGGCCGCGCTCGTGCAGGCGCACGAACGCCTCGCGCACGGCGCGGGAGAGGCCTTCGTCCATCGTGAAGCGCTCGCGCTCCCAGTCGCAGGAGCTGCCGAGGCGGCGGAGCTGGCGCAGGATCGTGCCGCCGAAACGCTCCTTCCAGGCCCAGACCTCGCCGAGGAAATCCTTGCGCGCCATGTCGCGGCGGCGCCGGCCCGATTCCATGAGCTTGCGCTCCACGACGTTCTGGGTCGCGATCCCGGCGTGGTCGGTCCCGGGGATCCAGAAGGCGTCGCGGCCCTGCATCCGGCGGAACCGGACGAGGACGTCCTGGATCGTGTTGTTGAGGGCGTGGCCCATGTGCAGGGCGCCCGTGACGTTGGGCGGCGGGATGACGATCGTGTAGGGGCGCGCGGCGGAATCGGGAGCGCACCGGAAGAGGCCTTGCGATTCCCAGCGCGCGTACCAGGCCTCCTCGACCGGCTTGGGAAGGTAGCGCGGCGGGAACTTCGACTCCGCGCGTTCGCAGGTTGCGTCCACGGCTCGGTCGGGCGGCGGCCTCCGGCCCGGCTATTCCTTCTTTTTCGTCTGTTTCTTGGGGCGCTGCTCTTTCGTGAGCTTGCGCTTCTTGCCCGAGAGCGCCCGCCAGCGGCGAAGGGCCCGGCGGTGCATTTTCTTGCGGGCCCGAAGGTCTTCGGGCTTGGCCTGTCCGGCGGCGAAGGCCTTTGCGAGCCGCTGGACCTGTTCCCCGATCTTTCCGGCGTGGGCCTTTGCGGCCTCGATGGATTCCTTGGTCGGCATCGTGAAAGAGTGTAGGGAGTCGCCTCCGGGGGATCAAGGATTACAATGCCGTGCAACATGCCTGCGGTCATCTGTCCCAAGTGCCGGTATCTGAATCCCGCCGAGGCCCGGTCCTGCAATCTCTGCTCCGAGACCCTGTCCGCGGACGCGCGGCCGGCCCCCGGCGCCACGGGCGCGGGGCTTCGACCGGGGGCGAGCGCCTCGGTTTCCGGCGGCTTGCGCCCCGCAATACCCGCGCCCGGCTCCGGGACCTTCCCGCCCGCGCGCCCTTCCCACCCCCTTGTCGACGATTTCAAAGGCAACGCCCAGTTCATTGTCTGCGTCCCCTACCCCCCGCTTAGGCTTCACGCCTCCTTCCAGTACACGATCGGCCGCGAGAAGGACAACAACATCTGCCTGCCGGCGAAGATCGTCTCCCGCATCCACGCGGTCATCCAGATGAAGAACGGGGTCTGGACCATCGCGGATCAGCGAAGCGCCAACGGGACGTTCGTCAACGGGCAGCGGATCCAGGCCGCCTTTTTGCGCGACAAGGACAAGATCCGGATCTCGACGTTCTCGCTCGTGTTCCGGGACATCGCCAGCGCTTCCTTCCATGGGGCCCTGGAATCCAGGGAGTTCGAGACCGAGACCCTGGTCATCGACGAGGACCTCGTGCGCCGGATCCAGGAGGGGAAGGATTCCTGATGCGGGGGCTAGGCAGGGGTTGCGACCGGTGCTACACTTCCGTCGTCCTTCCCTGAAAACTAAATTTCCGGCGCGTCCACCGACACACGGATGGATCGCGTTCCCGCCGTTCGAATCCTGATCGGGGTTTTTCTAATCCTGCTGGCTTGCTTTACGCTCGTCAGCCTCTACACCTTCTCGCCAGGCGATCTCCCCCGCTACGCGAATCCCCCCGCGAGCCCTGCGCACAACGCCGGCGGCGCCATCGGAGCCTCTCTTGCGGAACTCCTGCGCATCACCCTCGGCGAGATCGCATCCTGGGTTGCGGTCTTCATCGTCCTCCTCTTCGGCCTCCGGATCCTGGCGGGCGCCATGCTCGACGATCTCGGATACGGCATCTTCGGCGCCGTCCTTCTCATCGGCTGCGCGAGCCTCTGGGACAACATCTTCCGGATCCGATCCGCCGACCTGCCGGCCCCCGGCGGCCTTTTCGCGATGCGGACCCTGGAGGAGTTGCTGCCCCTCTTCCAGCCGACGGGCACGATCCTGCTGACGGTGTTCGTGGGGCTGTGCGCCTGGATGCTGCTCTCCGAGACCTCGCTGCGGCTCGCCATCTCGGCCGTCGGCGGCGCGGGGGTCTTTGTCCACGGGTGGGTCAAGAATCGCCTCCACCGCGAGCCCGCCTCCGGCGGCGTCGCGCTTGCGCCGCTGCCGGTCTCGCGCGAGAAGCCGGCCGTCCGGCCGCGCCCCGGCGACGAGTATGAGGACGGGGATGAGGACGAGAAGCGGCCGGCGATCGTCCCCCTGAAGACGCTTCCCCGCCCATCGCCCGTCCCGGTCCCGAAGAGCGAACCCATCAATCGCGAGCCGGAACCCGCCCCCGCCAAGACCGCCCCGCCGCCGGCCGCCCCCGAGAAGCCGGTTGCGGCGCCGTCGAAGCCGGTCCCGACCCCCGAGAAGCCGGTCGCCCTGCTGCCGATTCCCCGGAAGAATCCCGAGGCCGACCTGCCCGAGCGCGCGAAGCCCGCGGCCGTCGCCGAGAAGCCGGCCCCGAAGCCCGCGCCGAAGAAAGCCGGCGAGTTCATGCTGCCCTCGCCTGCGCTGCTCGATCCCCAGAAGACCGACATCCGCACCGAATCCGAGGACGAGATCCAGGCCCGCGCGGCGCATCTCGCGGAAACGCTGCGCTCCTTCCGGATCGAGGCCCAGGTCGTGGGCTACCTCCAGGGCCCCGTCATCACGCAATACGAGCTGCGGCTCGCCCCGGGCGTCAAGGTCCAGCAGATCAAGACCCGCGAGGAGGACATCTCGGTGGCGATGGGCGCGCCGGTCCGGATCGAGGCGCTGCTTGGCGGCCGCTCCACGATCGGGATCGAGGTCCCGAACCGGCACCGCCGGATCGTGCAGCTCTGCGAACTGGTGGGGAGCCGGCACTTCCGCGAGTGCAAGGCGACGATCCCGCTGCTGCTCGGCAAGGACTCGGCGGGCGTTCCGCTCATCATGGACCTGACGGCCATGCCCCACATCCTCGTCGCGGGCGCGACGGGGTCGGGCAAGAGCGTGGCGCTGAACTCGATCCTGCTTTCGATCCTGATGACCCACACGCCCGAGACGGTCCGGATGATCCTGATCGATCCGAAGGCGGTCGAGATGTCGTTCTACGAGAACGTCCCGCACCTCGCGACGCCTGTCGTGACGGACATGAAGAAGGCGACCGGGATTCTCGCGTGGGCGGTCCAGAAGATGGACGAGCGCTACGACCTGCTGGCAAGGGTGGGCGTGCGGAACATCGCCGCCTACAACGAGCTGGGCGAGGACGAGATCCGAAAGCGCCTGGAGCTCGACGAGGAGGACGAGGTCGAGGGGCCGGAGTCGTTCCTGCCCTACATCGTCATCGTCGTCGACGAGCTCGCGGACCTCATCATGACCTCGTCCAAGGAGGTCGAGAACTACATCACGCGGCTCACCCAGAAGTCGCGGGCGGTCGGGATCCACCTGGTCCTTGCGACGCAGCGGCCCTCCACGGACGTGATCACGGGCCTCATCAAGGGCAACCTCCCGACCCGGATCGCGTTCCGCGTGTCGGCCCAGGTGGACTCGCGTGTCATCATCGACGAGAACGGCGCGGAGCAACTCCTCGGCAAGGGCGACATGCTGCTCTTGGCCCCCACCCACGGCCGGCTGCTGCGATCCCAGGGCGCCTACGTTTCCGACGGAGAGGTGAATCGCGTTGTCGAGCACGTGCGCAAGCAGCAGGAGCCGCAATACTTGAACGAGATCCAGCGCTGGGAGAAGGAGCAGGAGGGCGGCGGCGATCCGGGTCGCGACGATCCGCTCTACGACGACGCCGTGCAGGTCGTCCTGGAGACGGGGCGCGGCTCCACGTCGCTTTTGCAGCGCCGGCTCGAGATCGGCTACACCCGCGCGGCGCGGCTCGTGGACCTGATGGCCAAGGACGGGGTCGTCGGCGAATACAAAGGCAGCCAGGCCCGCGAAATCCTGATGACCCCCGAGGAGTGGGAGACCCGCAAGGCGGCGCGCGAGGGCGCGGACGGCGACGACGAGGAAGAGGACGGATAGCGGAGAGATTGCGTTAGAGTGCCCGTCGCAAGATGACGAGCCGCCCCCAGTGGAGCGCGGGCCCGGCCGGCGCGCCGGCGATCGCGCTTGCGAGCCTTGGCTGTCCGAAGAACCTCGTCGATTCCGAGGTTCTCGCGGGGATGCTGATCCGGGCCGGCTTCCGTGTGACCTCGGATCTCTCGGAGGCCGATGTCGCCGTCGTGAACACCTGCGGTTTCATCGCCGACGCGCGGCGGGAATCGGTCGAAACGATCCTCGGGATCGCCCGAAGGAGGCGCGAAGGCTTCCTTCGGGGGCTTGTCGTGTGCGGCTGCCTGCCCCAGCGCGAGGGGCCGGCGCTCGCGGATGCGATCCCCGAAGTGGACGCCTGGGCGGGCGTCTTTGAGCCCTTGAGGGTCGTGGAGGCCTGCCGGAAAATCCTCGAAGGAAAGCCCGCGGAAGGCTTCCTCCCTCCCGGGGGCGTCCCCGATCGAAGCCTTCCCCCGGACCGCGGAAGGGCGGCGCTCCTGCCTCCCCACACCGCCTATCTTCGGATCGCCGACGGCTGCTCGCACGCATGCACCTTCTGCGCGATTCCGCGGATCCGGGGACGCTTCCGGAGCGTCCCGCGCGAAGCCGTCCTCGCGGAGGCTCGAAGGCTTTCGCGCGCCGGCGTCCTCGAGGTGAGCCTCATCGCGCAGGACACGACGGCCTGGGGAGGCGACCTCCCCGGCCGTCCGGCGTTCGCCCGGCTGCTGCGCTCCCTCGCGCGCATCCAGGGGACGCGCTGGATCCGGATCCTCTACGCCCACCCCGCGCGCCTGGGCGACGACGTCCTCGCGGTCCTTGCCGATGAGCCGGAACGGTTCGTCTATCTAGATCTGCCGCTGCAGCACATCGAGGACCGGGTCCTGAAGCGGATGGGCAGGCGGACGACCCGCGCCGCCACGATGTCGCTTCTGGAGCGGATCCGGACGCGCTGCCCCCGGATTGCGCTTCGCACGACGCTGCTCGCGGGATTTCCGGGCGAGACGGAACGGGAGTTCGAGGCCCTGCGATCGTTCGCCGCCTCCTTCCCCTTCGATCGCCTGGGGGTCTTTCCCTACTCCCCCGAGGAGGGCACGCCCGCCGCGCGCCTTCCGGGCCTCCTGCCCGCATCCGAGCGCGCCCGTCGGGCACGCGAGATCCGGAACGCCTGGCGCACGCGGCATCTCGAGGCGAACCGGGCGCGGAAAGGGGCGGTGGAGGAGATCCTGATCGACGCGGCAGGCGTTCGCGAGGCCGTCGGGAGGACATGGCGGGACGCCCCGGAGATCGACGGGCGGGTGTTCCTTCGCGGGACGGATCTCAAGCCGGGGACGTTCGTTGCCGCCCGGATCCTCGGGACGCGCGGCCTGGACCTTTCGGCGGAGCCCGTCGAAAGGCACAATTCCATTGCCGGAACCCTTTGCAAGGACGCAAAATAAGCAATTCCCCATGGCCGCGATCGAAAAGGAGACGGAAGCGGCGCCGGACAGCGCGCCGCAGGATTTGAAGAAGGACATCACCGGCCTTCTTCCCATGACGCTGCCGAACAAGATCACGATCTTCCGGTTCGCCCTCTCGATCCCCTATTTCGCCGTCCTCGTCGCCGCGATGGAGTTCGGCTGGTGGCAGCCCTCCTCCCCGACCGCTACGATCCTCTACGACGTGGCCATCGTGCTGTTTCTCGTGGCCCTCGTATCCGACGTTCTGGACGGATACATCGCGCGCAAGCGATCGCTGAGCAGCGGGTTCGGGCGGGTCGCCGATCCGGCGGCCGACAAGATCCTGATCTGCGGGACGCTGATCCTGATGCCCGCCGACGTGGTCCACCCGGCGATGACCCTCCTCATCCTAACGAGGGAGATTGCCGTCCAGGGGATTCGGGGGTTCTTCGAGTCGCTGGGGATCGCGTTCGGGGCGGATTGGTGGGGCAAGCGAAAGATGGCGATCCAGAGCGTCGCCCTTGGCGCCGCCCTCGTCTACCTGGCCCACTTCCGCGGCGCCGGGGCCGGGTATCTGTGGTTCATCCGGGGGGTTTTGTGGTTTGCGGTGCTTGCGACGGTGGTGTCCGGTGTCCAGTATTTCCGTCGGGCCGCCGCGGCCATCCCGGAGGAAAAGCGCCCGTGAGAACCGCCGCCGGCGATCTCTCCGTGACGTTCTTCGGGACGGGGTTCTGTCCCGTGGCCCCCGGCACCGCCGGGAGCCTGGCGGCGCTGGGGCTTGCGTGGATGCTCGAACGGGCCGGCGGCCGCTTCGCCGTTGCGGCCGGGGCGCTCGCCCTTGCCGTCCTTTGTGTCGCCCTCGCCTCCTACGGGGTCCGGCGGTTCGGCGTTCCGGACCCCGGTCCCTTCGTCCTCGACGAGGCCGCCGCCGTCTTCCTGCTGGTCGCCGCCGCCGCGCCGGCCGCCGGGATGGCCGGGGTTTTCGTGGCCTTCGTTCTCTTCCGGATCCTGGACGCCCTCAAGCCCTTTCCCATCTCCCGCCTGGAGCGCCTCCCCGGCGGGTTCGGAATCCTTTTCGATGATCTCGCCGCCGCCGCGGCCGCGGTCGCGCCGACCTGGGGGGTGTCGCGATGAGTCATGAGACGCCCCTCCACCGCCTGGCGCTTCTTCTTCGCGAGGCCTGCCCGGGACCGGAGCTGCCCGCGTCCCTGGCGAAGTGGATCGAGGAGGCCGAGTCCCGGGAGAAGGATCACAGGCGCACCCTCCAGAAGGCGCGCCACGACCTGACGACGCTTGTCGAAACCGCCAACCGCCTGAACGCCTTCGGTCTCAACCTCGACCGGATCGAGGCCTATCTCCTGCGGGCGATGATGGGGCAGTTCGGGATCCTGAAGGTCCTCGTCGCCCGCCAGCGGGACGGTTCGTTCCCCGTGCTGGTTCCCACGACCGGGACCCTCCAGCTGGGGGCCCTGCCGATCAGCATCCCCCGCGAGGGGATCATCGCCCGGGCCCTCTGCCGGGCGGAGCGGCCGCTCTTGCTGGAATCCCTCCCCCAGGAGGGCGAGGAAGGGGTGGTCATTCGAACCCTCTGGAACGAGGGGCTCCGCCTCGGGGTGCCACTCCTTCGCTCCCCCGAGACCGGCGAGCGCGAGTTGACGGGGCTTTTGTTCCTCGGCCCCCGCCTCGACGGCCAGCCTTTCAACCTCGAAGACATCGAGTTCCTTCGGGTCCTCTCCTGCCTCTATGCGATGGCCCTCCACAACGCCGATCTCTACCACCGCAGCATCGTGGACGGACTCACCCAGACCTATTCGCGCGTCCACTTCGACATGCACCTCGCCCTCGAAATCGAGCGGGTCCGGCGCCAACTCGAGGCCGGGCGCGACACGAGCCCCTCCGTGGGCCTTATCATGGTCGACATCGACAACTTCAAGGCGATGAACGACCGATATGGACATCTCATGGGCGACCAGACCCTGAAGGTCTTCGCCAAGGCCCTCACCGCCGGGGTGCGCGGCGTGGACATGGTCGCCCGATATGGGGGCGAGGAGTTCTGCGTGATCCTGCCGGGCTCCGATCTCAAGACCTCCGCCCGGGTCGCGGAGCGCCTGCGCGTCCTCGTCTCCCAGGAGGAGCTGCCCGGGCCGGACGGGACGTTGTTGCGCGTCACCGCTTCCTTCGGCGTCTCCTCCTATCCGGAAATCGCCGGGAACATCCGGGACCTGATCGCCGAGGCGGATCGATGCCTCTACCGGGCCAAGGCCGCCGGGAAGAACCGCGTCGAGTGCGCCGGGAGGGACGTCCGATGAGCGGCCCCATCGTGCGGGAGATCCGGATCCCGAACGACACGAAGTTTCTCGCGGACGTTCGCGCCTTCCTCCAGACGTTCCTCCAGGACATCCCCCGCCCCTTCAAGGAGCCCATGTCCGTCGTCCTGGCCGTGGACGAGGCCGTCACGAACGTGATCGAGCACGGCTACGACAACGGCCACGATGGGGACATCCGGGTCGAATGCCGGGGAGACGCCGAGCAGATTGAGGTCCTCGTCGAGGATTGGGGCCGGACGTTCGATCCGAACGCCATCCCCGATCCGGACATCCAGGAGCACGTCCGGCAGGGCCGCCGCAAGGGCCTCGGGATCTACCTGATGCGCCAGATCATGGATGAGATCAACTACGAGTTCCGGCCCGGCGAGCCGAACCGGCTTCGCCTCGTCAAGAAAGTCCCCGCCGCGAAGCACTGATTCCCATGCCCTCCCTCGACATCCTCACCCAGGAAACGTCCAACGGCGTCGTCCTCGTCGAGATCGGGGGGTTTCTCGACGCGCACACCTTCGAGAATCTCGAGGCCACCCTCGACGCCCTCTACCAGCAGGGGAAGTTCAAGATCGTGATGGGGCTCACCCAGCTCAACTACATCTCGAGCGCAGGCGTCGGCGTGCTGGTCGCCGCCCTCGGGACCGTCCAGGCCCACCAGGGAAAAATCGTCCTCGTCGATCCCGCGCCCAACGTCCTAGAGATTTTCGACCTCCTCGGCATCACGCACATGTTCACCATTGCGAAGGACCACGCCCAGGCCCTTCGGGCCTTTGCCTGACGAATCGTCAGGCAAGGCCCAGGCGCGAGAGGATGAGTCCGGAAACGTCCTCCATCCGGAAGCGGTCGCGCGCGCCTTCGGAGATGCTGGAGAGGATCACCGCCCCGTCCTCGTCGCGCGCAGGCCTTCGCCCGTGCGAGCCCTTTACGAGGGAGGCGTCCAGCGGGATTACGTCCAGCCGGGTGCGGAATCCCATCGCCTTCTTGAAAAGCGTCCAGGCGATCTTTGTCTTTACGGCCGGGATTCGGGGGTCGAGGAAGAGTTCGCAGGGGTCGTAGCCGGGTTTCTTGTGGATATCCACCGTGCGGGCGAAATCCGGGGCGAGCGCGTCGTCGAGCCAGTAGTAGTAGGTGAACCAGCGGTCCGGGGCCGCGATCGCGACGAGTTCGCCGGCGCGGGGATGGTCCAGTCCCTCCGTGCGCTTTCCCGCCTCGTCGAGGACGCGCTCGACGCCGTCGGCCTTCTCGAGGGCGATCCTTGCGGCCGGGAGGTCGGAACGATCGCGAACGTAGATGTGGGCGATCTGGTGGTCGGCGACGGCGAAGGCGCGCGAGCCTCCGATGTCGAGCAGCTCGCCGGTGGCGTTCCGCCGCGCCGAGAGAAGCCTGGCCTCGCGGAGGATCCGGTTCGGAAGGACCGCGCCCGAGACGGCCGTGATCCCGTATT
>CAYHQZ010000153.1:0-9952 GCA_964358555.1 uncultured Planctomycetia bacterium
CTAAAATGTGCTGGGTGGCCTTTCAGCCTTGCGTCGTGGCGGGGACGTGGCGGGCCGCGGGCGGGAGGGGACGACGCCCCGCCGCGGCTAAAGGCGCGGGCATCCGCGCCGGCAACCCGTGACCCGCAAAAACCCGGAAGTCCTTCACGGGGTTGCGAGTATACAGAGAAACGGCGAGGGGGGGGCCGCGTCTATTCCCGCCTCTCCGATTCCGGGATCCGCACGACGACGAGGGCGGGGCGGCCGAAGGCCTGGTCCTTTCGCTTCGTCCGCGTCTCGCGGACGCGGTTGCCGTTGAACGGGATCCAGAGCGTGGAGCCGTCCGGCGAGAGATCCGCCCCGAACGCCCCGCCGAGCCACCAGCCGTGCTTGCGCTCGATAACGCCCTCGAGGAAGGCGATGACCTTGCGCGTCCGGGTCTCGGTGTCGTACTGGACGACGGGCGCGCCGAGCTTCCAGGCCGTCCCGTGGGCGCAGGGGACGAAATAGAGGTAGCGCCCGCCGGGGCTCAAGGCGATGGAGGTCGTGTAGCCGCCGGAGGCGAAGTTGAAGCCGAGGTCGTCGACGCGCTCCGTCTTCGGATCGAACTTAAAGAGGCGCGGCCCGGAGAGCGCCGCGGTCATGGCGTAGAACCACCCGTCCCGGGCGCGCGTCTCCGTGGCGGCCCTAAGCGACTGGCGCTTGGGCGCGGTGATCCGGCCCTCGTCCTCGTCCACGGGCGCGCCGTCGGCCGGCGGCGCCTTCGGCGCGAAGGGCAGGACGGCGGACGTGAGCGAGACCGCGTTCGACGCGGCGTCGTAGCGCGCGAGGACGATGCGGTCGTCCACGTCGGCGGAGAAGAAGGCCTGGCCGTCCCGGCGATCCACGAGCAGGCCCCGCAGGCCGTGCTGGATGTCCTGGCTGCCGTGGAAACGAAGCGTCCGGGTGCGAAGGTCGAAGCAGGCGAACGAGTTGTCGGTCCCGAGGAGATACATGAGGCCGCGACCCGTGTCGGTCGCGTGCATCGGCCAGGAGAATCCCTTGACCGGGACGCCGAGGACCTCGGCGATCTGCCGCCGGGGATGGAACCGCGCGATCGCGCCGCCCGGGTAGCGCTCGTTCAGGTTCGCGCCGGTCTTGCCGGTCCGGAGCATCTCCAGGATGTCACGCTTCGAATGGGCCATCTGCAGCGCAATCTGGTGCTCCAGGCCGCCGTTCTCCGGCGGCTGGCCCCAATAGCCCGCGAAATAGACCCAGCCTTCCGCGTCCGCGTCCAGCCGGCCGTGCAGCTTGCCGAATCCCCAGTCGCCGGGCCGGTGGCCCATGAGGGACTGGAACGAGAAGACCCGCCGGACGGCCTTGCGCTTAGCGTCGCATTCAAAGAAGAAGACCTCGCCGTTCGGGCCGTCGTGGTCGCCCACCGCGGACAGGTGGCGGCCGTCGGAGCCGATGGAGCCGCGGCCCCAGATGGACCAGTTCCGGGGGTCGGGGTTCAGGGGGTTGACCAGGTCCGGATAGGGAAGGAAGTCCGCCTCCGGGGCCTCGCGCGCGACGTCGAAGGGTTCGCCCTCGAGGGCGCGCGCGTCCTCGGGCGGCCGGAGCAGGTCCGGGCCGGTCTCGGTCGCGAAGCCCTCTCGCCAGGGGCCGGGCTCCATCCGGACGGTCTTCGGGGAATCCGTCACGGCGCGCGGCCTCCCGCGGCGGGCTCCTCGACCCCGAATCCCAGCGCCCGAAGAATCGCGGCGAGGCGCGCGTCGGGCTTCAAGATGCGCACCATCGTATTCGAAAACTCCCGGCGCTTGCGGTAGTTCTTGCGCAGCGCGTCGAAGGCGGGGCCGGGCTCGGGCGATCCGACGGCGGCGCGCAGGTCGCGATCGTCGTCGCGGACGTCGTGGCTGGACCGGACGACGGCGAGGAGGTCCGCGAGGAGATTCCCCGTCGGCGCGAACGGAAGCGAGCGCTTCTCGCCGAGGACGGAGGCCGGATCCCAGGAAGGGGTCGCGCCCAGGTGCCGGCAGGCGGCCGCGTAGATCTGCGAGGTGCCGTTGACCTTGCCCTCGAAGGAGTAGCCGGCGACATGGGGGCTGACGAGATCGGCGAGCAGGACGGTCTCGGCCGAGATCGCAGGCTCGCCTTCAAAGACGTCGAGGACGGAGAAGAGAAGGCGGCCCTGCCGGAGGGCGTCGCGCAGCGCCGGCTCGTCCACGGACGCGCCGCGGCCCGCGTTTACGAAGCCCTTGCCCCGCCCCAACCTCTCAAAGAAAGCCCGGCCCGCCAGGTGGAACGTGGGGTGCCTGCCCCCCTTCTCCAGCGGCACGTGCATCGTCACGACGTTGGCCGCGAGCGCCTCCTCGAGCGGGCGGTACTTCGGGTCGCCCGTCTTCTCGGCCAGCGGCGGATCGTTCCGGACGACCTTCATCCCGAGGGCGAGGGCTTTTTGCTCCACGCGCGAGCCGACGTTGCCCACGCCCACGATGCCGAGGGATTTGCCCTCGAGGGAGAACCCCTTCCGGGCGGCCATCTCGAGGAGGCTTCCTGCGAACCATTCGGACACCGAGTTCGCGTTGCAGCCCGGCGCCGCCGAGAACGCGATGCCGCGCCGCTCGAGATAGGGCAGGTCCACGTGATCCGTCCCGATGGTCGCGGTCCCCACGAACCGGACGCGGCTGCCCGCGAGCAGCGCTTCGTTCACCTTCGTGATCGAGCGCACCACCAGCAGGTCCGCGCCGCGGACGTCCGCGGGCGACATCTTCCGCCCGGACATGAGCCGCACGTCGCCCAGCGTCGAGAACGCCTCGAGCGCGAACGGCATGTTCTCGTCGGCGAGGATCGAGAGGGACACGACGGAATTCTAGCCCGCGCCGTGCAGGGGCGGGGGGAGGGACGCGGCCCTGGTTCCGGACCGTCGGTCCGAGTCTCCCATCCTCCCTCGCACAAGCATGCAAGTATACAACGTCCCTTATTTGGTCGTTATGTTGCAGGTCCCGGCGGAGGCTTCTGGGCCGGCGCGGGGCTCGCAGGGACGGACGGAGAAGGGGGCGGCGAAACCCGCTCGGAAGGCGGCGTCCGCTCGGGGGGCGCGGGCGGCGGGGGGGATCGCTGGAGGATCATCCACAGCGCGAGGATGATCAGGATCCCGAGGAGGATCGCCGTCACGGGCGATCCGCTGGCCAGGATTCAGGTCGGGGGATTGCCCTGGGGAATGTCGCCGCTGGGAGTCATGTCGCGCCTCCTTCGCCTTTCATTCTACCCGACCGGGGCTTAAGACTACTCGTCCTCGTCGCCTTCTTTCGGGGGCGCCGCGGCGGGCGCGGACGCGGCGTCGCGGCCGACGAGGAAGGGGCGGGTGACGGAGACGGTGAATTCGTCGGCCTCGATGGTCTTCCGATCGATCTCGTCGCGGGGCAGGCAGCCGGCGCGCTCCATGACGGTCTTCTCCATCTCGTCCACCGTCTGCGTCGCGACCTTGGGGACGTCGTGGGGCTTGTCCGCCCCGCTCGCCGTCGCCTTCCCGCAGTTCCGCGAGACGTTTCCCTCCGCGTAGACCGTCCCGAGCGGGTTCTTCGCCTCCGGGCCCTGGTATCGATAGATCGTGGAGTCCGGCTTCATGCACTTCTTGCGGGCGTAGGCGGAGAGGACGTGGAGGTTCGCCACGGCGTTGCCGGAGCCGCCGTCCTCGAACCGCGAGGCCCAGGAGATCCAGTTCCGGACGATGTTGTTCCGGAAATCCACGAGGGCCTTCCCGCTTACGAGCGGCCCCCGCATCATCTGCTTCTCGATCAGGTTGTGGTGGATCGTGATGTTCGTGGAGCCCTTGTACTTGATGAAGATCGAACGCGTGCAGCCGCCGAAGAAGGACCACTGGAGCGTCACGTCGCGAGCACCCCAGCCGGCCGACACGCCGTCGTCGCGGCTCGCGGTCGTGGAGACGTGGCTCACGAGGACGCGCGAGGCCCCGTCGTAGAACTGCCCGCCGAGCGAGATGTTGTCGCCGCCGTGGCGGATCCGGAGGTTTCGGATGATGACGTCGTTCGTCGAGACGGAGACGACCGCGCGGTTCGAGGGAATCGCGGAGCCCCAGAGCGTCGCCATCCCGAGGCCGTCCACCGTGACGTTCGGCTTCTGGAGGATCGGCAACGGCTGGTCGATGTCGATGTCGCCGGAGCAGCGGAACGCGATCCGGCAGTTGCCGGAGGCCGCCGCCTTCGCGAAGGCCGCCTGGACGGCCGCGCCCGAAGGCTCGCTGATTGCAATCTCCTCGCCCTCGTCGCCGCCTTTCGTGTCCGCCCCGAAGCCCTCGCCCGGATCCTTCGGAAGGTTCTCGAGCCATCCCGCCTTCACGCGCCCCTCGTAGAGCCCCTTCTGGGCCTCCATCCGCCGGATCGCGGCCGCGATCTGCTCGGGGGTCTCGGCGAGCGTTTCGGGGTGGGCTTTCAGGCTCGCGCGCACGAGCGGCTCGTCGAGGCCGGCCTTCCGGACCGCCTCCGTCGCCTTCGTCGAGAGCTTCGCCCTGGACGTGCTCTTCGTCGTCACCTCCTGCGAGGGATTGAGCCCCGCCGCCCGGATCGCCGCGACGGCCTTCCGGGCGATTTCGACCGTAGGCGCCGGCTTCGGGGGCGCGAGCGGGACTTTCGCGACTGGCGGCTTCTCGGGAACGACCGCCGGCGGCTTGGCCGGCGGAACGGGGACGACGACGACCGGCGGCGGCCCGACCGGCGCGACGCCGGGCGGTTCGGCCCAGCCGAGCGGCCGGCCGGAGGGCGCCATCGGAAGCGGCGCCACCGAGACGGGCGGCTTCTTCGTCTCCTCGCCGCCCTTCCCGCAACCGGACAGAAGCACGCACGCCGACAGGCATCCCGCCGCCATTCGCGCCGCCGTTTTCTGGATTCTCATTCTTCTCCCGCTTTCAAGAGCCGCCGAAGCAAGCGGAGTTTAACCGCCCTGCATCCCGAGGGCCGCGGGCGCCTCGAGCGTCTCCGCGATCGACCGCAGGAAGCGCGCCGCCTCGGCGCCGTCGAGAACGCGGTGATCGTAGGAAAGCGAGAGGGGCAGGAGGAGCCGGAAAATAGGGAAAATGGAAAATAGGGGACCTATGCGTTCTCCAGGATTCTGTGCCTTCGTCTCGCCATCAGGACGAAGAGCAGGAAACCAAGCGCCAGCAAGAACTCCGCCGGTTCCTGGTCTCTCCATACGATGAAATTCCCGACATTGCATGATTGCAGCCCGAACCATTTCGACAGGATCCTGCTCGCGTATTGCATGTATAGATAGATGGCGAAGGTCGGAAGAAAGTAGAAGGCCAGGACGCGATCAGGGACAACGTATCTCGCGGCAGGCTGGAACTTTTCCTTGAGCCGATCTGGAATGAGCAGATCCGCGAAGGCGCCCAGGAAGCCGACGAGGATGTATGCATCGTGCAGGCGCGGCTGCACCGCCTTCAGATTGTGGAAGGTGAGCTCCTTCTGGGTGTTGTGCGTAACGATGAAAGCCGGGCCCTGAAACCCGAACATCCTTTGCCCCCAACTGATTTCTTCGAGGGAAACGAACGCGAATGCGGCGGATAATGCGATATACACGGCCGCAAGAAACGGCTTTCGGCTCGCACGGAAGTCGCTTGCCGTCAATAGCGCGAAACAGGCGGCCGTAAAATAAAACGCGCTCTGGAGGCACTCCATGACGCTGTCCTCTTGAATCATTTCCGTGTATATGGAGATGAACAGCACCTTCAGCAGGATGAAGCAGAACGTCGCCGCGATCGGAAAAATATAAACGGCCTTATTTCGGTCCTGCTCAACAAGCACTGTCAAAGTCGACGTTTTGCAGGGGAAGCGGAGACGCAATTTCGTTGTCTTTTCCATCGACGAGATGCTTCCGTGCTCTCACGCGATTCCCGTGGACAGGCTCATGCTCAATCCGGAGTTTATGTGACATGCTGGCCAAGGAAAATACAAGCATCCAGCGGGAAGTTCGATTTTTGCCGCTCAAGCGGGAACCCGTTTCGCCAAATCGAGGCCTCGCCTACACTCTTCGGCCATGCGAAACGTTCTCGTAACGGGCGGGGCCGGATTCATCGGCTCGCACCTCGCCGAGGCGCTTACGGCGCGAGGCGATGCGGTGACGATCCTTGACGATTTCTCGTCGGGCAAGAGAGCGAACCTGGGCGCGTGGGCGAAGGGCATTCGCGTGATCGAGGGCAGCGTCTGCGACGCCGCCGCGGTGAAGCAGGCGTCGGAGGGGGCGGACGTCGTCTTCCACCAGGCCGCGATCCCGTCGGTGGAGCACTCGTTCGCCGACCCCGTCGCGACCCAGCGCGCCATTGCCTTCGGAACGCTCCAGGTGCTCGCGGCCGCCCGGGACGCTCGCATCCGCCGGGTCGTGTTCGCCTCCTCGTCGTCCGTCTACGGGGATTCCCCGGAACTTCCGAAGCGCGAGGACATGGAGCCCGGCCCCCTTTCCCCCTACGCCGCGTCCAAGTGGCTGGCCGAGCGCTACGCGGAGCTGTTCGCCCCCCTTTACGGAATGGAGGTGGCGGCGCTTCGCTACTTCAACGTCTACGGCCCGCGCCAGGACCCCGCGAGCCCCTATTCCGCCGTGATCCCGCGCTTCGTCCGCGCGGCCCTCCGAAAGGAGGCGCCCGTCGTCTACGGCGACGGCCGCCAGACGCGGGACTTCACCCACGTGAGCGACGTCGTGGCGGCGAACCTCGCCGCCGCGGAGGCGGAATTCCGGGGATTCGCCCTCGCGAACGTCTGCTCGGGGGCGCGCGCAAGCCTGCTGGACCTGATCGCGGCGGTGCGCGCCGCGACGGGGCCGTGCCCGGAGCCGAGATTCGAGCCGGCAAGGAAGGGCGACGTCCGGGACTCGCTGGGCGACCCGGCGCGGGCCGCCGCGTTGTTCGGCTTTGCGGCGAAGACCCGCCTGGCCGACGGCCTGCGAACCGTCATCGAGTGGATGCGCGCCAACGGGAATTGAGGAACGGGGGCCGCCGCGCCGGCTACGACCGGCGGACGGCGAGCAGCGTCATATCGTCGGCCTGCTCGATGGAATCCTGAAAGCGCTCGACGGAGAGCTCGATGGACTGCATCAGGGCCTTGAGATCGCCCCGGAAGTGCGCCTTGAGGATCTCCCCGAGACGGTCCTCCCCGAACTGCTCGCCGTCGAGGTTCGCCGCCTCCGTGATCCCGTCCGTGAAGAACAGGAGGACGTCGCCCTTCTGCAGGGTCGTCTCGAGCTCGCGGACGTTCTTCTCGAAGAGCGGCCCCCGGTCCATCCCGAGGACGACCCCCCTTGCCTCGAGCGTCTCGATCGTCCCGCCCTGGGCGCGGGCCAGAAACGGCGGCGGGTGCCCGGCCCCCGCGTAGCGGAACAGCCCGCTCGCGAGGTCCAGGACGCCGTAGAAAATGCTGATGAACGTCTGGCGGTCGAGGTCGGGGAAGATGTCGGCGTTGGTGGTGACGAGGGCCTTTGCCGGCGACAGGACGTTGCGCCCGAAGATGTTGAGGGCCTTCATGGCCTTGCCCATGATGAAGGCCGCGTCCACGCCGTGGCCGGAGACGTCGCCGATCGAGATCCCGATCTGCCGCTCGGCCACCGGGACGAAATCGTAGAAGTCGCCGCCCATCGCGGTCGCCGGATGGTAAAGGTTGGCGAACTCCCAGCCCGGGATCGCGGGCTCCCTCGGAAGCGTCCGGAGCTGCTTCTGGCGGGCCGATTGGATCTCGAGCTGCTGCTGGATCCCGCGGGCGATGATCTTGATGGGGTCCATGACGGTGGTGCCCTCCCGGATGAGCGACCGGCACTTCACGCAGTTCTTGGCGGAATCCTCGTTCTGGGCGTTGCAGGCGGGGCAGCGTTTCATCGGGTGGCCGGTGCCCATGGTAACGGACCCGCGAGACGGCGCAATCACCCCAAGAATCGGCTGGCTTTCTTGACAGGGAGGATGCGCCTCGTAGGATGCACATAACGCCGCGAGCGTCGCGGCTGCGCGCGATCCGATTTCACGGGGGAGATAAGAAGGATGAAGCGAATCCTGGCGGCGGCGGTTCTGGTTCTTGCGGCGGCGGGTCCGGTCCTCGCGATGCCGTCTTCCGGCAGCGGCGGCTCCGACCCGGCGGGCGGGCGCGTCCGGCTCTCGATGGAACAGGGCGCCCTCCAGGAAGTCCTGCAGTCGAAGGGGCTCTCCAGCGCGGAGGCCAAGACCCGCCTGGACCGCCTGGACCCCCAGGCCCTGCAGCGGCTGGCGAACGCCGCGGACCGCATCGAGGAAGGCGGCAGCCCCGCCCTCATCATCGTCGCCGCGATCCTGCTGGTCATCGTCGTCATCGTCGCGCTCCAGGAAGCCTTCATCATCTGACGCAAGGCTCGCAATGCGGTCCGGCCGCGCGGAAATTTCGGCCGCCCGCCGGGCGGCCGTCTCGGCGCTGCTTCTCGCGGCGCTCGCCGGTTGCGCGCCGTCGGCCGACGCGATCCGCGCCGACCTCGCGGCCAGCCGGCACCGGGGAAGCGCCATCGCGGCCGTCCCGTTCTTCCGGCAAGCGGACAGGCAGTGCGGCCCCGCAGCCCTCGCTTGCGTCCTCGCCTTTCACGGCGCGCGGACCGAGCCGGGCGAGATCGCGCGCGCCATCTACGCCCCCTCGATCCGGGGAACGCTCACGTTCGACCTGCCCTGGTTCGCGCGCGAGAAGGGCCTGTTCGCCGACGAGGGCGGGTTCGGGTTCGAGCAGGTCCTGGGTTTTTTGGACCAGGGCCTGCCCGTCGTCGCCCTGGTGGATCCCGGCGTGTGGTTCCTCCGAAGCCCCCACTACGTCGTGCTCACGGGCTACGACCGCGACGCCTCCTGCCTGATCCTCCACGACGGCGCCGACCCCGACCGCGTGTGGCGCTTCTCCGAATTTTTGCGATCGTGGCGGCGAACAAACCGCTGGTCGATGGTCGCGCTCCCCTGGGACCGCGGGGAGACGCCCGCCGGCCTCTACGACTATCACTACGTCCGATTCGCCGAGCGGGCGGCCGGGCAAAACGATCCGGCGCGGGCGGAGCGTCTTTTTTTGCGAGCGCTCGCCGAGAATCCGGCCGCGCGGGACGCCCGGCACGCCTACGCTCTGTTCCTGCTCGGACGCCCCGGACGCGGCGCGGACGCCGTCCGGATTTCCGAGGAATGCCTCGAACGAGCGCGGGCCGCCCGCCGCGACGCCCCGGGGATGGGCGCGGCGGAGGCGGCGAACCTGCTCGCCTGGATCCTTTTGAAAACAGGCGGCGATCTTGCGCGGGCCGAAGCCCTGGCGCGGGAGGCGGCGGGCGCCGCGGAGGCGACGAAGCCCCAGGCCCTCGACACGCTGGGCTGCGTCCTCGGCGCGCGCGGAAAGGCCCCGGAGGCGCTGGCCTCCTTCGAGCGGGCCTGGGCGCTGCGGGATCGCCTCTCTGAATCGGAACGCCGCGACCTCGCCAGCCGCTTCGCCCCCGCGCTGCGGACCGCGGGCCGAGCCGCCGAGGCGGAGGCCGTGGAGAAAGAGGCGCGAGGCGTCCCGTAAACCGCCCCCGTCCCTACCGCCCCATCGCCCGATCGAAGGCCTCGCGGATCCGGGCGCGGGCGCGGGCCTTCTCCTCGTGGAGATTTCCCATCCTGAAGGAAACCTGCTCCCACTCGTGGAGTTCGCGGGCAAGCGACTCGGTCTTCTGGAGTTCGCCCTTTTGGGCGCAGATCTCGCGGCCGATCCGCAGCTGCACCCGATCTCGCAGGATCCCGAGATAGGTCCAGCGGCACTGGAGGGGCAGAAGCAGGAACGAACGGGCGAAGGCCGCGAGCGACCAGCCGGAGAACCGGAAGGCCCGGGCGGCGAGGCCCGGCCTGGAGGACGGACGGACGGGCGCGGGCGGGGCGGGCGGAGGCGCGAGCGCCGGCGCCGGAATCGGGGGCGGCAGGGCGGGCGGCGCGGAAATCGGCGTCGGGGATGCCGCCGAGGGGGCAGCAAGG
>CAYHQZ010000154.1:0-9930 GCA_964358555.1 uncultured Planctomycetia bacterium
CTTCTACGTGACGGCGGGGGCCTTGGGGTTGACGACCTTCCTGTTCGGAATCGTTCCGATGCTCTCGCTGCTTTATCGTTGGATTCCGGTGCGCGCCTTCAGCGCGACGCGTCATTCGCGCGACCTCTCGAATTTCTGCGCCTCGCTGGCGCTTCGGCTGCGGGCAGGCGAAACGGTTCCCGCCGCCTTGGGGGCGGCCGCGGAGGCGTACGCGTCGAATCGGGCCCGGGAAACCGTTCTGTGGGCCCGGGACTTTTCGCTTCAGGGGGCGCCGCTCTCGGTCGCCCTCCCGCTTCGGGGATGGATCGCGCGAAACATGTTCCCCCAGACGCTGATCTGGGCGCTCGCGCAGGCCGAGGCGTCGGGTGACGTGCCGGACGTGCTGGCCTCGTTCGCGCGCTTGCATGCAGCGGAGGCCGAGCGGGGATTGGAGCGGAAGCAGGCGTTCCTGCCGTTCCAAGGAGTTCTCGTTCTTGTGAACGCGTTCGCGCTGGAGGCCGCCATCGTCCTCTTCGGGAGGTTCGGCGTCTTCAGCTATCTGTTGGGCGAGGATTCGGGCGCCGCCTTCTTTCTGTTCCTTCTGGCGGCTGTGAATTTGCCTTTCTTGCTCATTCTCGCGCCCATGTTCCGCTTCCATGTCAGCCGGCCGGGCCGCCTGGCATTCCTGTTGCGCCATCTCGCCTGGATGATCCGGTACGACTGGCCCTTGTCCGAGGGGTTCGAGTGCCTCGCCTCGGGCATGCGGTGGCCTTTCTCCGGCCGGTTGCGACGGATGGCGGCGCGGCTTGCCGAGGGCCGCTCCCTTCCGGACGTCATGCGCGCATTCCCCGGCTTCGATGCGTTGCCGCTCCGGCGGATCGCGGTCTTCGAGGGGCGGGGGACGGGTCTTGCGGAATATCTCGAGGACGAAGCGCACCGCCGGGAGCGCCCGGCCGTTCCATCCCACGGCATCCTGTACGTTTTCGTCCTGATGCTTCTCCTGTTCGGTCTCGTGTCCCTGATGGGCTCCGACAGCGTGAGATCCGGGCTGGCGACGGGCAGTTTCATCGCCGCTCCCTGGCCCATCTATCGTTTGTATGATGCGACGGCATCGTTCTACGTCTTCTCGTTGCTGCTGTTGTCAATCGTCGCCTTGCCCTATCTCGGCGCCTACCTGAATGCGGCCAGATGGCTCGGCTGGTTTCCGGTCCTGCTTTGGGAGGCGGGGCTTCGGCTTCCCCTGGCCCGGCGCGCGCTGCGCGAAGACGCCGCCGCGTCGTTCAGCGCGATGGCGGGAAGGCTTCTCCATGCGGGCGTGCCTCTGCCGGAGGTCCTCCTTCGCCTCGCGTCTTCCGAGCCCGTCTGGACGCTGCGCCGCCTCTACCGACGCCTGGCGCGCCGGCTCTCGGAGGGGGCGAGCCTCGAACCGCTTGTTCGCGAGGCGCGGCTCTTGCCGGCTCTGCTCGCGTGGTACGTTCGTGCGGGCGAGTCGTCCGGGCGGCTCGGGGCCTATCTTCTCGAGGCCGCCGACGAGTTTTTTGCAAGGGCCGGCGCCGCCCGGGCCCGTGCCATCGGCGCCCTTTGGCCGCTCCTTGCGCTCGCGGCCGGGGGGCTTGCCTACTCCTGCCTGCTCGGCCTCCTCGAGCCATACTGGTCGCTATTGCTCCGCATCACGGGAGCGCCGTGACGATGCCCCTCTCCGACGGCCGCGAGGCGTTCGGCTGGCTGAACCGGACGCTCGCGGAGGCCGCGCGGCTCGGGGTGCCGCTTCCGCGCGCGCTTTCGGAAATCGGATCGGCGCTGCGGCGGGGGCGGCTGCGCGAGTCGATCGGGCGGGTGGAGGCGGCCCTCCGGGAGGGGCGCAGCCTCTCTCGCGCCGTCCGGGACGAGGCGGGCGCGTTCCCGCCGTACTACGCCTGGATGGTCGAGGCGGGGGAGGCCTCGGGGGATCTTCCCGGCGCGCTCCTTGCCGTGGCCCGGGTCGCGGATTCGATCCGGAAGGCTCGCCGGGCGATCGAGGCCGTGTTCGCCTATCCGGTGATCGTCCTCGTGTTCGCGGCGGCGGCGGTTTCCTACCTCCTCTTCGCGGTCCGGCCCCGCTACGAGGAAATCTTCCGCGATGCCGGCGCCGTGCTGGGGCCGATCGAGGCGCCCGCGGGGGCGTTCGCGGTCGGCGCGATCCTGGGGATTTCGGCCGTCTCGGCGGCGCTGCTCTGGGCGCTCTTCCGGCGCAGCCCCGCGGCGGAGCGGATGATCCTCCGGATTCCGCTTGTTGGGCCGGCCCTGCGGGCCGTCTTGGTGTCAAGATTCCTCGGGGTCCTGCGCGATCTCGTCGAGCGGGGCGTCCGGCTCCCCGAGTCGATCCGGCTGGCCCTCGGGGCGTCGGGCAGCGTCTCGATGCTCGCCGCCGCCGTCCGCCTGGAATCCCTCGCCCGGGACGGGGCGCCGGCCGGGGACCTGATCGCAGGCGTAGGCGCCGTGCCGGACGACATCGCCGCGCGGCTCAAGGCCTCCGACGCCCTCGGGCGCCTGGGCGAGGGCATTCGCGAGGCGGCCGATTTCGAGGAGATCCGGGCGCGCGCCGCGATGGACGTCCTCGTTTCCGTCCTCCAGCCCTCGCTGCTTGCGTTCGCCGGAATCGCCGTGGGCTTCGCCTACGCCTCGTTCGCGATTCCCTATGCGCGCCTGCTTTCCGCCCTCGCGGGCGGCTGACGGTTTCCCCGCCCGGCGCGGGCGTATACTCGCGGCGAGCCATGCGCAGCCCCGGACGGTCCTGGCGCCGCGAGTTCGTGGAGTTCAACCGGACGCTCGCGTTCGCGGCCGAGAAGGGACTTCCGGTCGAGGCGTCCGCCGCGATGTTCGCCGAGACGGCCGAGCCGGGTCCGTTCGCGAACGCGCTCTCGGGCGTTTCGGAGGCGATGCGGCAGGGGGCGCGGCTCTCCGAGGCGGTCCGGCGGTTTCCCGACGCCTTTCCGGCGGAGTATCCGGGGCTCGTCGAGGCCGGCGAGCGGGGAGGCAACCTGGGGCCGATCCTGCGGCTCGTCGCCTCCCAGCACGAGATCCTCGATCGGGTGGCGGCCCGGATGAAGCGGATCCTTGCGTATCTCGTGGCCGGCATGACGGTCGGGATGATTGGGGTGGGCTTCGCCAGTTTCTTCTACGCGCAGACCGCCCCGTTCCAGCAGGCACTCGGCGAGGGTCGTTGGACACTCCCGCCGGAATTGCGGCGGATGTTCGAGACGCCCGAGGGCGTGGCGGCGTTCTTCCTTTCGCTCGTGCTCTTCGGGCTCGCCGCCGTGGGGGTGATCCATGCCTTCCTCACGCGGACGGCTGCGGGGGAATGGGTCCCCGTCTGGTCGAGGCTCCGGCGCTACCAGGACCTATCCGCGTTCTGCTCCTCGATGGCGATCCATCTGCGGGCGGGGCAGGGCCTGATCGGGGCGATCGTGAACGCCGCGGCCTCGATGGCGACCCGGCGGGGCCGGCGGGCCGTCGAGTTTCTCCTGGCGGAGGCTCGCGAGGGGGCGGGCGTATCCGACCTCCTGACGCTCGGTTTCATCCACCACCCCCGGTTTTTCCCGCATTCCCTCGCCGAGGCGGTTTCGCTCGGGGAGGCGCGCGGGGACGCGGCCGGCGCATTCGAGGATTGCGCGTGCCTCTACGGCGCCGAGATGGAGCAGTCGGCGGACCTCGTCGCCTCCCTTCTTTCGCCCATCGGGATCATCATCCTGGCCCACTTTGCCGGGGCGATGATCCTCAAAATTTTCCTCCCGATCCTGAAGCTCCAGTCGGTGCTGACGGGCGGGGGCGGGGGACGGGGTGGGCGGTTCGTTCGAGGGGCTTGGCAACAAGCCGGCTGGCTCGAGACGTTCCTCGACTTCCTCCGGGAGCTCGTCTTGAGCGCCCTGCCCATGATCATCCCGCTCCTCGTCTTCGTGATCCCGCTCGCCCTGTTCTACCGTTTCGGCCCGAGGCGCAGGGCCCAGTTCCGGCTCTTTGCCGAGCACCTCTCGTTCCTCGTCCGGCGAGGGCTGCCGATCGTCACCGGGCTTCACGCGATCGGGGACGACGTTCGGGGCTGGCTCGGCAGGAGCCTCCACGAGGTCGCGGAGCGGGTGGGGCAGGGACTCTCGCTTTCCGAGGCGCTCGCGGAGAGGCCCGGGCGGTTCCCGGCGCTGTTCCGCGGGATGGCGGCGCTCGGCGAGAAGCACGGGGACCTGGCCGGATTCCTGGACGCCTACCGGGCACGCGACTCGGAACCCCGTCGTCCCGGGTCGTCGCTGTCCTACCTGTTCATCTATCCGGCCCTGGTTGTTGCCATCACCGTGTTCGTCATGACCTTCATCGTCCCCAAGTTCAAGCCGATTTTCGAGGCGCTTGGCGGCCTTCCCAGCCTGCCCTTTTCGACGGTGACGATGCTGTGGTTCGGCGAATTTCTGTCGACCTGGCTGCCCTGGGGCAGTCTCGCCTTTTTGGCCGCGTGCTTTCCGGCTTGGTGGGCGATCCGCTCCGGCCGGTTCTCCCTGCGGGCGGCGGGATTCCTTTCCTGGCTTCCGGGCGTGGGGGCCTTCGTCCGGAACCGTGCGGCGGCCTGCTTCTCGGCCGCGGTGGGCCTGATGGTCCGCGCGGGGACGCCGCTGCCGGAGGCGGTGCGGGAGGCCTCGAGGCTCGACGGGATGGGACCGTTCGAGAATTCCTGCGTTCGCTTGGCATACGGCCTCGAATCGGGCGAGCGGCTCGGGATGCTTTGCCGCCGGGATCGGGCGCTGCCGGCCGGATTCGCCTGGTTCGCGGACGCGGGCGAGGCGTCCGGCGATTTGCCAGCCTCGCTGGGCCATGCCGCCGAGCATTACGACGCCCGGTTTGCTTTCGCGCGGGAGACGGGCGCGAAAATCTTCGTTCCCCTGTTCATCCTCGCGAACGCCGTTTTCGTCGCCTGGATTTTCTGGGGGCTTGCGTCCCCGATTTTCCTGCTGACGATCAGGTTGACCGGGGGTTGATTCGAGGACGATGCCATGGCCGAAGAACGCGCGCGGGGAATCGCGGGGCCGGAGGCGTTCGTCCGGTTCCACGAGAGCCTCGCCGGGATGGCGCGGGCCGGGATCCCGCTGTCCCGGGCGGTCGGGGAACTCGCGCGGGGGCTGAAGCGCGGGCGGTTCCGGGAGGCGATCCGGAGCGTCGAATCGTCGCTCGCGTCGGGACGGCCCCTTTCCGAGGCCGTGGAGGCGCGCCCCGCCGATTTCCCGGCGGCCTACCGCGCGCTGGTCCGGGCGGGGGAGGCGGCGGGGAACCTGTCCTCCGTCCTGGCGGCGATTGCGGGGGCGGCCGCGGGGGCCTTGCGGCTTCGGCGGGCGCTGGCATCGGCCCTCGCGTATCCCGCGATTGTCCTTTTGTCGGGCGGCGGGATCGTCGCGTTCGTCCTCTTCTATCTGAAGCCCCGCTACGAACGCATCTTCCGGGACGCGGGCCTGGCGCTTTCGGACGCCTACGCCGGTACGGGCTGGCTCGCCCTCCTGCCCGCGGCCATGGGCCTCGCGGCCGCCGCGGCGTTCCTCCTCTGGTGGTGGGGGCGCCGGACGCCAGCGGGGGAGCGGGTCCTGCTGCGGATTCCGTTCGCAGGAAGGGCGCTGCGGCTCGCCTTCCTCGCCCGCCTCTTCCGGACGCTCTCGATCCTCGCGCGTTCGCGCGCGTCCCTCGCCGACGTGCTCCCCGCCGCCCTCGAATCGTCGGGCAGCCTCCTGCTCGCCGCCGGGGCCGAGGCCGTCCGGGCCCGCGCAGCCGAGGGGGCGACGCTCGGCGAGGCGCTGTCGCCGTCGGACGTCGTGCCGGCGCGGACGGCGGCGAGGCTTGCGATCGCCGAACGGCAGGGGCGGCTCTCCGAGGCCCTCGACGAGAGCGCGGCGTTCCTCGACGAGGCTGCCCTCGCGGCGGCGGATTCCGTCCGGATCGCGTTTGCGCCCGCCGCGATCCTCGCCGTCGGGATCGCGCTTGGCGCGGCCTACGTCTCGATGGCCCTTCCCTACATCCGGCTCATCGAGCGGATCTCCGGTTGAGGCCGCGCCCGGCGGAAGCGTTATCCTCTCCCTGGCCGCGAACCATGGACCCCTCCCTTGGCGATCGTCTCCGTGCGGCGCTTTCGCGCCCCGAGGCGGAGGCCCCCGTGGGCGCGGCCGCCCGGGTCCTGCTCGAGGACGCCGCTGCTGCCGGGACGAGCGACGTGCACTTAAACCCGGGGCCCGGCGGCCTCGACGCGCTCTACCGGATCGACGGGGTGCTCGCGCCCGTCGCGCGGATCGAGGGGGTTTTCGCGGAGCGGTTCGTCGGACGGCTGAAGGTCCTCGCGGGCCTGCCGACCTACCGGCGCGACATCCCGCAGGACGGCGCCATTCCCGCGTCCGAGGCGGGGGGACGGGCGGACGTGCGGATATCGATCCTGCCGACGATCCACGGCGAGAAGGCGGTCCTGCGGTTCTTCCAGGTCGGGACGGACGCCCCCGGGCTCGAGGGCCTGGGCTTCTCGGACGCGATTCGGGACCGTCTGCGCGTCCTCGTGTCCCGGCCCGAGGGGGCGACCCTGCTCACGGGCCCCAGCGGCAGCGGCAAGACCACGACGATTTACGCGCTGCTCGGCGAGATCCTCGGCGGGCCCGAAGGCACGCTGCGCCACGTCGTGACGATCGAGGATCCGGTCGAGCGGGCGCTGCCCGGAGTGACGCAGACGCAGGTGAATCCCCTGTCCGGGCTTTCGTTCGGGACGGCGCTGCGTTCGATCCTGCGTCATGACCCGCAGGTGATCATGGTCGGCGAGATCCGCGACCGCGAGACCGCCCAGGTGGCGATGGAGGCGGGCCTCACGGGGCATCTCGTCATCAGCACCGTCCACGCGGGCACCGCGGCCGGGGTCGTTTCCAGGCTTCTCGAGATGGGCGTCGAGTCGCACGTCCTGTTCTCGTCGCTCTCCGCCGTTCTCGCCCAGCGGCTTTTGCGCTCGCGATGCTCGGCCTGCGCGGGCGGATGCGCGGCGTGCCGCCAGACGGGCTACGCCGGCCGGCGCGTCGTCGCGGAGCTTTTAGAGGCCGGCGACTGGCTGCGCGACGCCTGCGGCCGCGGATCCGGGCGCACGGAGATCGAGGCCCTCGCCGTCCGCCGCGGAATGCTCCCCCTCGCCGATGCCGCCCGCCGGCTCGTCGCGGAAGGCGTCACGACGCCGGAAGAGGTCCGGCGGGTGATGGGCTGATCTCGTAGGCCCCTGGGGAGGATGGCGGACCGCCGCGTGCGGTTAACGGAATGAATCGGGCTTGTTCGTCGGGGGTGTAAACCGGGCACGGGCGCGTGGCGGGGGCTCGGCTCTTGCTCCCGGTCTCCGCACGGTCCACGGCCGGTAGACGACTCCATGGCGTTGGACCGTGCTCCGACAGGTCGCCACGATCCGAGCCCCAGCCCCTCGCCCTTCTTATTCTTCGAATCCAGGAATACAAGTATCCGCGCCGCCATGACGCTCCGACAGCCTGGGAGGACGCGCCTTCGGGCGCTACCATCGCGGCCGTCATGCGACCCCGCTGGTTCGTTCGCGGCGACGTGGACGGGTTCTTCGGCCTCTTCATCGACAACCTCCTGCAGCTGATCCTGGTGCAGGTCTTCTGCACGAACGTCTGCGGGATCCCGGCGGGATTCGTCGCGGCCACCATCCTGCCCGGCGCGGCGCTGTCGATCCTCCTCGGGAACGCCTTCTACGCCTGGCAGGCGCGCCGGCTCATGCGCGCGACCGGGCGCGACGATGTCACCGCGCTTCCCTACGGGATCAACACGCCCAGCCTCTTCGCCTACATCTTCTTCGTGATGGGCCCGGTCTACGCGGCGACGAAGGACTGGCGGCTCGCCTGGCAGGCGGGGCTCTTCGCATGCCTCGGGAGCGCCGTCATGGAGATCGCCGGCGCCTTCGTCGGCGACTGGCTGCGGCGGCACACCCCGCGCGCGGCGCTCTTGTCCGCCCTCGCCGGGATCGCGATCACGCTCATCGCGATGCCGTTCGTCTTCCAGATTTTCGCGAATCCCGCCATCGCGCTCTTGCCGACGATCGTGATCCTCGTGGCCTACGCGTCTCGCACGAAGTCCATCTTCGGCCTGCCCGGCGGCCTCGTCGCGGTGGGCCTCGGGACGGCGCTTGCCTGGGGGCTCAAGGCGGCCGGGATCCCGCTGTTCAAGCCGGACTTAAGTCCCGCCGACTTTACGTTCCATCCTCCGGTCCCGCACCCGACGGACGTCTTCGCGCTCGCTTTTTCCGAGGGCGGCTGGCGCTTCTTCGCGGTGATCCTGCCGATGGGGCTGTTCAACGTCATCGGCTCCATCCAGAACCTCGAAAGCGCCGAGGCCGCGGGGGACCGCTTCGAGACGCGCTCCTCGCTTCTGGTCAACGGCCTCGGCAGCCTCGCGGCGGGCCTGTTCGGAAGCCCCTTTCCCACGACGATCTACATCGGGCATCCCGGCTGGAAGGCGATGGGCGCCCGGGCCGGCTATTCGACCCTGAACGGCCTCGTCATCGCGGCCATCGGCCTCTTCGGGGGCGTCAGCCTCATCCTGAAGGTCGTCCCGCAGGAGGCCGTCATCGGGATCCTCGTCTGGATCGGGATCATCATCACGGCGCAGGCCTTCCAGGAGGTCCCGAAGGCCCACGCCCTCGCGGTGGCCCTAGGCCTCATCCCCGCGCTCGCCGCCTGGGCGCTCGACATGATCATCAAGCCCTGCCTGCTCGCCGGCGGGAAGACCATGGTCGAGGCGATTTCGCCGCTCGCCGCCAACGGTCTCGCCCTGCAGGGCTGCATCGCGCTTTCGCAGGGCTTCATCCTGACCTCGATGCTGTGGTCGGCGATGCTCGTCTTCGCCGTCGAGCGGAGATTCAAGGCGGCCGCCGGGTGGTGCCTGGCCGCCGCGGTCCTCTCCGCCGTCGGTCTCATCCACGCGTATTCGCTGACGCCCCAGGGGATCGAAAACAAGTTCTGGTTCCCGTTCCTCTCAAGCGGTTGGGAGCACGCGGCGACCGAATTTTCGGCGATGTACACGCTCGCGGCGGGCTTCCTCTACGCCCTGCACCTCTTCTCTCGGAACCGCCGTGAGGGCGCGGGGGAAACGCCCGCGTAGGCCGGCATGTATAATTGGACGGAAGGAGGCTCTTGAACCCGATGATGCGTCTCGCCTTTGCCGGGATTGCGCTGGCGGGGGCTTTTGCGTTTGCGGCCGACGCGCCGATGGATCCCGCCGCCGAGAAGGAGGCGCTGCAGTCGGAGCTGAAGGCGCTCTCGGCGAAGGGGCTGCCGGCGGACAAGGCGAAGTCGCTCCTCGGCCGCGTCCGATCCGCGGTCCTCGGCCGGGTTTCCGCGGACGAGCGGACCGCCTGGGAGGACGCGCTGAAGAAATCCCCCGAGGCGGCCGACCCCGTTCTCGAGGCCGCGCGGCTGCTCTCCGCGCTCTTTTCCGACGTTCCCGGATCGGATCGCCTGCTCGCGGACATCGCGAAAGACGTCCGCTCCGCCATTCAGAGGGCCTCGGAAACGCCGGCGACGCCTTCGCCCAAGCCGGGCTCCACGCCGCCGACGGCCCCGCCGCCGCCGCCTTCGGTGGATCTCCCCGAGCCGCCCGAAGGAACGATCCCGGAGGGAGGGGAGCCGAAGCGCCGCGCCATCGCCGTCATGCCGCCGTCCGAGGAGCCGCCGCCCGACGAAGAACCCGAGCCGCCCGAATCCCCGAAGCCGCCTCCGCCCCGGTCCACGACGTCGCCCCCGCAGGACTTCTCGAAGTTCTATGAGGGGATGAAGCAGGACCCGAACGCGGCCTCGAAGCCGGGCGACAAGAAGAAGAAGAAGCCCAAGAAGCCGAAGACGCCCGAGAAGACGAATCCGACGCCCGCCCCGACGGCCGTCGGCTCCCCGCAGCCGACGCAGCCGCCGAAGACGG
>CAYHQZ010000155.1:0-3410 GCA_964358555.1 uncultured Planctomycetia bacterium
GCAGGCGAGGACGTGCTCGGCGTCCCCGCGCGGCCGCGCGCGGCCCACGTAGATCCGGCCGTCCGCAAGGAGCGGCGAAGAGATCGCGCTCGCGTCCTCGCGCAGTTCGCGCGCGGGTTTCACGTCCCGGGCGCGCAGTACGACCCGCCCGGTGTGGGCGTCGAAGACCCAGAGGTCCTGGTCGGGGACCGCCGCGACCCGCGCGCCCTCGGCGGCCGGCCGCAGGTCCGCTCCCCGGAGGGCGCGCCAGGGGTCGGCTTTGGGCTCGTCGGGCTGCCGCCAGGAGATCCGGCCGGTGGCGGGCTCGATCGCGTAGAGCGCGCCGGCCGTCTGGACCCACAGCCTCGAGGCCGCGAGCACCGGGAAGAAGGGCAGAGGCTTCGGCAGGCCCCGTGACTCGTAGCGCTCCCGGAAGGACGGCGGGATCGCCGGCGTCGGGAGCATCGTCCCGAACCGCCGCGCGCCGGGCTCGAAGGGCTCCGAGGCCTTCGACGGCAGCGGCAGCCTCGCGAGAGCCCGGCCCGGGAGGCTCAATTCCCCGAGGAACACGACGGGGGTTTTCGGATCCGGGTCGGGGCCCGAGAAGGAAAGCCCGGAGAGGATTTCGGAGGCCCGCAGGCGGAACGCGATGTCCGCGTCCGCGTTCGAGCGGTCGAGGGCGGCGGAAAGCCGCCAGGCCGCTTCGGCCGCGTCCCCGCGCTCGATGGCGCGATCCCCGAGGACGCGCGCGGCGATCCTTCCGGAAGGCGAGAGCGGGAAGGCAAGGGCGGCGCGTGCGAGGGCGTCGTCGTTGGCGTCCTGCGCTCGCGGGCCTGCCAGCGAGCGCGCGCGGGGCTCGTCGCGCGAGGCGTGGCGCGCGGCGAACTCTTTCGGCAGCGTCGCGATCCGCGCGAGACTTGCGCTCGCGGCCTCGAGGCCGCGGCCGGGGGACTCGGGGAAGAAGACGGGATTCGGGGTGCCCTCGAGGGCGGCGAGAACCTCCTGGAAGCGCGCGAGCGCATCCGCGTGCCGTCCCGCCTTCGCCAGGCGAGATCCCTCGCGGATCTTCTCCTCGAGCCGCGCGTCCCCCGGGATGGACGCCCCAGGCGCGCGCAGGGCCGCAGGCCCGGTGCTCGCCTCGCCCACGACGATGGGGCCCGGCGCGGGACCGGGACCGGGCCCGCCGCCCGGCGCCGCGGCGATCAAGAACAGCAAGCCGAAGCCGGCCGCGTGGCGCAAAACGATTTCCTCCGCTACCAGAGTAAAGTCCTATGTCCTATGTCCTAAGTCCAAAGTCCTAAGTCTTAAGTCCCGAACTTTTGCGTCAGGGGTATCAACCGGGCGCGGGCGAGGGGCGGGAACTCGTCTCGCGCTCCCGGTCTCACCGCGGTCCACGGCAGGTAGACGAATTCATGGCGTTGGACCGCGCTCCGACAGGTCGCTTCGATACGAGTTCCCGCCCCTCGCCCTTCTTGTTCTTCGTGCTAGGAATGCAGGGGCCGGCGCCGCCATGCAGCAATCGAGAAGTCGGATGTAAATAAAAGTTCGGCGAGTCCTACGTCAAGCCGCCTTCCACGCGTCGGCGCACGCGAGGATTCCGAAGGCGACGCTGGCCGCGCCGTTCACCTGGAAAAACGCGGTTTCGAGGCGCTTCAGGTTCCCCGGCCGGACGAGGGCGTGCTCGAGCGCGAGGAGCGCGGTGACGGCGGCGGCGGCGATCCAGGAGAGCGTTCCTAAGTTCGCGGCGCGGATGAAGAGGGGCAGGAAGCCGACGGCGGAGAGGTGGCAGAGGGCCGAGACGATCAGGGCCCCCGGGATGCCGATCGCGGCGGGGATGGAGCGGAGGTTCTCCGCGCGATCGAAGTCCACGTCCTGGCAGGCGTAGAGGACGTCGAAGCCGGCGGTCCACAGCGTCACGAAGCCGGCGAGGGCGAGGGCCGGCCCGCCGATTTCCGCGCGCGCGGCGACCCAGGCGCCGACGGGGGCGCAGGCAAGCGCCATCCCCAGGAAGAAGTGGGAAAAGACCGTGAACCGCTTCGTGTAGGAATAGCCGAGGAGGAGGACCAGCGCGACGGGAGAGAGCGCCAGCGCGAGAGCGTTCAGCCACGCGCAGGCCCCGACGAAGACCGCGGCCGCGCCGATCGCGAGGATCGCCATCGAGGCCTTCCGGATCCTGCCCGCCGGCACCGCCCGGCCGCTCGTTCGGGGATTCCTTGCGTCGAGGCCCGCGTCCGCGACGCGGTTCCAGGCCATCGCGCACGTTCGCGCCGCCACCATCGCGAGCATCACCAGCCCCGCAAGCCTCCAGCCGGGCCTGCCCCCGCTCGCCGCGAACATCGCCGCCAGCGCGAACGGCAGCGCGAAGAGCGTGTGCTGGAACTTCACCGCTTCCAGATACTCGGAGAAACGGGAGAGGGGCATGGGAGGGGAAAGGGGGGGGCAGGGTCCGAAGTCTAAAGTCCAAAGTCTAAAGTCGAGGATACAATGGCTTTTCCTGCCGCGGTTTCTGGCGGGGCGACGGCTCTACAAAGGGAAGCCATGCGAGCGATTCGAATCTTTGCGATTTCGGCGGCGTTGGGGCTGGGGCTGATTCTTGCCGGGTGCGTGACGGGCAAGTCCTGCCCGATGTCCTGCGCGAAGGGTTGCGCCTGCGCCAAGGGCGTGGCGTGCGAGATGTGCAAGGCGGGCTGCAAGTGCGGCACGAACTGTCCCTGCAAGGCGCCTGCCGAGGCTCCCGCCCCGGTCCCCGCGCCCGCTCCCGTAGAGCCCCCCGCGGTTCCGTAGGACCGGATTCGGCGCTCGTCTCCCGCGGATTGGCAACTCTAGCCCGGGAAGCGCATCGACTCCGCGAAGGCGTCCAGGAAGGACGGGTCGTCTGCGAGGGCGACGTGGCGGACGATCTTGCGCAGGGTCCTGAAGCCGTCGGCGAGGAGGTCGGGGCGGAAGAGGGCCATTTTCGCGCCGCGGAGGGCGGCGTTGCCGGCCGGACGGATGCGTTGCTCGTCGCATGGGAGGAGGCCGATCCGGACGGCGCTCGCGGGGGAGACGGCGTTGCCGAAGGCTCCCGCCAGGTGCACGCGCGCCAGGGTCGAAGGCGTCCAGCCGCGGCGATCCAGGAGGATCCGGAGACCCGCGGCGATGGCGCCCTTGGCGAGCTGAAGTTCCCGGACGTCGAGCTGGGTGATTTCGACGGGTGGAACGACGGTCCAGGCGGTTCGGCTGTCGGCGAAGCGGCCGTCCGGCCGGAGGATCCCGAGATCGAGGCCTGCCGCCGCGGCGTCCACCAGGCCGCTGCCGCAGATTCCGCGGGGCGGCCCGCCGCCCAGGACGTCCGATTCGATCCGGCCCGCGGTGACGGCGATCCGATGGATGGCACCGGTGGCCGCGCGCATTCCCATCGAGATCCGGGCGCCCTCGAAGGCGGGGCCGGC
>CAYHQZ010000155.1:3420-9873 GCA_964358555.1 uncultured Planctomycetia bacterium
CGTCGTTGATCGTGCCGACCACGAGGCGGCCGTCCTCAATATGCACAGACTCGATGGCGCCGGACGCGGCGCGCATGCCGTGGCGGATGCGCGCGCCCTCGAAGGCGGGGCCGGCGGCGGCGGAGGCGCAGAGAAGGCCGGTCCGGTCGCCGATGACGACCTCGCCGTTCGTCCCGAGGTCGGCGAGCGCCGCGGGGGCGGCGGATTCGTGCAGGCGCGTCGCGAAGATCCCGGCGAGGACGTCGCTGCCGACGAATCCCCCGAGGTCGGGGAGGAAGTGGATTTCGCAGCGGGGAGGAAGATCCCAGGCGAGGTCGGCGGGAAGGAAGCGGTCGGGGCCCGGGCTTGCGGGCTCGAAGGGGGCGCGCGAAAGCGCCGAGGGGTCGATCCCGCAGAAGAAGTGGCGCATCGCGGAATTGCCGACGATCGCGATCCGGTGCAGGGGCGTCCCGGGGACGGCGGCCCCGGCGAGAAGCGACTCGATCATCGAGCCGATGTCGCGGCGGACGAGGTTTTCGAGGGCCGTGCGGCCGTCGCGAGCGAGCGCGAACTGGATCCGGCTCATGACGTCGGCGCCGTGGCGGGCCTGGGGGTTCAGCGCGGTCCGCACGCCCAGGACCCGGCCGTTCGAAAGATCGAGCAGCTGCGCGACGATCGTCGTCGTGCCGAGGTCCACGGCGGCGCCGAGGCCGCTGAAGGGCTCGAACGAGAATGCTTCGTCGTCCGAGAGGATGGCGGCCTCCCACTCGCCTACGTCGAGGACGAGGTCGCCATCCGCGCGCGCCCGGCAGGCGAGCCGGAAGCCGGCGGCGATCTCGCGGGCCGAGAGGATCGCGCGATCGTCCGGGGAGGGCAAAAGATTCCCCTCGAGGACCCGGATGCGGCAGCCCCGGCAGCGCCCGAGCCCGCCGCACGGGAATTCGAGCCCCCGCTCGAAAAGGATGTCCTCGAGCGCCGCCCCGCGCTCGCACTCGATCGTCTCGCCGAGCGGCTCGAGCCGGATGCGGACGCGGTCGGGCATGGGGATTCGGCCAAGAGCCTAGCGGCAGCGACGCCCGCCCAACAAGAAGGCGGATTGTGCAACACGTAGGGTCAGGCCCCCGTGCCTGCCCCTCGTTGCAGGGCGACCACGGGGGGTCGCCCCTACCGAGATTTTGCCGGCCGGGTGAACCGGATGGGCGCCGGCGCGCATGAACGGTTGTGGCGGCCGGAAGGCCGCGGAAAGGAGCAAGACGAGATGGAAACGAGGAACGGTCCGGAGCGGGCGCCGGCCTGGTCGTGGCGGGCGGCGGGGGCGGGGGAGTTGGGGCGCGCGCCGGTGCGGGGGCGCTTGCGGCGCCGGGCGGCGGCGGTCGCGTTTTCGATCCTTGCCATTGGCCTCGGGTCGGGGCTGGTCGCGGCGGCCGGCGGGGAACCTATGCCGCCCGAGGACGAGGGGATGGCCGGCGAGATGACGAGGATGATCGGGCTCATGGAGCGGATGACCGCGTTCCAGGCCTCCTGGCACAAGGCGGTTTCCGACCCGGAACGTGCGATCGTGTTCGCGGCCTCGGCCGTCGGCGATCTGACGGACGGGGACAAGGGGCGGCAGGCGGAGATCCTGCGGGGATTGCTCAAGGAGGTGAAACCCCTTGGCGCCCGCAACGTGATCCGGTTTGCGATCAAGGACGCCCTGAAGGAATCGGGCAAGCACGCCGAGGCCCTCGAGGAGGTCCGGGCGATCGTGGAGGAGAACGCGAAGGCGGTTCCGGCGGCACAATAGGGGGACGGCCCGCCGGGCCGAGCGCATGCGAATCCGCTGGGGTGTGAACGCCGCGATCCTTGCCGGGATCGCGGTCTCGGCCGGGGTCCTGGCCTCTCGCCTGGCGTCGCGCCCGCCCGAGATCCGATCGGCGCTTCCGACGCCTTCGTTCGGGGACGTGAGGCTTGCGTTCGCCTGGGACGGTGACGCGCGCGCGGAAGTGCGGCTCGAGGAGGCGCGGCCGGGGGAGGCGAATCGTCGGCTCGCGGAATGGGCGCCGGGCCGGATCCGGATCGGCAAGGGGGGTGCTGCCATTGCCCGTGCCCTGGAAGCCGCCGCCCCGGGCGAGCGCGAGATCCTGCTGAAGCGGCGCGGCGCCGAGGTTGCGATTCTCCTCGACGGCCGGCTCAAGGGGACGGTCCGGCTCGGGACGGACGCGGACGCCACGCTTTCGCTTTCGCGGCGCGGGGGGATCACGCTCGGGCCCGTCCGGACGGATCCGGCGGAGCGGCGGCTCGCCTTCGCCGACGATTTCGCCCGCGGGCCCGGGGCGGGCGGGTCGTGGCGCGGGCTTTCGGGGACCTGGGACGTCCGGGCCGCGCGTGATGCGGAGCGCGGCGCGAACGCGTTCTGGTTCGAGGGACAGGGCACGCCCGCGCTGGCGCGGGTGGGTGCCCGGACGTGGGATCGCTATCGCGCGGGGGTGTCCGCGCGGGGGACGGCGGGCGGCGCGGTGGGACTCGCCGTCGGTTGCAGCGGGGAGGGGGAGTCGCTGCGTGGGCTTCTGTTCCGATGGACCGCCCGCGTGGAGGACGATCCCGGCCGGCGCGAGATCGTCCGGCTGCGCGGCCGCGAAGAGACGGTCCTCGCCGCCGCCCCCGGCGGCTACGTGCCCGGGACCTGGTATCGGATTGAGGGAAGGCTTACGGACGGGCGGGCCGAGTTCTTCGCGGACGGCTCCCCGATGCTCTCGGCCACCGACGAAACGCTCGTCGAGGGCGGGATCGCGCTCTTCGCCCGGACGAAGGCGTCGGGGAAGGACCCGCCGTCGGCCGCCTTCGACGATCTTCGCGTCGGGGGGGAGGCCAATCCCGCGGATGCGCGCGCGGCGTCGCGGGAGGCGCCGAAGCCACTGCCCGGCGGGATCCGGAAGGATCGGATGATGAAATTCTGGTCGGACGAGGCGCACCCGGCCGAGCCGAGGAAGGGCTGGACCCGCCGGGAGTGGACGTTCGACGAGGCCCCCGTCGACTGGCGGGTCGGCGCCGGCGCCTGGGAGACGCAGGCGCGGTGGGCCTGCGACAAGCGATGGTCGTTCTTGCGAGGGGAGATCGAGTCGCGGGAGCGGCCGTTCGCGGCGCTGTGGCTGAAGCGCAGGCTCGATCCCCGCGCGTGCGCCGTGGAGGCCTTCGTGGCGCCGCCCTTCCGCAACCTCTTTTCCTACGAGACCGCGCGGGACCTCGACGCGAGCCTCTGCGCCGATCCCGCCGACCCGGCGTCCGGGTATTCGTTCGTGTTCGGAGGATTCAAGAACCGCCGCACCGCGATCCTGCGCAAGGGCAAGGTCGTCGCGGAGTCCGAGGCGCGGCAGGCGCGGATCCAGCGGGGATTCGAGATGCACCAGGGGTGGTACCGGATCCGGATCGAGCGCGAGGGCGGGCGGCTTCGGTTCCGGATCGATCGGAAGGGCTGGGCGGGCGAGAAGGCCGGGGCGGATCTTGCGTTCGAGGACCCCGAGCCCCTGGATGCGCCGTTCTTCTGCCTATGGAACGCGGGCAGCGTCCCCGGCCAGGCCGGGATCGTCTTGGCGCGGGTGGCGATCGAGTCGCCAACCTTGTCGGCCTGCGAGCATCCGGACGCCGCCGCGGGCCCTGCCCGGTTCGACGGGATCGCCGGGATCGGGCCGGACTACGAGCCCCGCCCGAAGCCGGCCGCGGCGTCGGTGCAGAAGCCGTGAGCACGCCTGCGCCGGATCCGGGGCGCTGGCTTGCCGAGCGGGCATTGGCGGGGGACGCCTCCGCCTTCGACGATCTTGCGCGAATGTTCGGGGATCGGGTTTACCGGATGGGAATCGTCCTGCTCGGCCGGCGGGAGGAGGCAAAAGACCTCGCGCAGGAGGTCTTCCTTCGGGCCTTCAAGGCGCTGCCCGCCTGGAAGCCGGCGGCCGCCTTCTCGACCTGGCTCTACGGGATCGCGCTCAACGTGGCGCGCGAGTTTAGGCGGCGGGCGGGCCGGGAGGTTTCGGAGGGGGAGGACGCGCCCGAGACGGCGGCGCCCGAGGGGATCGGGGCGGCCGAGCGGATGGGGGTCCTCGAGGCGGTCGCGCGATTGCCGGACCGCCAGCGGGAGGTGGTGGCGCTGCGGTATTTCCGGGGGCTTTCCACGGAGGAGGCGGCAGGCGCCCTGGGCGTCCCCGAGGGGACCGTGAAATCGAACCTGTTCAAGGCGATGGAGAACCTCCGGCGGATCCTGGGTGAACCGCCGGGGGGCGGCTCGCCATTCACTTCCTGACGGGGAGGGAATCCATGGACGAACCGAAGGACTCGCTGGCGCAGATGCTCGAGGAGGAGGCAGCGGCGCTCGAGCGCGAGCGCTACCCGGGCGATCTCGTCGCCGACGTGCGCCGCCGGCTCGCGGTGTCGCCGATGCTGTCGCGGCGGCACGCGTTGCGCTGGGCCGCGCTCGCGGCGGCCGCGGCGGCGATCCTGCTCGTCGTCCTCATGCCGAAACCGGAGCCTGGCCGGAATCCTTCGCCCCGGCCGGCGGCGTCCGCGATCGTCGCGCGCCCCGCCCCTCCCGTCTCTTCGATTGCCCGGGCCTTCGGCCGGATCCCTCGCCCGTCGTTCGTGCGGGTCGGCCGGCGAGCCCTCGATCTTCCCACGGTTACCTCCATGGGCTCCGGCCTCGGGCGGGCCTTCGATCGGGTCCGCGGCTTCGACGCCCGGGCCCTCAAGGGGAGGGGTGCGTGAGCCGGCGGGGGCGGGCGTTCCTGGCCGTCGCCGCGGCCTGTTGCGCCGTCCTCGCGACGGGGGCCGCCCCGAAATTGAAACCCGTCCCACCGCCGGCGGTTCCGAAGGGAAAGCCCGCCTCCCCGCCGGCCGCCGTTCCCAAGGGCGAGCGCGTCCTGGGAATCGCGGTCAACGAGGACACGGGCTGCCCCTTCGAGACGAACCTCGCCGTCGCCCGGACGGCGGGATTGCAGGCGATCAACCTCCCGCTGAACTGGCGCGAGACGGAGACCGCGCCCGGAAAATTCGACGCGACGGCCCTGGACAAGGCGAACCGCCTGTATCCCCCGGCGAAGACGAAGGTCCACCTCACGTTCGATCCCGTCAACACGAACCGAAAGGAAGTCCCCGCGGATCTGGCCGAGCGGGCCTTCGACGATCCGGTCCTGATCGATCGGTTCCGGAAATTCCTCGACTGGGCGCTCTCGCGGATTCCGGACGTGGACGTCATGTCCGTCGCCGTGGGCAACGAGGTGGACGGGTATCTGGGCGAGAAGGACGACGCCTGGCGGCGCTACGGGGCCTTCTTCAAGGCCGCGCGGGCGCATCTGAAGGCGAAGCGGCCGGGCCTCGAGGTGGGCGTCATCGGGGGGTTCGACGGCCTCACGGGCGTCTCGAAGGAGCGACTGAAGGCGCTCAACGCCGGAAGCGACATGATTCTCGTCACCTACTACCCGCTGGGCGAGGGGCTCATCGCGAAGGACCCGTCCGTGGTCCGGGGCGATTTCGATCGGATCTGCGCGCTGTATCCGGGGCGGCCCGTCTTCTTTACGGAGGCGGGCTTTCCTACGAGCCCGGTTCTCAAGGGCTCGGAGGCGAAACAGGCGGAATTCGTGCGGCAGGTCTTCCGGGCCTGGGACGCGCACGCGTCCCAAGTCCGCTACGTCTCGTTCCTGTGGCTCATGGACCTCTCGCCATCGACGGTCGATGCCTACGCGAAGTATTACGGACTCGGCGACAAGGCGTTCCGGGAATACCTGCGGACGATGGGCCTGCGGACGTTCGGAAATCCGGGCAAGGACAAGGAGGCGTTCAAGGTCCTGAAGGCGGAGGCGAAGGCCCGTGGCTGGTGAGCGCCGGGACGTTTCCGGCAAGGCAATCCGTTTCCCCGCAAGGGGGATGAAAGGAGTCGTTCGATGAAGCGTTCGTTCCTGGCGGCGGTCGGCCTGGTCGCGGTCCTTCTCGCGGGCGGCGTCGTGGTTGGCGGGGCGGCAGGCGGCGGCCCGGCCGGCGGCGAGGGGCTGGGCGAGATGGAGCAGATGGTGAAGTTCCTCGACATCGTCGAGAAGATGGTCTCGTTCCAGAAGAACTGGCACGAGCATGTGAAGACCTCCGACCGCGCCATCGTCGCGGCGGCCTTCAGCGTCGAGGAGCTGGTGGGCGGCGACAAGGCGAAGCAGGCGGGGATCCTGCGCGGCTATCTCAAGACCGTGAAGGACCAGGGCGCCCGCAACGTCATCCTCTTCGCGATCAAGGACGCCCTGAAGGACGCCGACAAGAAGGACGAGGCCCTCAAGGTCCTCGAGGAAATCATCGCCGAAAACGCCGCCGCGACGGAGGGGAAGAAGTAGGAGCACAATCCGTCCCGCCCCGCCTGCGGCGCCGACTTTCGTATTCCTGGAAACGAAGAACAAAAAGGGCGAAGGGTGTGGGCTCGGATCGTGGCGACCTGTCGGCCCTCGGGCTGAAGAGAAATATGAGTGC
>CAYHQZ010000156.1:0-9753 GCA_964358555.1 uncultured Planctomycetia bacterium
TTTCGCCGCTTCCGCGCGGGCGGGCTTCGGGGCCTCCTTCTTCTTCGCCTCCGGTGCGGCGCCGGCGAACGCGAAGAAAAGCAGCGACAGAGTCGGGACGACAAATGCGCGCGTCATGTTTCGCGTTGAATTCTAGCCGGAAGCACGTCTCGGAAGGTAGAGTCGGGGCGATGGCGACGAGCGCCGAAACGGCCAGGCGGGCATTCCTGGATTGGCTCGAGAACGAGCGTGCGGTGTCCGCCAACACGCGGCGCGCCTACGCGCGGGACCTCTCGGACTACCTCGCCTTCCTCGCATCGCGGGGGGAGGACCCCGGGTCGGCGTCGCGGCTGGCCGTTCGCGCCTACGTGGCGGGCCTCAAGGAGAAGGGGCTGTTGCCGGCCTCGATCTCGCAAATCCTGTCGGCGCTGCGGCAGTTCTACCGGGTGTTGCAGCGTCGCGAGCTCTGCGAGACCAATCCGGTCGCCTCGTTCCGGGGGCCTCGCGTCGGGCGGACGCTGCCCGAGTTTTTAAGCGAGCCGGAGGTGGGGACGCTCCTTGGCGGCGGGGCGCAGGACTGGACGAAGGAGGCGGGCTGGGCCGTTGCGCGCGACAAGGCGATTCTCGAACTGCTCTATTCCGGCGGGCTGCGGGTGTCGGAACTCGCCTCGCTCAAGCGCGAGGACGTCGACTTCGCGCAGGCGCTGGTGCGGGTCCTCGGCAAGGGCGGCAAGGAGCGCCTGCTGCCTCTCGGGCGGCCGGCGATCGAGGCGATCCGCGCCTACGCGGCCCTCCCGCCCTGGTGGACGAAGCCGCCGTCCGGCGAGACGCGGCTGTTTCGGAACAAGTTCGGCGGGCCGCTGACGGACCGCTCCGTCCGCCGGCTGCTGCTCGCGAGGCTTTCGCAGGCGGGGCTTCGCAACGTCTCCCCGCACGCGCTGCGCCACTCGTTTGCGACGCACATGCTGGACCACGGCGCGGACCTGCGGGCGGTGCAGGAGCTCCTCGGGCATTCCAGCGTCACGACGACGCAGATCTACACCCACGTCACCGCGCGGCGCCTCCAGGAGGCCTACGAGAAGGCGCACCCGAGGGCGAGGTCGGCACGGAAGGGGGCGTTTAAGGTCTAAGGTCTAAGGTCGACGAAACGGAACGCTTCGAGGGGAGTTCCTGCGGGGGGATGGACTTTAGACTTTAGACTTTAGACCCGCAGCGCGGATCGGCCTCGACATGATCATCGCCCATTGTGAAGATGTCCGGGGGCTTCCCCCCCCCGCGGAGGCGGTGCTTCGGGCGGCGGATCGGCCGGGGCTCGTCCTGCTCGACTCGGGGCTGTCGGGGCATCCGCTGAACGAATGGGGGCTCCTCGCCGCCGATCCCTTCCTCGTCCTTTCCGCGCGGGGCCGGCGCGTGCGGGTCGAGCGGGCGGGGAGGCCGGCGCGGGCGTTTTCGGGCGATCCGTTCCTTGCGCTCGAGAGGGTGCTGTCGCGCTGCCGGCCGGATCGGGCGGAGGGCGCGGGCGTTCTCTCGGGCTCGGCGGCGGGATTCTTGTCCTACGATCTCGGGCGAGTGACGGAGCGGATTCCCCGGATCGCCCGGCGCGACCTGCCGTTTCCGGACCTGTGGCTCGCCTTCTTCGATCACGGCCTCGCCTGGGACGTTCGCGCATCCCGCTGGCGCGGGTTCTTCCTCGAGGGCGCGCCCGCCCGGCCGGATGCGCGTCGCAGGCTTGCGGCGCTCGTCCGTTCGATCGAGCGGGGGGAGGCGCCCGGCGGCGAGCCGGCGCCGGGCCGCGCGCGCGCCTCGATCCCGCGCGCGGAATATCTGCGCGCCGTGCGCCGGATCCGGGACTACATCGCGGCCGGCGACGTCTTCCAGGTGAACTTCGCCCACCGTTTCGAAGCCGACGCCCCGGGGGATCCGAGGCGGCACTGGTCGAGGCTCCGCTCCTTCTCGCCGGCCCCCTTCGGGGCGTACCTGCGGACGCAAGACGGCGCCGTCCTGTCGATTTCCCCGGAATCGTTCCTCCGCGTCCGATTCGATTTCGTCGAGACGCGGCCCATCAAGGGCACCCGGCCGCGCGGGGCGGCGCCCGCCGCCGATCGGGCGCTCGCGCGAAGGCTCGAGGCCAGCCCCAAGGACCGCGCGGAGCTGCGGATGATCGTGGACCTGGAGCGAAACGACTTGGGCCGCGTCTGCCGCTACGGAAGCGTGAAGGTCCGGACCGAGGGCGTGCTGGAAACGCACCCGACCGTCTTTCATCGCGCCGCGATCGTCGAGGGAAGGCTGCGGCCCGATGCTTCGCTCGCGGACCTGCTCCGCGCGACGTTCCCCGGCGGGTCCGTCACCGGCGCGCCGAAGATCCGGGCGATGGAGATCATCGAGGAACTCGAGCCCGTCCGGCGCAGCGTCTACACCGGCGCGATCGGGGCCTTCTCGTTTTGCGGCGACGCGGACCTCTCCGTTGCGATCCGCACCGCGCTCTGGGCGCGCGGCCGCGCCTTCTACTCCGCCGGCGGCGGGATCGTCGCCGACTCGGACCCCGAGGCCGAATACCAGGAAACCCTCGACAAGGCCCGGGCGTTCATCGAGGCGATGGGGGACTAGCGCGCCTTCCCGCCGTCCTCCTCCCACCTTCGCTCGACGAGGCCCTGGCCGTGGGCGAGGTAGGCGTTCTTGTGCTCGAGGCGGTGGCGGACCTCCTTCACGACGATGTCGGAAACGTGCTCGAAGGTCTCGCGGCCAAAGGCGGCGGTGGCGTCCTGGGGGGGCATCCGGCCTACGACGTGGACGATCTTGCCGCCCTTCGGGGGCAGCGTTGAGAGATCGACCGTCTCTGGGTGCAGCCAGAGAAGGTGCGACGTCTCCCAGCCCGCGCCGTGATCGCCGAGGCCGCGGTACTTGTCCTGCGCGATCCGGGAATCGAGGAAGGCCCAGGCGAGCAGGCCGCGCCGGCGGCTGCGGCTGCGCTGGTTCGAAAGAAGACAGGCCGCGCGGGCGTGGTCCACGAGCGGGCCGTGCCCGGCGACGAAGACGGCGACCTCGAAGCCGAGCGTCTCGACCTCGGCGAGGATGTGCAGCAGGAGGCGCTGGTAGTGCAGCGTCTGTTCGGTCTCGCTGAACGGGAACGCCTCGGGTGCGAAGTTTTCCGGCGGCAAGGCCATCTCGAGGGCGATGTCGGCGCGGTCGTCGGCGGTGGACTCGACGAGGCACTGGAGGCGGTTCTCGCCGTAGTAGAGCGGCGGGAAGGCGAGGCCGCCGCCCTTCCGCGCGCACAGGATCGCGAGGCCCTCGGCCTGCAGCGTGTCGGCCCCGAGCGGGTTGTGGGGGCCGTGCCACTCGAGGTTCCCGAGCGGGACGTAGGCGACGGGGCAGGCCTTGCGGCGCAGGACGGCCTGGGCGGGCCTAAGCATCTGGTAGCGGACTTCCTCGTCGGGCATCGGGGCTCCTTTCGTGGCAGGATGGACGAGAGGGCGCGACGTCGCAACGCCCAATTCCCGCGATCCTGCGTAGAATCGGGCTTCGGAAACCCAAGGGAAAGGGGGCGGCATGGTGCGCGCGGCGCTGTCGGCGGCGGCGGTGTTCGGGATTTTGGGGTGCGTCTCGGGCGCCCCCCCGGCGGTCGTCGTCCGGCTCGAGAACGTTCCGCCGGAGATTTCGCTTCCGATGCCGGCCGGCCCGGACGCCATGATTCGGGTGCTCGTCGATGGCGGCACGTCTCGGGATGTGTGGGTCGCCAAGCGCCGCGAGGCCGGGGCGAAGTTCGGGCTTGCGCGGACGGGCGAGCGGGAGTTTTGCTTCAACCTGGCCGATCCGGACCTGCCGACCATCTTCGGGCCGGCGGGCCGCCTCCGGGTCTTCGTCGAGATGGAGGACGACCGGGTCGGCGAAAGCGAGCCGATCCCGTTCGGGAAGGGGGCGGCCGACGTGCCGGACGTCGCGGAGGTGTTCGTCCAGAAGGCCTCGGACGCGGAGGGCGGGGAGTTCGAGCCGGCGGGGGCCGGGACCTGGTGCAATCCCGCGGATGTTCGCGCGATTCTCGTGCGGACGGAAGGCGGGTCGGGGCATTACGAGGCCCTCGCCCGGTTCCGCGGCCGGGACTTCATCTTCTCGGCGGAGCCTGCGCCCATGACCGGGAGCGCCGCTCTCCGGCTGGACGCGACGAAGGAATTCCAGGCGCTCTGGGAGAAGGAGGGGGAATTCGAGATCCTCCACGGGGTCGCCCCGGCGAAACCGGGGGCCGAGAGCGTCTGGCTGTTCGCGATTCCGGCTTCGCTGGATCTTGCCGCCGCGGGGAAGGTGTTTGGCGTTCCCCAGGGGACCTCCGCGGCCGTGCCGGGCTCCCGCGGCTATCTCCGGGTGGCCCTCGAGGCGATTTCGGACGGCCTGATCGGCGTGTCCATCACGAGCGCGAACGACCGCGTGATCGTGCAGGGGATCCTCCGGATCGGGGACAGCCTGGACTTCTCCCTCGGAAAGGAGGCGTATTCGCTGAACGCCGTCCGGAAGGGCGAGCCCCCGGCCCGCGAGGGCTGGGTCGATCTCCAGATTCTCCGTGCGGGCGCCGCGCCCGCGCAGCCGCCTCCGCCCGCCGCCCCGGGAGCGGCCAAGCCCCCGAATGGGCCGTGAGCCTTTCCCGGTCGGACCGCGCGGAAGGGCGCTAATATCCCGGCGTGCGACTGTCTCCGGAACTTCGCGCGCGGCTGCCCGCGTTCGCGCTCTGCCTCGTTGCTGTCACCGCGGCGATGGGGCCGTTCGTGTTCCGGGGCCGCGTCCCCGTGAACGGGGAGTGGCTGATCGAGCGGTTCGCCCCGTGGCGGGAAACCATGGAGGCGAAGAACCCCAATCCCGAGCTCGACGATCCGATCCTCTGGCAGTACCCGAACAAGCGCCTCGCGGCGGAGGCGCTGAAGGAGGGGCGCATCCCGCTGTGGAACCCGCTCGTCCTGTGCGGCTCGACACAGATCGGCGACGCGATCTCGAATCCGTTCGATCCCTTCAACGCCCTCGTCTTCGTCATGCCCTTTCCGGCGGCCTACGGCCTCGCGCTCTACCTGAAATGGATTCTCGCAGGATTCGGGATGGCGGTCCTGCTGCGCCGCCTGGGGCTCTCGCCTGCCGCCGCGGCGGTCGCTTCGGTCGCGTTCGCGCTGAACAACCGGTTCACGACGCACGCGGAACTTCGCAACGCCGTGGATTCCTTCTTCCTTTTGCCCTGGATCCTCGACGCGGTCCTGCGGCTCCTGGATTCGCCCGGCCCCGGGAGGCTGGCGGCCGCCGGCGCGCTCATCGGGATCCAGGGCTTGTCGGCGGACGCCCAGAGTTTTGCGATGACGATCGGGTGGATTCTGGGGGCGTCGGCCCTACGCTACGCCTTCCCGCCGAGGCCTTCGTTCGCGGGGCTCTCCGCCATCCCGGGGGCCGTCGCCCTTGGATGCCTCCTCGCGGCCCCGCACCTGCTGGCGCTGCTCGAGTCGATATCGGGCTCCGTTCGGGAGGGCCTCGCCCAGTATGCCGACCGGAATTTCCTCCACCTGGCGGCCCTTCCGACGCTGGCGCTGCCCGAGTTTCTCGGGAATCCCGCGCAAAAGGACGGGTTCGCCTCGTTTCTTCTCGCCGGCGCGGGCCCGGTCGAGTCCAGCCGTTCGTTTGTGGGCATGGGGCAGGGCTACGCCGGGGCGTTGGGTCTGGCGCTCGCGTTCATCGGGATCGTGAAAACGCGGCATCCCGCCCCGCGCGTCGTCGCCGCGCTCGCGGGGCTGGGGCTCTCGTTCCTCCTCCTGATGGGGTCCGGGGACGTCCGGTCCGCGGTCTACGCGGTCCTGCCCGCGGCCGGGAACGTGGACCTGCTGCGATCCTTGATCTTCTGGGCGTTTGCCGCGGCCGTCTGCGCGGGGTTCGGGTTCGACGCGCTTCGGAACGGCTCGCAGGAGTTGCGTCGCGGGATCCTCGCCTCGCTCGCCGTCCTCTTCATCGTCTGGATCTGCCTCGAGACGGCGGCGTTCCGGGTGGTCGGGCAGATGTCGGAGGCGACGGAGGCGACGAAGGAACTGCGCCAGGAGATCCTGGACCGGCACCCCCCGTTCGTCCAGTATCTCGCGAGCCTTGCGACGCAGTTTCGGGCCGTGGGGCTGGCGCCCGGGATCGCGCCGTCGCTTTTGTTCCTCGTCACGGGGATGCTGGCCGCGGTCCTCGCCCTGGAGAAACGCCAGGGTGCCTGGCCGTTGGGATTGCTCGTTGCCCTCCACGCGAGCGAACTCGTCTTCTTCGGGACCCGCTACAACCCGTTCACGGATTCCGATCGCCTCTATCCGCGGACGGCCCAGTCGGATTTTCTCCAGGCCCGCGCGAAGGAGGGCCGCGTCCTCGGGATCGCCCCGCCGGGCGCGAGCAGCGCCAAGGGGGATCACTTCCCGCCGAACAGCCTGATGCCGTTCGGCGTCGCGGACGTCCGCGGGAAGGGGTATTGCAGCCGGCGGCTCGGCCGGCTCTTCAAGGCGATGGAGGGGGGCCGAGCCCGGAACCTCATGGAGCGCAGCCCGCGCAAGGTCGTCCTCTCTTCGCGGCTGCTGCCGCTCCTCGGGGCCAAGTGGATCCTGATGGGCGAACGGCCCCCGCAGTTCGTCGAGGGCGGCGAGGGATTTCGCTTCGAGGTCAGAGCGCGCGAGGAGCCGCCCCCGGGCTTTTCGCTCGCTCTCGACGGGAAGGGCACGCGGATCTACCGCTTCGACGGGGCGCTCCCGCGGGCCCATTTCACGGGCGCGGCGATGCCGGTCCCGAAGGACGACGGCGAGACGGCCTTCGCGCTCGTCGAGTCGGGGGCGGTCGTGCCGGGGCGGGAGGTCCTCGTGGAGGGGGCCGTCGAAGGCTTTAAGAGCGATCCGTCCGCCCGCGCGGACGTCCGGATCCTCGAGGACGCCCCCGAGCGCGTCCGCGTGGGGGTCGTGGACGCGACGGCGGAGGGCTGGCTCGTCCTGCTCGACGCGTTCGATTCCGGCTGGGAGGCCTCGGTGAACAATTCTCCGGCCAAGATCCTGCCCGCCTTCCACGTCTTCCGCGCCGTTCGGGTCCCGAAAGGCTCGAGCGCGGTCGAATTCGTCTACCGTCCGAGGTCGTACCGGCTCGGCGTCCGGGTTGCGGGGTTCTCCCTCCTGGTGCTGATCGTTCTCGCGCTGTCCGCGCGGTTCCGGAGGAAGGCGGCGTGAACCTCCCCGTCCCGCCGGACTCGCTGCCGCCGCGCGCTCGCGCCCTGGTCCGGCGCTACGAGCGCCACCTCTCTCGCCCCAACCCCTTCTTCCCCGAGCGCGTGACGCTGGAGATTTCGAGCGTCTGCAATTTCCGCTGTCCCATGTGCCCGCGGCACTTTGCGAAGGGCGAGGACGGCCTCATGGACGCGACGCTCTGGCGGCGGCTCGTGGACGAATTCGTTGCGCGCGGCGCGAAGACCCTCGTGCCTTTCTTCCGGGGCGAGCCCACGATCCACCCGGACTGGCTCGAACTGCTTGCCTACGCGAAGGCGCGGGGCGTTCCCGAGATCCAGATGGCGACAAACGGCTCGCGCCTGGACGAATCGAGCGCCGCGCGGCTGCTCGACATCGGGATTGAATTCCTGTCGTTCAGCCTCGACACCGCGGACCCGGCGGCCTATGCGCTCGCCCGCGTCGGGGGCTCTCTCTCGCAGACGCTGGCGAACGTCGAGGGATTCCTTCGATTGCGCTCCGAGCGGGGGCTTTCAAAGCCCGTCGTCCAGGTCTCGGCGGTCGACACCGAGTGGACCCGGCCGGGGATTCCCGCGTTCGTTCGCTTCTGGGAGGGCCGTGTCGACCGCGTCCGGATCTATCCCGAGCACTCCTTCGAGGGCCGCTACGGGATGCTCGCCCCGGGGCAGCGCCTTTTTCCGCCCGGGGTGCGCCTGCCCTGCCAGAAGCCGATGACGGACATGGTTGTCTGCTGGAACGGCGAGGTGCATCTGTGCTGCTACGACTGGGAACGGAAGCGTTCGCTCGCGAACGTCCGGGCCTCCACGATGGCCGAGGCCTGGAACGGGCGGGCCTATGAGGAGATCCGGCAAATGCACGCGGGCGGGATTCCGATGCACCCGCAGGAGAACTGCGTGCCGTGCGATCACTGGCAGAACGCCTACGTGCGCGAGGGCCTGACGGGGGTGCTGCGCGAGCGGGGGAAGCGGCCGCGGAAGGCGAGGGAGGAGATTTGAGCGCGCGCACGGCCGTGCGGCTCCTGGACGGCCGCTTCCTGCCCGCAAGCCTCGCTGGGGTGCCGCTCGACGATCGGGGGCTCAACTACGGGGAGGGGCTCTTCGAGACGCTACGGCTCTACGGGGGGCGCGCCTTTGAGGCCGAGGCGCACTTCGCGAGGCTCTCGCGCGGGGCGAAAACGCTCGGGATCCGGCTGCCGTTCGGCGCGCGCGAATTCCGCAGGTTCGTGGAGGCGCTCGGCCGGAAGAACGGCGCCCCCTCCGCGCGGGTGCGGTTCACCGTGACGGCGGGCTCGGGCGAGGAGGGCCCGGCGCGGACCTTCGCGGTCCTCGAGCCCTACGATTCGAAGGATCCGTTCGCGCGGGAATGCGCCGACGGCGTCCGCGCGATCCTCTCGTCGGTCCGGCGGCCCGCCTGGGACCTGTGGCGGGTCAAGAGCCTGAACTATCTTTCGTCGCGGATCGCGTGGCGGGAGGCGAGGCGCGCGGGCGCGTTCGAGGGGCTTCTTCTTTCGCCCGAGGGATTTTTGCTCGAGGGCAGCCGGACGAACCTCTTCCTCGCGGGGCGCGGCCGCGGGGGCGCGAAGGCGCTGCTCGAGCCCGATCCCGCCCTGGGCCTGCTGCCGGGCGTTACGGCCGCGCTCGTGCGTTCGCTCGCTCGCCGCCTCGGCCTTCGTGTCGAGCGGGCGCGAATCCGTCGCGAGGACCTCTTCCGGGCCTCGGAGGCATTCCTCACGAACTCCGTCGCCGAGATCGTGCCGCTCGTCCGCGTCGGCGCCCGCCGGGTGGGCGCCGGCCGTCCCGGGCCCGCGACGCGCGCCCTGCAGGCGGCCTACCGCTCGGCGGTCGCGCGGGCGTGCGGCGGCAAATAACCGCTTACGCCGTAACCGTGGTTCGTTTCTTCTCGTACATCCAGGCGACCTCGGATTCGCAGAGCTTCTTCAGCCGCTCCTTTCCGTTGGCGCCGTATTCGAAGAACTTGAGGCCCGCGTTCCAGCGGGGCTTCTGTCCGGCGACGTCGATCCGGCTGACGTAGCGCACGACGCCCTTGACCGGGACGGGCTCCTTGAGCATCGGGATGTGCATCGTCATCTCGACCTCCTGGTTCGCCTCGATTGGCGTCGGGCTGAGGATCTGCGCGCCGTAGGGGCTCACGTCCAGGACGTTCACAGGCGTGCTGCGCTGCCGGACGAAGAAGCGGAGCGCCCAGGAGGGCTCGCGCTTGACGAGGCCGGATGTGCGCGGAAAGGCGTAGCGCGGGACGCGGCGGGTTTCCTGCTTCTTCATGGTCGGCGAGTGGCCCGATTGGACAGCAACGCGCAAATTATGCAAGGCCCCGCAAATCCATCTCTCCGTTTCTACGATCCCTCCAGACCGTGCGGCGCCGCCCCGTCAGGCCCATGCCTCCTCGGGGGGGAAGCCGTGCTCGCCGAGGAGCGGGACGAACGTGCAGGGGCCGAGGGTTTCGGCTTCGCGGCCGGCGAGGGTGCGCTTCACGCGGACGAGCGTCTGCTCGCGGCGATTTCCGACTGGGACGACCAGCAGGCCGCCGGGGGCGA
>CAYHQZ010000157.1:0-9690 GCA_964358555.1 uncultured Planctomycetia bacterium
GTATACCGGCCGTCGCCCTCGCGCAGACCGGGAGGAAGAGCCGAGCCCCCGCCCCTCGCCCGTGCCCGGTTTATATCCCAGTCAAAAGCTCGCCGTCCCTATCCCTTCGCCGCGGCCTCCTCGACGGGGGTCGGGACCATGGAGAGGAGCCGGGTCGCGATGTCGTCGGAGGTGACGCCTTCGGAGTCGGCGTTGAAGTTCGTGAGGATCCGGTGGCGCAGGACGGGGAGCGCCACGGCCTTCACGTCCTCGGTCGTGGCGTGGAACCGGCCGCGCAGCAGCGACCGGGCCTTGGCCCCGAGGATGAGATACTGCGAGGCGCGCGGGCCCGCCCCCCAGGAGACGAAGTCCTTCACGAAGGAGGGGGTGTCGGGGACGGCGGGGCGCGTCCGCCGGACGATTTCGAGGGCGTAGTCGAAGACGTGGTCGGCCACGGGCACCCGCCGGACGATCTCCTGGAACTGCAGGATCTCGAGGGCGCCGAGGATCGCAGTCGGGCTTTCGGGCTCGGCGGCGGTCGTGCGCTTCATGATCTCCAGTTCCTCTGCCCGCTCGGGATAGTCCACCTTGATTTCGAACATGAACCGGTCCAACTGCGCCTCGGGCAAGGGATAGGTTCCCTCCTGCTCGATGGGGTTTTGGGTCGCAAGCACCAGGAAGGGCTCGTCGAGCGAATGCGTCGTGCCGCCGACCGTGACGCGCTGCTCCTGCATGCATTCGAGGAGCGCCGCCTGGGTCTTCGGGGGCGTGCGGTTGATCTCGTCGGCCAGCAGGATCTGGGCGAAGACCGGGCCCTTGAGGAACTTGAACGTGCGCTGGCGGGTGCCTGGGTCCTCGTGGAGGATCTCGGTGCCGGTGATGTCCGAGGGCATGAGGTCCGGCGTGAACTGGATCCGGCGGAAGGAGAGCGAGAGCACCCGCGAGATCGTCCGGATGAGCAAGGTCTTTGCGAGCCCCGGGACGCCCACGAGGAGGGCGTGGCCCTTGCACAAGAGGCACAGGAGAACCTCCTCCACGACGGCGTTCTGGCCGACGATGACCTTCCGGATTTCCTTGTCCATCCGCTCGACGGCCGCGCGCAGACGCTGGGCCGCGTCGATCTCGGGGGCGTTGGGCATTTTCGTGCCTTTCCTTTCAGGGCTTTGGCAGATTGTGAAGTCCGAATCCGTTGTCTTCCATGCTTAAGCGGATGCTCTCCCGGATGTCCCCGAGGTCGCGCACGGCGCAGCCCCAGGTATCGTAAGCGATGTCGCGGTAGGCCTGGATGCGGTCGCGCTCCGGTTCGTCCGGGGCCTTTGCCTGGAGCGTCCGGAGTTCCAGATCGAGCCGCTGGAGCCGCTCGTTCCAGGCGCGGGACTCCTCCTCGCTCTCCTCCTGGGGGTTTTCGGGGGGCGGGGCGGCTCCGTCGTCCTCCCGCCTCGTCCAGCCCTCGACCGCGCGGCGCAGTTCGTCCACGAGCGCCTTGTAGTTCGGATCCGCGATGAGGTTCTTGTCCTCGTTCGGATCGGATTTCAGGTCGAAGAGCTGGTTGCGCTCGGTGTAGAGCTTCATCCGGTCCGGGTTGACGGCGTAGCGGTTCGAGGCGGGCGAGCGGCGGGACGAGCCGCGGGTGTCCTGGCCGAAGAGGTATTTCCGCCAGGGCGTCTCCTTCTTTCCCTCGAGGAGGGGGCGCAGGCTGCGGCCCTCCAGTTCCTTCCGGGCGGGCAGCCCCGCGTAGTCGAGGAACGTCGGCAGGATGTCGATCGTGTGGGTCAGCTTGTCTTCGTAGCGAAGGCCCGGCGGGATCACGCCGGGGAAGTTCGCGAAGAGCACCGTCCGGTAGCCGTTCTCGCCGAAGACGCTCTTCGACTTTGGCAGGAAATAGCCGTTGTCGGAGACGTAGAGGATGAGGGTGCGGTCGCGGATCTTGCGCTTCTCGAGGTGCGCGACGAGCTCGCCGAGCTTCTCGTCGAACCAGGAGATGTTCGCGTAGTAGCCCTGGGCCTCCTTCTCCTCGTTCGGGTAGAGATCCCGGTACTTCTGCGGGGCGTTGAGGGGGACGTGCGGCAGGCGCGGGGCGTACCAGGCGAAGAAGGGCTTGTCGAGGTGGCCGTCGATGTAGTCGAAGATGGGCTCCATCGTCCGGCGGGCGATCAGCATGTTGCTCTTCTGGACGTAGTCGTCGAAGCCGCGCTTGCCGAATCCCGACCAGAACTTCCCGATTCCGTAGGTGGCGTAGCCGGCGGGCTTGAGGGCCTTGGGCATCGTGTAGTCCGTGGGGGTCTTTCCGGCGGAGAAGTCCTTCGGATAGAGCCCGACGAGGATCGTCTCGAGCGAGGCCATGCAGGCGGGCGACGAGTTGTGGCAGAACGGGAAGAGCGCCCCCTCGCGGACAAGTTTGTCCATCACGGGGGTCTTCACGACCTTGTGGCCCATGAAGCCGTAGAAGGGATAGCCGTGGTCGTCGCCGATGACGAGGAGGATGTTCGGGCGGACGGGCTTGCCCGGCGGCGTCGGCGTTCCGGGCGTCTGCGGAATCGCCTTGGGGGGCTCGGGGGGCTTCGGAGTCGCGGCGAGCCCCGACGGCGGATCGGCCCAGCCCGGCGGCTTCGACGGGACGACGTTCACGGGAGCGGGTGCGGGTTCCGGCCGGGGCTCGGAGGGCCGTCGGCCGCAGGCGGATAGGGCGAGGACCGCCGTCGCGAGAAGAAGCGCGGCCCTTCGCATGCGGAACAAGAGGTCTTTCCGGGGCATCTGTTTAGAAATTGTAATGAGAAGGAATAAACAGGATGGGCCTTCCGAGCGTCTACACTGGGGTTCCCCGAGCCCGGAAATGCCCCCGCAAACGCCCGCATCCCCGGCGGCCGCCCTCCCGGCCGAGATCCGGGAGCGCCTGGCGCTGCTGCGTCGGCGCTGGGTCCGTCTCACGGTCCTCCGGGGCGTCTCCGTCGCGCTGATTGTCTTCTTCGTCGCGATGGTCCTCGGGATGGCGCTCGATAGGTTCTTCTTCCTGCCGCCGCTGCTGCGGAACCTGTTGCTGCCTGTCGCGCTCGCCGCGGCGGGAATCGCCGCGTGGCTTCGGGTCGTCTCGCCCGTCCGTCGCCGGATCGGCGATCCGACCGTGGCCGCCTGGGTGGAGGCGGCGAACCCCAACCTGGAGGAACGGCTGCTCTCCGCGGTCGGCCTGCCCGAGGGCTCGGCCTTCTCGTCGGCGTTCGTATCCCGGGTCGTCGAAGAGGCCTCGGCGATTTCGCGATCGCTGCCTTTCGCTCGCTCGCTCGCCGCCGGCCCCGCGCGGCGGGCGGGAGTCGTTGCGCTCTCCGCGGTGCTCTTCCTTGCGATCGCCTGCCTCTCGTTTTCCGACGTGGCATTGCTTGCGGCGCGCTTTTTGCGGCCCGGGGCGAACCTCCCCCGGGCGAGCCGGGTGCGCCTCGAGGTCCGGCCGGGCGACGCGGTCGTGCCCTCCGGGGACGCTTTCTCGATCCTCGTCCGCGCGACGGGTTCCGACCCCGCCCGGGCGTGGCTCTACCGGGACGACGGGCGCGGGGCCTCGAAGGAGGCGATGGAGCGCTCGGGGCTCGGCGCGTTCGCCTGGACCCTTCCCGCGGCCTCGCGCGATTTCACCTATTTCGTCCGCTCCGGCGATGCCGAGACGGCCCGCTTCCGCGTCCGCGTCCGGCCGCGCCCCGAGGTCGTGACGGTCTCGGCGCGCGTCCGCCCGCCGGCTTACGCGAACGCCTCCGAGGAGAGCTTGCCCGCCCTCGACGAACTCGCTGCCCTCGCCGGCTCCGAGGCGGGCATCGAGGCATCCGCTTCCGAATCGCTCCGGGAGGCGACGCTCGAGATTTCGGGGGGCGAGCGGATCCCGATGGAGGTGGACGGCAGGAGATGCCGGATGCCCGCGGGAAAGTCCGTCGCGATCCGGACCGAGGGGTCGTTCCGAATTCATGTGACGTCCGTGACGGGGCTTTCGAACAAGGACCCGGCGGCGCACCGGATCCGCCTCCGCGCCGACGAGCCGCCGAAGATCGCCTGGGCGAGCCCCTCCGCGGACGCGGTCCTGCCCGCCGCCGCGACGCTGCCCGTCTCGGCGATCATCGAGGACGATCTCGGGGTCGCGGACGTCCGGATGACGGTCTCGATCGTCGGCGGGACGAACGCCGCCCGGGAGACCGATGTTTCGATTGAGCGGACGCCGCCGGCCGGCCGTCGGATCCAGGTCTCGGGCCGGCTCGACCTTGCCGCCCTTGGGGCGAGGTCCGGCGACGAGGCCGTGTTGCGCGTGGAGGCGCGGGACGCGAGGCCGGCGTCCCTCGGCGGGCCGGGGCTTTCGTGCTCTGTCGAGCGGCGGATCCGGATCGTCGCCGGGGCCACGGACGTCGCGACGCTTGCCTCCATCGCCTCGTTCGCGGCGGCGCGGGCGGCCTCCGGGGCGGCCCTCGAATCGCTTGCCGCCGCCGCGTCGGCCCCGAACCGCGCCCGCGCGACCGAGGATCTGCGCGCGTCCATGGAGCGCCTCGCTGCCGCGAATGCGGCGCTTGCGGCGGGGGCGGGGACGGCGCGGTCCGCCGGGGACGCGGACGGGGCCCGGGATCTTTCGCTGCTCGCCGAGGCCCTCGCCCCGATCGCGAGGGACGGCCCGGCGCGGGCGCTCGCGGCTCTCTCGAAGGACGGGGCGCAGATCGGGTCCGTCGCCGCGCCCGTCTCGGCCTCGCGCGGGGCGCTCGCGCGCTGGCGGACGTGCCTCTCCGATCTGCACGCGGCCCGCGCCGGCGCGGATGTCGCCAGGCGGCTGCGGGACCTCGCGGCCCGCGCGGGCGCTCTCGCCCGGGACGCCGCGGGGCTGTCGGTCGCGGACCGGGGCGCCGTCGTCCCCGCCGCGAAGTCCCTCGCTGACGCGGCCGCCCGGACGGCCGGCGACTGGGGCTCGATTTCGAGGCTGACCGACCCGCCGGAGCCCGCGATTGCCGAGGAGGCGGGACGGCTCGGAAAGCCCGCCTCGGAGGCGGCCGCGCGGGCGGCTGCGGCCGGGAGCCGGGAATGCCCGCAGGCGCTCGGTGCGGCCGGGTTGGGCCTGCAGGAGGCCGCGGACGCGGCTTCTACGCTTGCTTCCAGGCTGGAGCGAAAAGCCGCCGAGGCGCGAAGGATCCTCGAGGGGATGCGGGACCCCGTCGTGGCCATCGTCCGGAAAGACGGGACGCCGACGAAAGCGGACCTGGAGGCGGCGAAGAAGGCCCTGGAGGCGGAGGCGGCGAAGCGGAAGGCCGAGGCCGCGGCGGCGGCGGCGCTGGCCGAGCAGCAGGAGGCCCTGAAGAAGAGGCTCGCCGAAATCCAGGCCGCTCTCGAAGCCCTCGCGGCCCGCCAGGACAAGATAGCGGAGGGCGCGAAGGCCATCGCGGATTCTCCGGCGTCCGAAAAGGCGGCCGACCCTGCCAACCAGGCGGCCGATCAGGCGCGCGCGGCCGCCGATTCGATCCGATCGGACACGCCCGCGGAGGCGTTGCCGAAGCAGGGCGCGGCGGAGGCGGCGCTCGGGGAGGCGGCGAAGGCCGCGCCCGGGGCCGCCCCGGAGGCGAAAAAACTCGCCTCCGATCAGAAGGCGCTCGCGGAGGAGCTGAAAAAGGCCCTCGCCGATCGGGCCGCGGCGCTGGCGGCCCTCCAGAAGGACCAGGTGTCGCTCCAGAAAGTCGCCGCTGCCCTCGCCTCCGAGGTCGCCAAGGCCCCGGTGCCGCCGGCCTCGATGACCGCGCCCGGTGGCACGAACGCGCCGCCGCCGGCCAACTCGGCCGTTCCCGCCGCGAAACCCGACACCTCGACGCCTACGCCGTCGTCCGGATCGCCTCCGCCGCCTGGGTTCGTGCCGCCGCCCGGTGCCGGGACGCCTCCGGCCGTGACGGGCGCGCCCGGGACGGGAGGGGCGGGCTCGCCCGGAATCCCGGCGCTCACGCCGCCGACGCCGAAGCCGCCCGATCTTTCGAACGAGGGCCTCGGGGCGGGATCGCCGGGCCTTACCGGAAAGTCGAGCCTTGCCGAGGGCGGCCAGCAGAGCCTGCCCGGGGCGCCGTCGCTGCCCGGCGGGGTCGCGTCCGCCGCGCTGGGCGGGGCGGTTCAGCGGATGGACGCCGCGGCGGAGGGGATTGTCGAGATTCCGAAGTCGGCCGAGGACGCCCAGACGGACGCCGTGATGCTCCTGAAATACGCCTCCCAGGTCCTCGGCGAGCAGGCGGCGGCCGCCGCCGCCGTGGCCTCCGCGATCGATCCCAACAACCCGCCGCCGGGCCTCGAGGGATTCGCGCCCGACAACGTGAAGTCGCCCTTCGAGGGGATCGTCGCGCCCGGAGGGGCCATCGACATCCAAGGCGGCGGCTTCGAGGCGGCGAAGGGAATCCCGCTGCCGGGCTCGGCGTTCGGGACGTCCGCAGCGGGCCAGACGGTGCCGACCGCCGGCGTCTCGATCGGCGGCTTCACCGGCGGCGGGCCCGGCGGGGCGCCCGCGGGCGGCGTGCCGCTGGCGGCCGGCGGGGAGTGGAACGGGACGGTCCTCGAGGTGAAGTGGAAGGCTTCCGAGTGGGGGCGGCTGCCGGGGCATTTGAAGACCAAGATGGAGCAGGCCCGCCCCGACGCCTTCCCGCCCGACTACGAGTCCCGGATCCGCGAATACTTCCAGACGATTTCCGAGAAGGCGGGAGGGAAGAAGTGAAATGTTCCTGAACTTTGTTGTCGGGGGTGCGAACCGGGAACGGGCTCGGAGCGGGGGCTCGCCTCGCGCTCCCGGTCTCCGCGCGGTCCACGGCAGGTATACGAATTCATGGCGTTGGACCGTGCTCCGACAGGTCGCTTCGATTCGAGCCCCCGCCCCTCGCCCTCCTTGTTCTTCGGTTTTAGGAATACAGGGATCGGCGCCGCATGCGGCGAAAGCCCAAGTCCTAAGGTCCATGACCCTGTTGACTCTTATGCCCCTGTTATTTCTTTCGCTGGTTTCCGCCGCCGCGCCCCCGGCCGGAAAGGCGCCGGCGCCCGCCGCCCCGGTCGCCGCGGAGCCCGAGCGCGACGACGAGCTCGCGGAATCCGCGCGGGAGCTGGAGGAGCTGCGAAAGGCCCGCGAGGGGGACGAGTCGAGCCGGGCGGTCGATCGGGCCCTGGAATTCCTCGCCTCCCAGCAGCGGGACGACGGCGCCCTGGTGGGGCCGAAGCCCAAGGACGGAGAGGAGCCGATCGCGAGGCTCGAGTCCACGAAGACCGGCTACGGGATGGCCTCGACGTCGCTCGCGATCATGGCGTTCCTCGCGAACGGCCACGTCCCGGGGCGCGGCCCCTACGGCGAGAAACTGGAGCGCGCCGTCGCCTACATCCGCTCGTTCGCCGCGCCGAACGGCCTCGTGAACCATCCCCAGTCCGTGGGCCGGCGGATCATGTATACGCACGGCTTCTGCACGCTCATGCTCGGGGAGGTCTTCGGGATGAGCCGCGCCGATCTCGACGAGGTCTACCGCAAGGCCGTCCGCCTCATCCTCTCGGCCCAGGACATCCCCAAGGGCGTCAACGACGCCGGGGGCTGGCGCTATACCCCGGACACCGGCGACAGCGACATGTCCCACACCGGCGAGATGGTCTCGGCGATCTGGGTCGCGAAGGGCTGCGGGATGGACGTGCCCCAGCGGAACGTCGACCGCGCCGCCGAATACATCAAGCACCAGCACTCCGCGAACTTCGGCGGGTTCGGCTACCGGGGCCCCGGCAAGGGCTCCTACTGCACGTCGGGCTCGGGGCTGCTGTCGCTGCAGCTCCTCGGCCATCGCAACTCCCCCGAGGTCGTCCGCACCGCCGATGCCCTCTCGAGCGAGCCCATCACCTGGCGATCGGCCTGGTTCTACCTCGGCGTCTACTACACCAACCAGGCGATGTTCCAGATGGGGGGCCGCTACTGGGAGCGCTGGCGCGATCACTCGAGCCGCCTGCTGCTAACGCATCAGAACAAGGACGGCTCCTGGCCCGACGCCCAGGGCCACAGCGAGCGCAACATCGGCCCCTGCTACCGCACCGCCTTCGCCGTCCTCGCCCTCTCGATCCCGAACCAGATTCTGCCGTCGTTCCAGCGGTGAGGGACGACAAGTTGACAAGTAGAGTACGTCCCCTATTTCGTCTCTCTCGATCCCGAACCAGATTCTGCCGTCGTTCCAGCGGTGAGGGACGACAAGTTGACAAGTAGAGTACGTCCCCTATTTCGTCTGTTTCTCCTGTTTCTTCTGTGCGGGTTGATTCCCGCCGGTGCGTTGGGGGTTGATCCCGCCGCGGCGCCGGCGGAGCGGGACCTCGTCGTCAACGGCGGATTCGAGCGGTCCGGCGACGGCGGCGAGGTTGCCGCCTCGTGGAGCGGCGATCCACGCACCTACGCGCGCGACGCCGCCGTCTCGCACGGCGGGTCCGCGAGCCTCAAGTTCTTAAATTCCGACCCGCAGCGCTACGACCTGTTCTCGCAGGACGTGCCGCTCGCGGGCGGGCAGAAATTTGAGATGAGCGCTTGGATCAAGACCCGGGATCTGACCGGCGCCGATGCCGGCGCCACCCTCTGCCTGGAATGGTATGACCGGGACGGCAAGTGGATGGACGGCGCGTATGCGGCCGAATGCGTCAAGGGCACCCGCGACTGGACGCGCATACGCCTTTCCGCCCGCCTCCCCGAAGGCCCTAAACGCTTCGTGTTCCGTTGCTTCGTGCGGCGGGGCATGATCGGCACGGCCTGGTTCGACGACGTCGAGATCGGCCGCGTGGCGGAGCCCCCGTTGCGCTCGTTCGTGCTTTCGCCTCCCTACCGCGGGATCCTCATGCCCGACGGGCCGAAGGATGTCCGCATCCGCGCCGTCCTGCAGCCGCCGGCCGACCGCCCGGCGGAAAACAGGGATTTGGAACTGACCGCGGAAATCGTCTCCAAGCCGGGCGGATCCCGGACCGCCGCGACGGTGAGCGACGGAACCGATTACGACCTCTCGCTTCCGGTGGCCGATTTCGGCTCCGGCGCGCACACGGTGCGCGTCCGTTTCGCCCGTCGCGGGCAGGACAAGCCCATCGCAACGGAGGACCACGCGCTGTTCCGCGCGGACGCCTCCTTCCGTCCGGCCGTCATGATCGACGCGCATCGCCGCGTCCTGGCGGACGGCAGGCCCTTCTTCCCGCTGGGCATGTACTGGCCTTCGCTCGACGAGAAGGAGAAGGATCTGAAGGTCTACGAGGAATCGGCGTTCAACTGCCTCATGCCTTACGGCCCGCCGTCGCTAGAGCAGATGGACCTGGCGCAGAAGCACGGCATGAAAGTGATCTACCCCGTTCACACCCTCTACGCCGGGATGAAATACACGCCGCCGGACATCCGGACGCCCGAGGACGAAGAGCGCGTCTTCCGCGCCACGCTCCGCCGGTTCCGCGATCACCCGGCCCTCCTGGCGTGGTATCTCAACGACGAGATCCCGCAGGCCTTCCTGAAGCAGTTGGAGAATCACCAGAAGTGGGCGAGGGAGGAGGACCCCGGCCACCCGACCTGGATCGTGATGAACCAGGTCGTCGAGCTGCTCGGCTACGTGAACACGTTCGACGCCGTCGGCACCGACCCGTACCCCGTCGGCAAGCGGGCGGCGTCGCAGGCCGCCGAATGGACGCGCAAGACCGTGCGGACGTTCGCTTCCTCCCGGCCGGTCTGGATGGTGCCGCAGGTGT
>CAYHQZ010000158.1:0-9669 GCA_964358555.1 uncultured Planctomycetia bacterium
ACTTGAACCTCCACGACCTTGCGGTCACTGGATTTTGAGTCCAGCGCGTCTGCCAATTCCGCCACTCCGGCGCGGCTGTCAACCAGTAATGGAGTGTACGGAATTGCGGCCCGAACATCAATTGGGTTGCGATTCGGAGGCCGCGAGCGCCCCGGCGGCGGTGGCGGCCCCCGAGGCGACGGCGGCGGAATCGCCGGCGGCGAGCGTCGCGGCGGCGGCGTCGGCCGCGCGCGTCGAAAGCAGGACGGCGAGGAGCGCACCTGCGATCGTGATCCCCCGTCGCCCGAGGCCCTCTCGGAGCCGCTCGAGGCCGCGCGTGAGCCACGTGTTCACGGTCCGTTCGGCGCAGCCCATTTCCCGCGCGATGGCGGCCCGGTCGAGGCCGCGCAGGTAGCGAAGGATCAACGCGTCCCGCTGGGCGGCCGGCAGCTCGGCCAGCGCCTCGTCGAGGTGCGGCCGGATCGCCGCCCACGCGGCGGCCTCAACGCCCGGCTCGGCCGGGAGGACCGGCGCCGGCGGCTCGGTTTCGCGCTCGTGGATCGTTCGCCGGACCCTGGCGCGCCGGGCGTTCCGGGAGACGTATTCCGCCGTCCGGACGAGCCAGCCCGGGAGGCTGTCGCCGATTCGCTTCTCGCGGGCCTTCCGCGCGAAGACGATGAAGACCTCCTGCGCGGCGTCCTCCGCCTCGTGCCGGTTTCCGAGGATTCGCATGCAGCTCGAATAGACGGGGCCGGAATAGCGCTGGACGATTTCCGTAAAGGCCTCGGACGAAGCATTCTCCGAGTAGGCGTTCAGGATGTCCTGATCCGTCATCGGCGGCCCTCCTGGCGGTCAAGCGATTCCGGCGCCCCGCCTCCCGCCATGCATTCTACGAAAGCGGGTCGCGTCGTCCACGAAACGCGGACGAGAGAATCGGAAGCGGATTCCGGTTCCATGGCGGCGAGAGTGCCGAAAATCCGTTTCCAGAACGAAATCGGAAGCCTCATCCCCTTTGGAAACAATGGATAGCGGCGGTAACACGCGCGTCCGCCGGCGCTTCTGGTTTTCACGGTGCTTCCCTTCCCTCCTAAATATGTCCGGCCGGTGCCCGGTGACGTCATGCCCTGGTTCCGCTCGCCGACGTCGGCTCCCGGCGGCCGGACATAAAGGGGTGAATGGACGGGATCTTTCGGAATCAAATCCACATGAGGGGAGATTGCGCGATGAGGACGAAGAGCGAGGCGCGGTTCGGGTTCGCGGCGGGGCGGTTCGGCGTCCGGGTGCTCTTCGGGCTGTCGCTTGCCGTTGCGACGCTCCTCGGCCCCTCCACCGCCCGCGCGGCGATTTGGCCCGACAGTTGGACGAAGGGCCAAAAGACGCTGCTCTACATCCGCGTGGACTTCGCGAACAACCCCGGCGAGCCGGTTTCCGTCGCGGACGCCCAGGCCGCGATGAATCAGGTGGACGCCTTCGTCCGGAAGTCCTCGTACGGCCAGACTTCCGTCGCGACGACGGTGACGCCGCTCCTGCGGGTCCCCAACTTCGGGATCGGCAACCTCGTGGAGAACGCGCGCGTCGCCGCGGCGGCCGCGGGGTTCCCGACGGCGAACTACGATCTGGAAATCGTGGCCTACAAGAGTCCGGACGGCCTGAAGCAGAGCACCGGCATGCCCGCCAGGAAGGGCATCATCCTCCGCAACTGCTACGACGCCGTGAGCACCGCGATATCGGTCCTGCAGAACCTCGGCGCGACGCCCGCGTACATGACGAGCGAGGCCGGCGTCTATCGCGTCTCCCAGTTCCTGCCGGCCGTCCTCTTCGACATTATGGGCCGGGGCGACGGCCTCGAGGACGACGTCCGCGGCTTCGCGAAATACCACTGGCTGGGGTGGATCCCGGAGTCGGAGGTCGCCGCGGTCCCGAGCAGCGACATCGGTTCGCTTCCGTCCAGCGGGACCTACCGGATCCAGGCGATCGACGAAGCCGTGACGTCGGGTCTGCACCTCCTCCAGATCAAGCGGACGTATGCCGAGACCTACTGGCTGGATTTCCGCCCGAACGCCGACGGCGGGACCAATCCGTGGCTTTTGAACGGCGTCTGCATCTCCTGGGTGGGCGGCGCGAGAGACGCCGAGCTCCGGGACATGGGCCCCTACACCGCCCAGGACGCGACGATGAGCCTGGACGGCATCCGGAAGTCCCGCCAGGACGCGCCGCTCGTCATCGGCCGGACCTTCACGGATCGCTCGGCCCCGGCCGCGCCCATCCACATCACGCCGATTCGGAAGGGCGGGACGACGCCGGAATCCATCGACGTCGTGGTGAACGTCGGCGACTTCGCGGGGAATCGCGCGCCGGCGGTGGTCGTGGGCGCCAGCGCGGCGACGTTCGCGGACGGCGCGGCCGTCTCCTTCGCGGCCGCGGCGAGCGATCCGGACGGCGACGCGCTGGCCTACGCCTGGGATTTCGGCGACGGCTCGGTATGCGCGCAGAACGCAGCGAACGTCTCCCACGCCTTCCCGGCCGGCATCGCCCGCGAGTACCGGGTCCGCTGCGTCGTGACCGACATGAAGGGCAAGACGGCGAGCGATTCCGTCATCGTCCGGCACGCCGCGACGCCAACGGATCTCTACCGCGTGAGCGGCCGCGTCGTCTCGGCCGCGGACGGCACGCCCGTCCAGGGCGTCCGCGTGGCGGACGGCGGCAACAACCTGGCCCTCACGGACAGCGACGGGACCTACACGATCGTGAACGTCCCGGCGGGGAGTCGCACGTTCGCGGCGGCGAAGCCCGCCGAGTGGGAGCGCGCCTTCCGCGTCTGGAACTACTTCGCCCCCTCGGGGTTTGAAAACCCGATTTCCGTGGCGGCGAACCGGACCGGGGTCGATTTCACCCATACCACCGGCTTCGCCTCGAACAACCTCCAGCCGGACCCCGAATTGAGCGTGCCGATCTTCACGGCGTCCGCGTCCACGACGGGATTCATCTACGTGAAGGACCAGGTGGACAACGACGGCAACGTGCCCTGCGACCAGGACATCGAGGTGTGCTACTACCTCTCGAAGGACCCCGTCATCGACACGGCCGACGCCGTCCTCGGGAGCCGGACGATCGTGGGCGGGCTTCAGGACAAGTGGTTCATCTTCGGCTACGCGGGCCCCTTCGACCCCCGGCCGGAGACCTCCGCCGGCGTCATGACGTTCCCGGCCGTCGGCGTCGCCCCCGGCACCTACTGGGTGGGGGCCATCGTGGATCCGGACAACCGGACCCGGGAGATGTGCGACACGAACAACATGGTCTTCGCGCCGAAGCCCATCGTGATCAGCGCTTCCACGCTCGCGCCCGACCTCGTCCTGGACGGCTTCTCCGCGAGCCTCTCCGGACGGACGCTTTCGGTTTCCGACACGGTCCGGAACCGAAGCTACGGCGCCTCGGCTTCGTCCACGAGCGTGAAGTACTACCTGTCGGCCGACGCCGACATCACGATCTCGGACGTTTGCGTCGGGAGCCGCTCGGTGCCCGCGCTCGGGGGCCTTGCGTCCTTGACCGGCGCCGCCATGTTCACCCTGCCGTCCTCCCTTCCGGCCGGGACGTATTTCGTGGGCGCCATCGTGGACCCGGACAACAAGGTCATGGGCGAGCTCTTCGAGACGAACAACGCGGCCGTCGCGGGCGCGGTCGTCACGCTGCAGCCGGACCTCTCGTTCGCGTCGCTGTCGGCCTCGATCTCGTCGGGCCAGATCGCGGTGGCGAACAAGTTCCAGAACCTCGGCTCCGCCGCGACGGCCGGCGGATTCTCGGGCGCGTTCTATCTCTCGGCGGACGCGGTCCTGGACGCTTCCGACCGCCTGCTGGGGAGCCGGACGCGGACGTCGGCTTTGAACGTGGGCTCGACGGACGGGGCGACCACGAAGTTCGCGCCGCCGGCGGGGACCCCGCCCGGCGACTACCACGTGATCGGCGTCGCCGACCCGGCGAACGCGCAATCCGAGTCGAACGAGTCGAACAACCGCTCGGTCTCGGTGACGAGGGTATCCGTCCGCTCCGACCTGATCGTCTCGGCCCTCTCGGTCTCGAAGTCGGGCCGGACGCTCACCGTCTCGAGCACGGTGCGCAACGACGGGCCGCTGCCGACCTCCGGGTCGTTCACCGTGAAGTTCGTCCTCTCGGCGGACTCGGTCATCACGGCCTCCGATATCGCGCTCGGAAGCCGGACGGTGTCCGTGCCGCTCGCGAACGGCCAGACGAACGCGGCGACGGTGACGCTCTCCATCCCGTCGGCCGTCACGACCGGAAGCTGGCGGGTGGGCGCGATCGCGGACGGCGGGAGCGTCGTTCCCGAGTCGAACGAGGCGAACAACACGAAGGCCTCCTCGTCGTTTACGCTGCCGTAGCCTCCGGGCGCTTGCGTCCGCCGCCGGGATCCCGCGTCGGGGGGTCCCGGCGGCGCGGCCTTGAAGGGGCGCCGAGGGATCCTTACCCCTCGCCGCAGACGGGGCATTTCGGGTCGGGCGCCAGCGTGAGCGTCCGGAACTTCATCGCGCGTGCGTCGTAGGCGAGGAGGCGGCCGGCGAGGGTGCCGCCGAGGCCGAGGAGGATTTTCAGGGCCTCCGTCGCCTGGATGGCGCCGATCACGGAGGCGACGGCGCCGAGGATCGCGGCCGGGGCGGGCGGCGTGCGGGGATTCGGGGGCGGGGGCGTGGGGGCGTGGACGAGGCAGCGGTAGCAGGGTTTCCCGCCCGCGGGGAAGACCGAGGCCTGGCCCTCGAAGCCTAAGACGGCGCCGTAGACGTCGGGCTTTCGAAGGCGCACGCAGGCGTCGTTCACGGCGAGGCGGGTCGCGAAGTTGTCGGGGCAGGCGACGACGACGTCGTAGGCTTCGATCAGGCGATCGGCGTTCGATCCGTCGAGCCGCTCGACGTGGCGCGCGATCCGGACGCCGGGATTCAGGGCGGACAGGCGCTCGGCGGCGGCCTCGATTTTCGGGCGGCCTTGTTCGGCGGTCGAGTAGAGGATCTGCCGCTGGAGGTTCGAGAGTTCGACCGTGTCGGGCTCGACCAGTCCGATCGTGCCCACGCCGGCGGCCGCGAGGTAGAGGGCGGCGGGGCTGCCGAGGCCGCCTAGGCCCACGACGAGGGCGCTCGATCGGAGGAGCTGCCGCTGGCCCTCCTCGCCGAAGCCCGGCAGCGCGATCTGGCGCGCGTAGCGGGCGCGATCGGCCTCGGAGAGCGGCTCGTGCGCTTCCATGGCGGGCGTGTCGCGGGCTTTGTCAGGGCTTCGCCGCGGCGGCGAACCGGAAAATCCCGCCGGCCTCGAGGATCGCGAGCGCGTCCCCGAGGGGCCGCAGGCGGAAGGTCGTTTTTGTCGCGAGGCTCCGGATCGTCGAGGCCAACGGATCCAACTCGGCCTCGGCGCCCGTCGGGAACGCGTCCCCGAGATCGTCGGCGATTTCAAGCGGGTAGAGGTAGCCGCCGTTCACGCAGTTTCTAAAGAAGATCCGGGCGAACGAGCGGGCGACGACGGCCCGGACGCCCGCGGCTGCGAGCGCGACGGGGGCGTGCTCGCGCGATGAGCCGCACCCGAAGTTGCGGCCCGCGACGATGATCCCGTAGCGGCTCTTCTCGGCGCCGGGCTCCACGAAGGGGGGATGCCCCGCCGGCAGGCCCTCGAGGGCGTGGCGACCGAGCTCGCGGTAGTCCGCCTCGATGGCGGGGTTGAGCACGAGGCGGCGGGCCGGGATGATCTGGTCGGTGTCGACGGCGTCGCCGAGGAGATAGACCCGGGAGCGGATGGGGCTGGCCATGGGAGGGGATTCTAGGGGCTCTTCGCCTTGGAGCGGACGACCTTGACCTTGAGGCTTCCGAGGACGTTGGCCCACGCGAGGTCCTCCTCGTCGTCGGACATCTGGAGGTGGCCCGCGTCGACGTAGACCTGGTTCCAGGTCGGGTCCACCGAGACCCACTGCCGGCCGTCGTGGATCTCGGCCCAGGCGTGCCAGGCAAACGCGCTCTTCGTCTGGCGGGCGTACATCAGGCCGCCGAGCTGGCGGGCCGGGATCCCGGCCGCGCGGGCAAGCGCGGTGAAGAGCAGGGCGTGCTCCGTGCAGTCGCCGGCCCGCCGCTCCAGGACCTGCGACGCGGTGGAGGCGTTCGCGCCGTAGCGCTTCTTCAGGTTCAAAAAGACCCAGCGGCACAGCTTCCGGGAGGCCGCGATCGGATCCTTCTCGCGCCCGGCGACGCGCGCCGCGAGGGCGCGCACGCCCTCGTCGTCGGACTGGATCGTCGGGGTGGCCTTGAGGAACTTCTCGCGATCCTCCTTCGAGAGGGGGGCGGCGTCGTTTGCGCGCCCGTCGCGCCGGATCTCGAGGCGGACGATCCCGCCGGGCCGGACCTCGGCGCGCTGGCGCTGGGGGGCCGGGAGCAGGTGTCCTCCCAGGCCCTCGATGTCGAGGACGAGCTCGTCGAGGTCGCCGGGCGCGCCCAAGTCGGCGTCCACGGGGATCTCCGCGAGAACGTCCGCCGCCGCCGCCCCGTCCAGGCGCTTGGCGACCGATTCCTCCTCGGGCCGCAGGTCCAGGGGGCCTATCTTCCCGCGGACGATCCGCCCGTCGGAGGTCACGTCGGCCTCGCCCTTGAGGCCCTGGGTGAGAACGCGGACGCGGAAGACGTCCGTCGGGACGCCGTTCAACGGCTCGGTCTTCTTCTCGAGGAAGGTGAAGGTCTCCTTCTTGTCGGGGTCGTCCGATTCGAGATCGAGCGACCAGTCGTCGCGCGTGTCGCCCTTCGGGGGCACGGATCGGAGCCAGCGGTCGATGGCGCGGGAGCCCGCGAGGCTGTCCTTCGGGCGCTTGATCGTCCGGATCGTAGGCGCGCTCCGGCCGACCTTGCTTTCGACCTTCAGCCCAACGCCTTCGGGCACGGCGGTCCGGACGGTCTCGACGCCGTCCTCCGTCTTTCGCTCGTGGGCGTAGATGACCGGTCCCTCGCCTTCCAGGGCGTAGCGGATCTCCTGTCGCTCGTCGCTCTCGACCGTCTTGCCGAAGATGGACATCGAGATCCGGCCCTCGGTGACGACCTCGGCGACCTCGCGGCCGTCGCGCGTCGCGAGGTGCGAATCGAAGATCATCCAGCCGAACTTCTGCTTGCCGAAATAGATCCCGTAGGCCTGGCGGCCCTGGCTTTCCGCGACGAAGTCGCGCAGCGTCGGTTCGGAGGCGCAGCCGGCGAGGGCGGCGACGGAGAGGAGGACCGCGAGCAGGGAGAGCGTTGCGGCGGGCCGGCGGGGGAGCGTCATGCCGTCATCCTACCGCGGTCCCCGGGGCGGGCGGCGGCTTCGTCTTCCAGCGGCGGTGGATCCAGAGCCACTGCTCGGGGGCGGTCCGGATGGTCCTCTCGGTCTCGGCGGTGAAGCGCGCCGTCGCCTCTTCGACGCCCGCGTCGCCCTCGCCGACCTGGAAGGGGGGCTCGAACCGCAGCCGGAAGCGGCCAGAGGGCGTCCGGACGCAGGAGAAGACCATGAGCGGCGCCCCGGTGCGTCGCGACAGGATCGCCGGCATCCGGATCGTCGAGGCGGGCCGTCCGAAGAACGGCACGAAAATCCCCTCCTTGCGCGCGTCCTGGTCGGCCACGACGACGAGGATTTCGTTCCGCCGGAGGGCCTCGACGGACTCGCGCAGCCCTCCCCATTTCTCGACGCTCTTCTGGCCCGAGATCGAGAGGACCTCGACGAGTTTCTTCTGGATGAGCGGGTTTTCGAGCGGCCGGACGAGCCAGGTGACCTTGCGGCCGAGGTAGCACGTCGCGGCGCAGCCCACCATCCAGTTGCCGAGGTGCGAGCCGATCGCGATGACGCCCGAGCCTTTCGCCTCGGCCGCGCGCAGGTTCTCCTCGCCCTCGATGTCGATTCGCGCCCGCCAGTTCGAGGCGTTGAAGTCCCGCGGGATCCGGCAGATTTCAACGACCATCTCGCCGAGCTGCCCGAGGCACGCCCTCGCGACGGCGCGGCCCTGCGGCCCCAGCGCCGCCTCCGCCTGCTCGCGGGCGACCCGCCGGCGCTTGCCGATGACGAGCCGCGAGGCCCCCGCGAGGGCGCGCCCCGCGAAGCGCGAGAGCCGCTCCGGCAGGGCGACCACCACCGCCCGCGCCGCGTTCGCCATCCACCACTCGATGCGGCAGACGATCCGCCCCCAACGCGGGCTTCGCTCCAGCTCCATGCGCAGAGGGTAACCGGCCCGGCGGCCTACGGCACGTCCCGCGGGTCGGTGATTTTTCCGGTGACGGCGGAGGCGGCGGCGGTCTGGGGGCTTGCGAGGTAGATCTCGCCGAGCTTGGATCCCATCCGGCCGGGGAAGTTTCGGTTCGTGGTGGCGACCCGCCGCTCGCGGGCGTGGATCCGGCCGAAGGTGTCGAGCGGGCCGCCGAGGCAGGCGGCGCAGGAGGGCTCGGAGAAGCGGACGCCGGCGGCCACGAGAATCTCGAACACGGACTTCCCGCCGCCGGCCGCGGGCTTCCGGATCTCCGCCTCGACGTCCTTCGTCGCGGGGACGGCGAGGGTAAGGACCTTCACGGTCCGGCCCTTCAGGATCCGGGCGGCGGCCTCGAAGTCGGCGGTCTTGCCGCCGGTGCAGGAGCCGATGTAGACGGAGTCGATCGCCGTCCCGGCGAGATCGCGCGCGGGGACGACCGCGTCGGGGGAGTGGGGCCGCGCGACGACCGGGACGAGCTGGGCGGCGTCGTATTCGCGCGTGGAGGCGGCCTTCGAGCCCGGGTCGGGCCAGAGGGGCTCGAAGGGCTTCTTCGTCCGGGCGCGGACGTACTCGAGGGTCGCGGGGTTCGGGGGGACGACCCCGTTCTTGGCGCCGGCCTCGACGGCCATGTTGCAGATCGTCATCTGCTCGTCGACGGAGAGCGACTCGACGGCCTCGCCCGAGAATTCCATGGCGGCGTAGTTCGCGCCGTCCGCCCCGATGTCGCCGAGGATCCGCAGGATCAGGTCCTTGGCCATGAGGTAGGGCGGCATCCGCCCGCGGAAGATAAAGCGCATCGTCTCGGGGACGCGAAGCCAGAGCTTTCCCGTGCCGAGGATGAAGGCGGCCTCGGTGTTGCCGATGCCCGTCGCGAACGCCCCGAACGCCCCGTGCGTGCAGGTGTGGGAGTCCGTCCCGAAGATGACCTCGCCCGGGCGGACGAATCCCTCGGCCGGCAGGACGCAGTGGCAGACGCCCTGGTAGCGCGCCGTCCCGGGGGCGTAGTAGTGGGGCAGCTTCTGGCGGGCCGCGAAGCGGGCGAGGACCTCGATGTTCTCGCGGGCCTTCGGGTCCTCGGTGAAGACGTAGTGGTCGGGGATGACGGCAATGCGGTCGGGGTCCCAGACGCGGGCGTCCTTTCCGAACTCCCGCTCGAAGATCCCGAACGTGGGCGGGCCGCAGACGTCGTGGGTGAGCAAAACGTCCGCCCGCACCCAGACGTTCTCGCCCGGCGAGACGGAGGCGCGGCCCGAGGCGCGGGCCAGGATTTTCTCCGTGAGGGTGAAGGGCACGCCGCTACGGTAGAGCCGGAGGGCGTTCGGCGCCAGAGGGGGCGGGGATGCATACCGCGCCTTGGGGGGCTGCCGGTCGGTTGGGGGGGGATCAACCGAGCACGGGCAACTGGCCGGGGGCGATCAGTGGGATTGCCCCGGCGCTCACGGGCG
>CAYHQZ010000159.1:0-9637 GCA_964358555.1 uncultured Planctomycetia bacterium
ACAAGGGGCGCATTCCCATGTACCTGGAGCACTGGCTCACGGGCGGCGAAAGCAGCAAAGGAGAAAACCCATGTGGGCCAACGAACGGCGACGGAACGGCGAAGCGGATGATTCTCTCGGCGCGCAGGGCGGCGGATTCGACGGCGAGCCCGGGGCGGCGGGAGAGACGCCGGAGGAACCGGCGGAAAGCCGGGCCTCCCGGAGCGCGGATTTCTCCGGAACCCCTTCGTGGCTCATGTCGGGGGGATTCCATACCCTCCTTCTGATCATCCTTTCGCTCATCGCCGCCACCACCATCGCGCCCCCCGCTCCGGCGGAGTTCCAGGCGCTCCTCGAGAAGCCGCCCGAGCCCGTTGTGATCGAGAAGGGGATCGAAGAACCGACGAAGGTTCCGAATGTGTTCGTCGATGCGCCGGAGGTCAACATCATCCCGGTGGCCGTGGAGTTCGATCCGATCGCGAAGGTGTTGGAGACCCCGGACGAGTCGGATGCGCAGACCGTCAACGGAAACGAGGGCGTGGGGATCGTCGATCTCGGCAGCGTGGGCGCTTCCGACGCAATCGGCGTCGGCGGTCCTCCGTCGGGCAGGTTCGGGCCGCGCGGACCAGGCGGACGCAAACTCCACGCGACGATCTGGGGCTCCCAGCCCAGCGTGAGCGCCGTGGACTTAGGGCTGGAATGGCTCGCGAAGCACCAGTCGCCGGACGGCCACTGGGACGCCGGCGCCTACGGCGGCGAGCGGAAGGATTCCCACGACGCGGCCGTGACGGGGCTGGCGCTCATGGCATTCCTCGGGGCCGGATTCGTCGAGGGCAGGGAGACCCGCTACGCCGACAACGTGCGCCGCGGCCTCGACTGGCTCGCCTCGCGGCAGGCCTCCGACGGCTCGTTCTCGTCCAACAACTATGCCCACGGAATGTGCGCCATCGCCGTCGCGGAGGCCTACGGGATGACGGACAAGCGCAAGGAAATGGCGCAGCGCGCCATCGATGTGCTGGTGAAGCGCCAGAAAGCGCTGGGCGGCTGGGACTACGGGGACAAGGGCGACCCCGGCCGCAATCGCAGCGACACCTCGATCACCTGCTGGCAGGTGATGGCGCTGAAATCCGCCCGGATCGGCGGCCTTGCGGTTCCGGACGGCGCCCTCGGCAAGGTGAACGGCTACTTCCGCGCGGCCGGCGACGTCTCCAATTCGGACGCGACCGGGACCGTGGCCTACGAGATCGTCGACGGGAAGCCCTCCCGCGGCGGCCTCGCGGTCACGGCCATGACGATGCTGTCCTGCCTCTTCCTCGACTTCAAACCCGACAACCGGTTCGTCGTCGCCGGCGCCAAGATCCTCCAGGAGAATGGCCCCCAGATCGGCGCTTCGATGAATCTCTACTACACCTACTACGCCACGATGGCGATGTTCCAGATGGGAAAGGAGTACTTCACGGTCTGGAACAAGGGGATGTGCGCGCCCCTGGTCGCCCTCCAGATACGGGACAAGTCCGACAACCACGGCTCCTGGGCGCCGGAGGGGGACACCTACGGCAAGGACGGCGGGCGGGTCTATACGACCGCGATGGCTTGTCTTTGCCTCGAGGTCTATTCCCGTTACCTTCCGGTGTACGGCAAAAATCAGTAACGTGCAGGGTAGCGATGGGCACTTCGAGTGGACCGCCAAAGTGGCAGGTCCGCTCGAATCTTTCATGAAACATTTTGAACCCATTTTCGTTCGTACTTGACAGGCGGACGAATGGATTCGTACATTGGTGTCCAAGGAACGCCCGCAAGGCGTTGCAACGTCTTGCGATAAAGGAGGGTTCAAACCCATGTGGGCAGGCTCAAATCGCGGGAACGACGGATCTGCGGGTCGTCGTGCTTCCGGCGATGATCCCTACGGTCAGGTCGACGAGGAAAACATGGGTGAAGAGGAGTTCCTCGAGGAGGAAGAGGAGGAGGAGGAATCCGCGTCCGGCGCCATGGACCTCTCCGGCACTCCGTCCTGGCTCATCTCCGCCGGTTTCCACACGGTCCTTCTATTGCTCCTTTCGTTGCTTGCGGCTGCGCAGATACAGAAGCCGCAGCCGGAGGCGATGCTCGCGAACATCGAGGACCGCAAGGCGGAGGTCGCCCCGTCGCCTACGGAGGAAACCTCGCCCAAGCAGTTCCTGACCGATGAGCCGAACAAGGAGAACCCGGTCCAGATCATGGACAAGCTGGACTTCGAAATCTCCGACCACATGGAAACCAATGAAAACATGGACAAGAACACCGCAAAGGGGGACGAGGACGCGATCTCGAACCTTCCCCTCGGCAGCATTGGAATCCAGGACGTGATGGGGGTCGGCGGCGGCGGCGGCGGGCAGTTCGGGCAGCGCGATGGCGGCGGCCGGCGCAACCTCGTCTCGGTCGGGGGCGGCTCCCCGGGCTCGGAGAATTCGGTTGAATCGGGCCTCAAGTGGCTGGCCGATCATCAGGAAGGAGACGGCCACTGGGACGCCGGGAAGTACGGCGGCGACAAGCAGCCTTCCCACGACTCCGCAGTAACGGGGCTGGCGCTTCTGGCGTTCCTCGGCGCCGGCTACACGGACAAGCAAGGCAAGTATGCCGAGAAGGTCAAGCGAGGCCTCGACTGGATGCAACAGCACCAGGGGGCCGACGGCTCCTTCTCGAAGAACAACTACGCCCACGGGATGTGCACGCTCGCCGCGGCCGAGGCCTTCGGGATGACGAGCGCCCGCAAGGACATGGCCCAGCGGGCCGTGGACTACATGATCCGCCAGCAGAAGCCCGGCGGAGGTTGGGACTACGGGGACAAGGGAGAGCCGGGCCGGGACCGGAGCGACACTTCCATCTCCTGCTGGCAGGTGATGGCGCTCAAGTCCGCGAAGCTCGCGGAGCTGAACGTCCCGCAGTCCGCTTTCGACAACGTCCTCAAGTACTTCCGCGCCGCGGGAGACGTGGGGAACTCGACCGCCACGGGGATGGTCGCCTACGAGATCGTAAACGGGAAGCCCTCGAAGGGCGGCATGGCGATCACGGCGATGACGATGCTTTCCTGCCAGTTCCTAGGCTTCAACCGCGACAACCCGTTCTCGATCGCGGGGGCGAACCTCCTGAAGGAGCAGGGCCCGCAGGTCACCGATTCCTTCAACCTCTACTACACCTACTACGCGACGATGACGATGTTCCAGATGGGGCAGGAGTTCTTCGCCCCCTGGAACGCCGGCATGCGGGATCCCCTCGTGGCCAACCAGGTGAAAGAGCAGGGCGACAACCACGGCTCCTGGCCGCCCGAGAAGGACACCTACGGCAAGGACGGCGGCCGGGTCTACACGACCGCGATGGCCTGTCTCTGCCTCGAGGTCTACTACCGCTACCTGCCGGTCTACAAGAACCGGTAGCGGAAGGAAACCGGAACGAATTCCGGCGGGCTATACTTCCATCGCGTCATGCGATTCGCCCGTCGTCTTCCCGCCGTCGGGATTGTCCTGTTCTGGGGCGTCATGACGTTCCTGCTGCTCCAGCGGGAGGGCTACACAAAGCCGGCGAGCCTGGAAGGCTTCCGGGAGGTCTTCCGCGACGCGCCCCTGCCGCCCGATCTCCATCTCGGGGTCTATCTCCACGGGAAGCGGACCGGGAGCGCAGAGACGAAGTACGAGCGGCTGGCCGAGGGGGCGATGATTTGCCGCGGGCGGTTCGAAGGGCGTCTCGAGTTCGCCCGGATGCTCGCCCCGATCCGGGTCGAATCGATCGTCCGGATCGATTCCCAGGGACGGCTCTCCGGCCTGGACCTGAAGCTCCATTTCGACGGAACGCTCATCCTCGACGCCCGGGGCGTTCCCGAGGGGAACATCCTCAAGATCGAGGACCGGGCGCGGATCGCGGTCGGCGGGAGGCCGAGGTTCGTCGAGATTCCGCTCGATCAGGGGATGCTTTTCTCGAGCCTCTTAAACCCGCTGGGCCAGAACCCCCGTCCCGTCCCCGGGAAGCGCTGGTCCCTTCAGGGAGTCAACCCCGTGACCCTCCTGCCCTTCTCGTTCGTCGCGGAGGTCCAGAACGAGGAGGAGATCGAACTCGGCGGCCGGACCGTCCGGGCCTTCCGGGTCCAGTTCCGCGACGAGCGGGGCCGGACGTATCCCCTCGTATCCTGGCTCGATTCCGGGGGAAGGCTCCTTCGCCAGGAGATTCGGTCCTTCGGGATCCGCTTCGATCGGGAGGAGGCCCCGTGATCGAGTGCCTGCGCCTTCGGAAGGAATTCGACATGAAGGCCGCGGTCGAATCTCTCGATCTTCGGATCTCGAGTGGCGAGATCGTGGCCCTTCTCGGGCCGAACGGGGCGGGCAAGACCACGACGCTGAAAATGATCGTGGGGCTCCTGCGGCCCACCTCCGGCGAGGTCCGCCTTGGGGGGGTTTCGATGTCCGCCGACGGCGTGGAAGCACGCCGGCTTCTGGGGTTCGTTCCCGACCAGCCCTTCCTCTATGACAAGCTCTCGGGACGCGAATTCCTCGAGTTTGTCGGCCGCCTCCATGGCCTCCGGGCGGAGGAGATAGACGCCCGGGCGCGCTCCCTCGTAGAGGCCTTCGACCTCGCGGGATTCCTCGACGCCCCCTGCGAAACCTATTCCCACGGGATGCGCCAGCGCGTGGTGCTGACGGCCTCGCTCCTTCACGGGCCGCAGGCCATCGTGATCGACGAGCCGACGGTGGGGCTCGACCCGATCAACGCGATGCGCCTGCGCGAGGTTCTTCGCGCGCGGGCCCGGGAGGGGGCGGCGGTGCTGCTATCCACCCACCTGCTTGCGCTCGCCGAGGCCGTCGCGGACCGGATCGCCGTGATGCACCTAGGCCGCCTCATCGCCGTCGGAACCCCCGCCGAGATTCTCCTCCAGGCACGGGAAGCCCCGACGCTCGAGGCGGCTTTCCTGCGCATCACCGAGGAGAACGGAACGCCCGGCGCTCCGGGGGCACCGGTGGCATGATCCGCCAGGCCCTGTTCCTCCTCTCCTTCCGCTTCCGCCAGATTGCGCGGGGCGCGCAGGAGGCGCCGGGCCGCGCCGCGTTCCGAACGGCGATCCTCGGCGGCACCGCCACGATCCTCTGGATCGGGCTCTATTTCTTCTTCAAACGGGGCCTCGACTTCCTGGCCGACTACCTGCCCGAACCGGATCTCCAGGACATGACGCACGGCTATCTGTTCGGAACGTTTTTCCTCGTGATGTTCCTGATGCTCATGGTTTCAAACGCGATTCTCGTCTACGGCGCCCTGTTCCGGAGCCGGGAGACCGCATTCCTGCTGGCCGAACCGATCCGATCCGATTCCCTGTATCTCTACAAGCTCGGCGAGGCCCTCGCATTCTCCTCCTGGGCCTTCGCGCTCCTCGGCTCGCCCCTCCTCGTCGCGTACGGCGTCTCGACGGGCCGATCGATCGCCTTCTATCCCCTCGTCGCAGCCCTGCTGCCGCCGTTCCTGCTGCTGTCCGCCGCCATCGGGGGGCTCGCGGCCCTTGCGCTCGTGCGCTATGTTCCCCGCCGCCGCCGGCAGGTGCTTGCCGTCCTCGCCGGGATCCTCTGCGTTGCGATCGTGCTGCTATTGCTGCGCGTGTTCCGCGAGGGGAGGACCGTCGCGATCCCCAACTACGTCTGGCTCCAGCGGTTTTTCGTCCGGATCGAATTTGCCCGAAGCCCCGTCTGGCCATCCTCCTGGCTCGACCAGGCGGTCCGGGCGGCGGACGTGAATGCGGGGGCCTACCTCTTCTATCTGCTGGAGCTGATGTCCCAGACCCTCTTTTTCCTGTGGGCCGGGGCCTCGCTCGCCCGGCGGGTTCTCGTGGACGCCTTCTCCCGCGTGCAGGGCCGCTCGGACATCCGCGGCCAGTGGCTTCCGACCTTGCTGGGAATCCCCGAGCGGATCGCGGCTTTCATCCTGCGCCCGTTCCCGAGCATCGAGGGGGCGTTGATTCTCAAGGACATCCGCGGCTTTTTGCGGGACCCCGTCCAGTGGGTCCAGTTCCTGCTCTTCTTCGGCCTCCTCGGGATCTATTTCGGGAGCCTCCGAAGTCTCCCCTACGATCTCGAGAATCCCTACTGGCAGAACCTGCTCTCGTTTTTGAACCTCTCCTCCTGCTGCTTCACGCTGGCCACGTTCACCAGCCGTTTCGTCTATCCGCTCTTGTCCCTGGAGGGCAACCGACTCTGGGTCCTGGGGCTTGCGCCCATTCACCGCCGCCGGATTGTCCTGGCGAAATTCGCCTTCTCGGCCGTGGGCGCGCTGGCGATCTCGGTCCCCTTGATTCTGTTGTCCGACGGGATGTTGCGGGTGCCGGCGGGGCTGATTGGGCTGCACCTCTACATGGCGATCGGGGTCTCCCTCGGGCTCTCCGGGATCTCCGTGGGGCTGGGGGCCTTCGCCCCGAATCTCCGGGAGGACAACCCCGCGAGAATCGTCTCGGGGTTCGGCGGCGTCGTGAACCTGCTCATCTCCCTCCTCTTCGTTCTCTTCGCGATCCTGTCCATCGCCGTTCCCTCCCATTGGCACCAAGTACAGGGCGGGATTCTGACCGGCGGCCGCCTACCGGGGTGGCTGGCCGCTTCCCTGCTCGTCACGACGGCAGGTTTCGTCGTCGCGACGTGGGTGCCGATGTGGGCGGGGATCCGCCGCTTCGTCCGGATGGAGATGTAGCCGCGACGGAATCAGGGTCGGTCAGTCGACCTTCGGGGCCTCTGGGGCGTCCTCGGGCTTCGGGAGCTCGGGGGCGTCCACCTTCGGCGGCTCGGGCACCGCGGGGGCGTCCACCTTCGGCGGCTCGGGCACCGCGGGAACGTCCACCTTCGGCGGCTCGGGCACCGCGGGGGCGTCCACCTTCGGCGGCTCGACCTTCGGGGCTTCCTCCTTCGGGACTTCCACGGGCTTCGGGGCGGCGCCCTTCCGGGCAATCGCCTTCAGCGCGTCGATGGAATCCCCGAGCGGGTCGAGCAGGGGAGCGGCGTCGGTCTCCTTCTTGGCATCCACGGCGCTCTGGAGTTCCTTCGCCTTCGCTTCGACCGTGGCGACGGCGCCTGTGAACTCCATATCTCCCATCCGATCCCAGATGAAGGCGAGCCCGTCAAGGGACTGGACGAGATTCGCGACCTGCTTCGAGGCGTTCTCGAAGTCCGGGGGGGTCTGCTTCAGGTAGCCCTTCGCGTTCTGGAGCCAGCCGACGAGGTGGCTAAGGGAATTCTCCTTGGCTCGTTCCGAGGTGGACGAGCATCCGCCAAGCAGAAGGGAGGTCCCGAGGGCGAGGCTGATCATCAACGGACGGATCATCAATGGCTCCTTTCGAAGGTGTTCATATCGAATCCACATACAAGGCTCGCTGGCGAAGGGCGCGGGTGCGTTCCCGCAGAATCTCCTTCACCTGGAACGGATCCTGGATCCCCCGGATCGTGAGGTTTCGATCGCTGCGATCCGAGGAGGTGACAACCACGTTGCCGACGCCGAGAAGCCTCTGGGCAAGGTTTTGCAGGACCTCGACGTCGTCCACGCGGAACAGTTCGATCTCCGAAGTCCGGCGCCGGAGGATGCCGCGATCCACGAAGAGCCGCTGGCTCGTCAGGCGATAGGAAACGGTAAAGCGCTCCCGGAGGTAGTAGCAGGCGGATGTGGAGAGGAGGGCAAGATAGAGGACGAGCGCGATCCATCGGAATGTGGGGTTCGGAAGCACGGAGATCCCGACGTAGAGAAGGACAATCAGGAGGGCGGCGAGACCGGCTCCCTGGAGGCCCATCGCCCGGAGCGCGAACGCCCCCCGCCAGATATCCCTTTCGGACTCTGGCGGCCCGGCCGGGGCCGGGGATGCCGGGATGGAAGAGGAGGGGGATTGGGGCTCCGGGGATGCGGACAGGCGCGCGCCGCAGGCCATGCAGAAGGCGGCTCCCTCGGGGAGCGCGGCGGCGCATCGTGGACAGTTCATGGACTCGCGGGAAACGTGAAACCGCCTGCCGGCGGTCCCGCGAATGTATACCATTCCCGGCATGCCCGCAATCCGAAGCGCGCCGATCCCGGTATTGGCCTCCCTCGCCCTTGCCGGGGCGGCGTTGCTCCTGTGGGGGATATTTCGTTCGGCCCCGGCCCCCTCCGACGCCGCGCTCTGCGCCCCCGCCTACCGCATCCCGATCAACGAAGCGACGATCGCCCTCCTCGAAACCCTTCCGGGCGTCGGGCCGACGAGGGCGCGCGCCATTGTCGAGGCCCGTAAACGGTTCGGCAGATTCCGGAATCTCGAGGACTTAGGAAGGATTCCCGGCCTCCAGGGCCGCGTCCTGGAGGGGATGGCCTCTCGGATTCGGTTCGACGATCCGCCCTGACCCGTCGTCAGGCGCCGGAGAGGATCTGCAGGACGACGTTCCGGAACGGCTCCGGCTCCAGGGGCTTCGAGAAGATGCCATGGACCCCGAATTTCCGGAGGTTTTTCCCGGACGCGGTCCCGGCGGGAAGGACCGCGAGAATCGGGGTCTGCTGGAGGTTGGGATCCGTCCTAAGTGCCGGGACAAAATCCATGGAAAGGCGATCCGTGTCCGGAATGTCCACGATAATGAGGATCGGCTGCAGGGACGCGGCAGCGATGCCCGCTTTCATGCCCAGGCTCGTGGTCCGGATTTCAACGTCCTCGATGCTCGAAAGCGCCTCCGACATCCGGCGCAGGGCGACCGCGTCGTCCCCGGCAATCAGGATGTGTCGCCGGGCGCCTTCCAGGAACGCGGGCAGCGGCATCCGGCTCTTTTCAAGGAATCCCTGGACGTCCTTCCCCAGAATCCGCTTGTGCCCTCCCGGGGTCGAAAAGGCCCGCAAGGTTTTCTCGCGAATCATCTTATGAACCGTCATCCGGGCGACGCTGAGGATCTTGGCGACTTCGCCCACGGTATAGATTCGTTTCGTCACGATTGTTCTCCTTGAAACAAATTATACGATATTTCCGTTCTAGCCGACACCTTCTTCGCGCTCCTCTCTTCCCTCGGGCACGCTCTCCAGGGAGCGCGCGCTAACCCGACGGCGTTGGGGTCGGGGGGAGAGAGGTTTCGGGCGCCGGGACCTCGCCCGGGACCTCCAGGGAGCCCTCGTTGACACCCCGCAGGATCTCCGCCTCCCGCCGCTCCAGCCACAGGGGCGCCGCGAACTTGATGACGAGGGCGAAAAGGATGAAGAAGAGGCCCTGGCGGCGGATCCGATCCTCCTTGTGGACGGCGAAGAGTTTCGTGGCCGCCCCGATCCCGACCCAGAGCAGGAGGTAGAAGGGGAGCGGCGAAGGGAAGATCGGCGTTCCGTTGAACATCGCCTTGATGTCGGCGGCGAGGTGGTAGGCGGCGATCCAGAGGACGAGAAGGAAGACCAGGAACTGCTTTAGGCTCAACCGCCCGATGGGGGATTCCGGAGCCTTCGGGCCCTTCACGGCGTGGACGGGCGCGCGCCCGCCCACGTAGCCGGTGCCCCGACACTCCTCGCAGCGGATCCGGGTGTTTTCCGGACCCTCAAAGAACCCCCGCCCGTCGCATTGCCCGCAGCGCATCGGTCCGGATCCTCCGTTCGGGGGGCGGGATTCCCTTACCGGGCCCGCTTGCCGTGCGCCGCATTTTTCTCGAGGGCGGCGTGGGCGGCGGCCAAGCCC
>CAYHQZ010000160.1:0-9592 GCA_964358555.1 uncultured Planctomycetia bacterium
CTCGAACGTCGGCGCGGAGGTCATGAAGAACCAGGTCCCCCTCGGCTTCAAGCGCGCGGGCCCCGACGCGGGCTACGACGGGATGAAGAAGCAGCTGATGGGGATGGTGGACAAGGTCTTCCGGCCGGAATTCCTCAACCGCCTCGACGACGTGATTGTGTTCCACTCGCTCGTTCGCGAGGATCTGCAGAAGATCGTCGATCTGGAACTGGAGCATGTCTGCAAGCGCCTGCGGGAGCGGGGGCTTACGCTTGCGCTCTCGGAGCCGGCCCGGGAGCATCTCATCACCGAGGGCTACAACCCCGAGTTCGGGGCGCGTCCGCTGCGGCGGGCCGTGGAGCGGCTTGTGGAGGACCCGCTGTCCGAGGGGATCCTGCGCGGGCAGTTCAAGGGACTCGACCTCGTCCGGGGGGACCTCCAGGACGGCCGGATCCTCTTCGTGGGCGAGAAAAAGGCCGAGCCGCCGCCGCCGCCGGCCGCCGCCGAGCCCGTGCCGGGGTCCGTGTCCGGGATGGCCTAGGCCCCGCCGGCCAACTTTTCCTCGACCGCGAGCCGGCAGAGGTAGACCGGCTCGAGCGTCCGGGGGTCGGCGCGCATGCCTGCGGCGTGCCGGGCGATTCCGAGCCGCCCGATCTCGGAGGCGCGGGCGATGGCCCAGGCGGGATTTCCCAGGGCGTGGCCGGCCGATCGGAACGCGTCCGGATAGGCCGCCGCCCCGCTTCCGAAGACGAGCGCGCCCTTCGGGATCCGGTCCGCGAGTTCGCCTGGCGCCAGCCACAGGTCCTCCGTCTCGCGGACCCAGGATCCGCCCTCGCGGAAAAACCAGGCCCCGAAGACGCGGCCGCGCCTCGCATCGAGGACGGGGGCGCAGCGCTCGGCGGATGCCGGGACGTTGGCGGGCAGGGCGTCGAACGTCGGGACGCCCACGAGGTCCTTTCCGAGCGCGAGCGCGAGCGTCTTCGCGCAGGCGAGCCCTATCCGGAGGCCCGTAAACGAGCCCGGGCCCGTCCCCGCGGCGACGAGCCCGAGGGCGGCGGGCTCGAAGCCCCGGTCGCGGACGAGCGATTCCAGGGCGGGGACGAGGTTTCGTTCCTGATCGAGCCGATCCCCGAGCGCCTCCTCCGCAAGGACTCTCCCGTCCTCGAGGAGGGCGACGGAGCCTTGCGCCGAACCGGTCTCGAGGGCAAGGACGAGCATGGGGCCGGAGTCTATCCGCGCGGACGGGAATCGGCGGAGGCGCTCGCGAGGCGCGCAAGCGAGGACAAGAGCGCCGCCCCCGCCGGCGGGCAGAGGCCCGCGCAGGCCAGGGGGACGGCGGCGGCGTGGTAGAGCAGGGCGAGGATCGTCCGGAGCGGGCGAAGGCTTCCGGGCGTCCCGAGGGCGCGGGGGCAGGCTGCGAGCAATACGCCCGCCGCGATTGCGCTCGCCGCGGCCGATCCCGCGTGCCCGCCCCAGAGCGTCCAGGCCGCGAGCGCGCCCGCGGCCGCGGCGACGGCGGCGATCGCGATCGCGATGCGGCCGGCGCCTTCGGCGGGATTCCCGGCCTCCCGCCGAGCGAATCGTTCCTCCAGGAAGCGCCCGAGGCAGAGCATGGCGAGGGCCGCCGAGGAAGCGGCGAGCGGCAGGCCTCCCTTCGCCCCGGGCAGCGCCTGGAGTCCGTGGGCGAACGCGGCCGCGGCTCCGAGGGCGGCCAGGGCGTCGGAGGCGCGATCCCCCCCGCGCACGATTCCGGCGAAGAAGGGAAGCCCCGCCCGAAGGAAGACGAACGCCGAGAGGGCCGCCCACGCCGTTGCCCGCCAGCCCTCCCGGTCGGCCCCCACGACCACGAGGGCCAGCGAGAGGAGCCCCGCGGCCATCGCGCCCTCGAGCCACGGCCGGGCCGCGGCTCCGGCCCGCCCCTCCGGGAGGCCCTCGGTCGCACCCGGGTCGGTTTCCATGGCCGCCATCCTACCCGGGGCGGGGCTTGCCTCCCGTTCCTTGTCCCCGCGGCTCGGAGGGGCCTATAATGGGATTCTCGTGGGTTTGGGGAGGCAGACAGGAATCCATCGATGAACGCAATCCGACGGGCGGGGCTGATTCTCCTGATCGGGGCCCTCGCGGCCAGCCTCTGGGTCCTGGCGACGAGGCCCGTCGTTCAGGCGCAGACGGCCGGTTCGGCCGACGGGATCGTCCAGGTCATCGCGAACATGAACGAGCGGGAGCAGATCCTCTATCACATCGATGCCGCCAAGCAGAAAATCCTCGTCTTCCAGCTCATCGGGCAGGTCAACCCCCCCAAGATGCAGCTGCTCGCGGCCCGGGACTTCCGCTACGACGTCCAGGTGGACGAATACAACAACACGGGCCTGCACTATTTCGAAATCCGCGACATGGTGATCAAGCAGGAGGAGCGGGAGCGGCTCTTGCGGGAAATCCGCGAGAAGAAGGGCCTGCCCGCCCCGAAGGAGGAGGAACTGCCTGCGCCGCCGGCCATCCCCGCCATCGGGGGGGGCAACCAGATCATCGCCGTCGTCGGGAACATCCGGAAGGACGAGCAGGTCCTCTACCTGACCCACACGGGGAAGCGGCGGATGTGCGTCTATTGGTTCCATACGACCACCAAGAAACTGGAGTTCATCGCCGCCCGGACGCTGGAATGGGACGTGGAACTTCGGGATTTGAACACCGACGGCCCGAAGCCGGACGACATCGCGAACCAGATCCGTCGCGAGAAGGCCCTTTGGGAGCAGCGCCAGAAGAACGGCGGGGGGAGGTAGCGACGTGCCGGAAAGATCCGAACGGTTCCTGTCCTTCGAAGAGGCCCTTCGCGAACTGAAGCTCGACATCGAGGAGCTTCAGGGGCTCGTCTCCGACGGCCGGCTCCGGGCGTTCCGCGACGGCGAGTCCGTCCGGTTCCGGGAGCAGGACGTTCTTGCGTTCCGGAAGACCAAGGACGTCCAGCCGGGGGTCGATCTGCCGCCCGATCCTTTGCAGCAGGCGCTTCCCGAGCACGACCTCCTCGGGTTCGAGGGCGACCAGACCCGTGCCCTTTCCATCCCCTCGGACGGCGGAGGCGAGATTGGCGACGTCGGATCCGCGACGCACGTTCCGACGATCGAGTTCACGCCGGTCGGTCCCGGCGCGGGCAGCGGGGCGACCGAAGACGTGATCTTCCAGGACGAGGAGGAGTTCCAGGCGATCCCCCCCGTCATGGAGGGTGACTTCGTCCTCGATGAGACGGCCCTCGAAGGCGAGAGCGACAGGACCGAGGCGGCCTCCCTCGACGAGACGGCCGAGGTCAGGGACGTCCTCTCCGACACGGAGAAGATCACCCGCGAGGACACGGTCTTCCAGGAGACCCAGGAGGAGATCGGGATCGCGACCGACCCCCTCGAGGTCGCCGAGCTCGAGGACCGCTCCGTCGGGACCGGGATGGGGGCGACGGCCCCCGTCCAGCGGCGCCGGCGGGGGATCGCGGCCGGGATCCAGTCGGTCGCCTCGCGCGCGACCGCCCGCTACAAGCTCGGGCCCGAGCAGAAGGACCGGCTCCGCGCCGCCCAGCAGCAGCGCAGGGGCAACCCCTTGTTCACGACGGTCCTGATCGGCGCGACGCTCGTATCCGGCTATGTCGCCTTCACGGCGGTCTGTCGCGCGATGGACAACGACTACACCGCGCCCGTCGCCGTCGTGCACAACTGGCTCCGGGAGAAGGTGTGGCGGGGCGGGCGGGATGTCCTGAACCCCATGGATTGGGACCAGATGCTCGATGCCCGAAATCCCACTTCGTTTCTCGAGGTCCGGAATCCCGCAACGGGGGAGTTCGAGAAACAGCCGGGCCGCGCCGAGGAAATCGAGGAGCGCGCGCTGGAGCACTGGGGGAAGATCCAGGCCGCATTCCGCGAGTATTGGAAGACGTTCGAGTTCGCCGACAAGTATGAACTCCGGCCCTCGGAACTCCCGGTGGACACGTATCCCTACGAGCGCCCGCTGCAGGAGACGGACCTGATGCGGCGGCACTGGGACGGCCCATACATTCCGGTCCTTGGCGGACCCACCGTCCAGGACACGGGCGCGGGCGGCGCAACAACGCCGCCGCCGACGCCGGGTCCCGGCCCGAGAGGCCCGGGCGGGCCGGCTCCCGGGGGACCCGGTCCGGGCGGCCCGGCGCCCAGGGGGCCCGGCGGACCTGGCGGCCCACGCTAGGGATAGGGGGTTGAGGTTGGCCTGCCCCCGCCCCCTCTTCACAAGGCTTTTTCTGGGTGCTATACTTTTGGAGACTTGATGGAAGGGTGCGGGAAGGCGATTGTGCGCCTTCCTTTGAAGGGAGCGTCAACCGCCGGAGGAGCGTCCTCCAGCGGGTTGGTGCTTTCCCCGGAATCCCCTGTTGGCGGAGGCAGAAGCTTTCGCCCAAAGGAGTAACCCCTTCCATGCGATTGAGCCGTTTCGGAGTCCTGCTTCCGATCGCGGGACTTCTCTTCACCGTGGGTTGCGTCTCGAAGGGCCGCTATAACCAGATTGCCGCGGGTTATGACGAGCGCGGGCGCAAAATCCAGGAACAAGATGACCAGATTGCGGCGTTGAAGGCCGAGAAGGACGCCATGGAGGCGCGCCTGGCGAAGCCGGTCACGGCGTCGAAGGATGCCGCCACCCTGCCGGCGGGCGTGACCCAGACCCCGCGAGGTTTGCGGGTCGAGGATCGCGTGCTCTTCCAGACGGCAAGTGCGGATCTCACCGCCGAGGGCAAGTCGGTTCTTGCCCGCGTCGCGAGCATCCTCCAGCAGTCCGATGTCCCCGCGATCACAATCGAGGGGCATGCGGACGACCGGCCGATCGTGAAGCCGGAGACCCGGAAGCGCTGGCCGGGCGGCAACCAGCAGCTCTCGGAGGCGAGGGCGAAGGCGGTCGCGGATTTCCTGATTACCAAGGGAGTCACGGGCGACAAGATCCGGACTGTCGGCTACGGCTCGACCCGGCCCATCGTTCAGGGCAAGACCGAGACCGCGCGCCGGCAGAACCGCCGCGTCGAGATCTCCTTCCAGTAAAAAGACGATCCACGCCGCACGCGCCGCGCGGGAATGCCTCCCGCGCGGCGCTCTTTTTTCGTACCCTGGGGGCGCGATGCGCCTCTATCTCGAGTCGTTCGGCTGCCAGATGAACAAGCTGGATGCGGAACTTTTGCTCGGGAACCTCGAGCGGGAGGGATACGAGGCCGCCTCCGACCCGACGGCAGCCGATGTGATCCTCCTGGTCACCTGCTCGGTGAGGGCCCACGCGGAGGATCGGGTCGTCGCGATCGCGGGGACCTACAAGGCCCTGAAGCGGAAGCGCCCGGAGCTCATCCTCGGAATCCTCGGCTGCATGGCCGGACGGGAGGGGGAGCGGGTGCTGAAACGGATCCCCCACGCCGACCTGATCGCGGGGCCGAAGGCATTGGCCCGCGTCCCGGCGATGCTCCGGACCCTGCGGGAGGAACGCCGCCCGATCATTGCGGAGGCGTCCCCGGGTGGCGACGACCTGAAGCCTGTCCACACGGCCTCGGGGCGGGCGAATCCGTTCCAGGCCTACGTGAAGGCGATGGAGGGATGCGACCTCGCCTGCACCTACTGCGTCGTGCCCTCGGCGCGCGGGGAGGCCCGGAGCCGAAGCGAGGATTCCATCCTCGAGGAGATCCGGGGCCTTGCGGGGCAGGGCGTCGTGGAAGTGACGCTGCTCGGCCAGACCGTGGACGCCTACGGCCTGGACCTCTCCCCCCGGAAGAGTCTCGCGGGCCTTCTCGGGAAGGCGGCCGGCGTCCCGGGGCTCGAGCGGGTCCGGTTCGTGACCTCGCACCCGGGGTATTTCCGTTCCGATCTTCTCGACGCGATGGCGACGATGCCTTCGGTGATGCCGTATCTGCACCTGCCCGTTCAGTCGGGCTCGGATCGGATCCTCAAGGCGATGCGCCGGGGCTACACCGCCGCCCGTTACGAGGAGATCGCGGCGGATTATCGGGCTCGACTTCCGGGTGCGGCGCTTTCCACCGATTTCATCGTGGGCTTCCCCGGGGAGACGGAGGAGGATTTTCTAGCGACGCTCTCCCTGATGGAGCGCGTCCGGTTCCAGCAGGCCTTCCTCTTCAAGTACTCGCCGCGGCCCGGGACGCCCGCGGCGGACCTGCCCGGAGCCGTTTCCGAGGCGGAGAAGAAGCGCCGGCACGCCGCGATCTCGGCCCTCCAGGATCGGATCTCGCTCGAGGAGAACCGAGCCCGGATCGGCTTGCGCGAGAAAGTCCTCGTCGAGGGGCCGAGCCGGACGGATCCTGCCCGCCTCACGGGCCGGACGCCGCAGTTCCGGATCGTGAACTTCGAGGGGACGGCGCGGCCGGGGGCGATCGCGGAGGTCGACGTGCTCGCCGCGACGGCCCTTTCGCTCTACGGAAGGACGGTCTAGTTCGCCGACGGCTTCAGCGACTTGGCGCGGGCTTCGCGGGCGATCTCGAGGACGGCCTTGAAGGCGGCGGGGTCGTCGATGGCGATGGCCGAGAGCTGCCGGCGATCGATTTTCACGCCGGCCTTCCGCATGCCCTCGACGAGCTCGGAGTAGCGCATCCCGTTCTCCCGGGCGGCCGCGTTCAGGCGGATGATCCAGAGGGCGCGGAAGTGCCGCTTGCGCTGCTTGCGATCCCGCGTCGCGTAGACCCCTGCCCGGATAACGGCTTCGGCGGCCGTTCGCCAGAGGCGACCGCGACCTTGGACGAAGCCCTTCGCGCGGCGGAGGATCCTTTTCTTCTTTTTCCGGACGGCCGCGCCTTTTCTCGCTCGGGACATGGAGGACTCCTAGTGGCTGGGGAGGCCCTTCAGGAGGGCCATCTCTTGGGGTCGGAAGACCCTCGACGTTTTGCGCAGGCGCCGGCGACGCTTGGCGCTCTTTCCGGACATCAGGTGGCGCCGGCCAGCCTTCCAGTGCAAGAGCTTCCCGGTTGCGGTTTTCTTGAAGCGCTTTGCGAGCGCCTTGCGGGTCTTCATCTTGGGCATAAGAGCCGGGGAGAATGCGCGTTTTCGGGCAGAAAAACAAGGGGGAACCGGCTATTCTCGCCCCGCCATGGATCTCTCGAAATCGCGCGTGATGGTGACGGGCGGCGCCGGCTTCCTCGGGACCCACGTCGTCGAGGCCCTCCGGCGGCGCGGCTGCTCCGAGATCTTCGTCCCGGCGGTCGAGGAATACGACCTCACGACGGACGACGGAATCGCGCGGGCGCTGAAGTTCCGGCCGGACCTGATGCTGCACCTGGCGGCGGTCGTCGGCGGGATCGGGGCGAATCGGGAACACCCCGGCTCGTTCTTCTACGCCAACGCCATCATGGGGATCCGGCTCGTCGAGGAGGCCCGCCGGGCCGGCATTCCGAAGACCGTCATCATCGGGACGATTTGCGCGTATCCGAAGTTCACGCCGGTGCCGTTCAAGGAGGACGACCTCTGGACCGGCTATCCGGAGGAGACCAACGCCCCCTACGGCCTGGCGAAGAAGATGCTCCTTGTCCAGGCCCAGGCCTACCGGCAGGAATACGGGATGAACGCGATCTACCTGCTGCCCGTGAACCTCTACGGCCCGCGCGACAACTTCGACCCGCGCTCGAGCCATGTGATTCCCGCGCTCGTCCGGAAATGCGTGGAGGCAGGCGAGCGCGGCGACGCGGCCATCGAGGTCTGGGGGACGGGGAAGGCGACGAGGGAATTCTTGTTCGTGGAGGACGCGGCCGAGGGGATCCTCCTCGCCTCCGAGCGCTACGACGGGCCCGAACCCGTGAACCTCGGCTCCGGGATGGAGATTTCCATCCTGGACCTCACGGGCAAGATCGCGGCGCTGACGGGCTTTTCGGGCGAGATCCGCTTCGATCCGACGAAGCCCGACGGCCAGCCCCGCCGCTGCCTCGACACGACGCGCGCGGAGCGGCTTTTCGGGTTTCGCGCGAAGGCCTCCTTCGACGAGGGGCTGCGCCGGACGATCGATTGGTTCCGGGCGAACCGCCCGAAGCGCTAGGCCGCCTCCCGCCGGGCGCGCCGGAGGGCGGCGAGATAGGCGATCCAGTAGCCGACGACGAGGGCCGCCTGCGCGGCGAGCAGCCCGCGGACGGCGCCCATCACGCCGTCGTGCAGGGTCCATAGCACGCCGAGCGTGGCGGTGACGAGGAGGGCGCCGAGCGCCCCGGGCAGCGCCCCGGCGGGCCGCTCGAGGGTGTTGAGCCCGATCTGCGCCGGCATCGCGACGGACTGGAGGAGCACGACGAATGCGGCGAGCCGGGCGGCGGGGGCGAGCTCGAGCGCGAGCGCCGGCGTCCCCGTGAGGAAGCGAAGCAGCGGCTCCGCGAAGCAGGCGATCGCGAACGCAACGGCCGAGAGGGCGGCCCCCAGGAAGAGGGTGGAGCGCAGGATCTCCCGGTGTATCGCGGCCGGGCCGCCGAGCGCGCGGGCATGGGAGGCCCGGGAGGCGGTCCAGGCGTTGACGGCGAGGATCAGGGGGTGCGCCACGGCGATCAGCATCCGGACGGCGCCGAAATGGGCGACCTCGGCCGCGGCCGTTCCCGCGGGGCGGAACATCTTTAAAAGCCACGGATACGCGAACAACCCCCCGACGAGCACCATGTTCGTGGCGAGGATCCAGATCCCGAGCCGTCGGTGGCGCGCCCAGACCTCGGACAATTCGACGGCCGGCTCGTGGGCGTCGGCCTTCGGCAGGCGCGTGACGAGGAATCCGAGGGCGCATGCGAGCGCCATGACGCCGAGGGTGCCGGCCCCCGTGGCGGCGCCGGCGAGATAGAGGGCGGACACCGCGGCGATCTGGAAGGCGGCGGAGAGGAGGTCGGCCCGGAGGGTCCGGCCCGTGCGCCGGGCGGCGAAATGGAAGCGCCGGACGAGTTCGCGGCCGAGGAGGAATGCCTGCGTCATCGCGAGGACGGCGAGCGTTCGCGCGAACACGGGCTCGCCTCGGATCGCGAAGACGGCGGCGGTCGCGAGGGAGACGATTCCGAGGAGGGCGCAGAGGATGTTCTGTATCCGGAGCAGCTGTTGCGCGTAGGCCCCGGGCCGATCCCGGTAGGCGCCCGGCAGGAAGATGGCGAGCGGGATCGCCAGGATCGAGTTTTGGAGGATGAGGAACGCGATCAGGAGGTTGCCGGCGAGGACGTAGGAGGCGTATTCCGTGGGATCGGACTGAAGCGTCCGGACGAGGAGAAGCTCGGTGACGAAGCTCGTGAGGCTCAAGGCCGCCTGGTCGATCAGGATGGCCGCCTCCTCGCGGCCGTAGGTGCGTTCCAGGGGGGAGGAGGCGCCCGCGGGGGAATCGCCGGCCGCAGCGGGGTCGACGCTCACGGGGAGGACGGCGGTGCGCCGCCGGCCGGCGTGGGCTCGGGCGGGGGCTCCTGGGGCGGGGGTTCCTGCCGCCACGGGGGCACGGGCTTCTTCTGCGTCTCCTCGGGCCGCGGGGGCAGGGGCGGGTAGACGCGCAGGGTTTTTACGTCGCTCGGGAGGGTCCCGTGAAGCCGCCACTCGATGGAATGGATCCCGGTATCGAGGCCGAGGCGCCGGATCTCCTCGGGACCTACGTCCAGGCCCTCGGGGGTCGCGGTGCCGGCGAA
>CAYHQZ010000161.1:0-9503 GCA_964358555.1 uncultured Planctomycetia bacterium
CCCGTGTGCGTCGTCGTCTTCGGCGTCGGCAGCGGCTTGTCCGAGTCGGATCTCGCGAGAATGGGCTTGAAGCCGATGGCCAGCGTGCCTGCGATGTAGACGACGCCCTTGCCGTTCTTGTAGGCGTAGGCGGTGGCGTCGACCTTGCTTGGCGACCAGCCGTTGGTGATGTAGACGTTGTTCACCGCGTTGCCGTTGGAGCCGCCGGTGAAGTTCGGGCCGCCCCAGTTCCACCAGTCCTCCTGGACGTTGTTCCGGACGTCGGCGATCTGGGCGTGGATCAGCGGCCCCCGGATCCACTGCTTGATGAGCCAGTTGTGGTGGTAGGAGATCCGATCCGCGTCGTATTTGATGAACGTGGAGCGGGTGTTGCCGCCGAAGAAGCAGTACTGGACCGTCGCGTTCTTCGTCCCGTAGGCGATCGACATCCCGTCGTCCATCGAGCCCGTCGTCGTGACGTGCGCGAGCGTGATCCGATCGCAGGGCGCCTTCATCGAGATGTTGTCGTTCGAGTTGCGCAGCCGGAGGTTCCGGATGACGACGTTCTGGCCGTTCATCTCCCAGTTCGGCCGCCACAGCGTCGCACTACCGCCGTCCACGGTAACGTTCTTGAACGTGGACTTCCCGCGGACGCCGTCGTAGTCGCCGGGCTTCAGCTTGAGAATCGCGCCGTTCAGATCGCCGCGGTTCAGCGCCGCCGTGATGGCCGCCGCGCTCGCCTCGACCTCGACGATCGGCCCGCCACGGCCGCCCTTGTTCGCCCCGAAGCCCTCGTAGGGCTCGTCGTCGGCCTCGCCGGGGACCGGAAGGGGAAAGCCGTTCTCGTCGAGGCCCTCCGCCGCGGCGGGCGTCTTCGGGGGCTCTTTTCCGTCCGCAGGCTGCGCCTTGCCGTCCGCCGGGGGCGGCGGAGGCGGCGGGGCGGGCGACGGATTCTTGGAAAACCAGGCGGCAAGGTCGTCGGGTTTCATCTTCCCCACCTCGCCCGACAGCATCCTCGCCCACTCCGTCTTCTCCCTCACCTCCCGGATCGAGCCCGCCGCCTTCGCGACGAGCGAGGCCCGGGCGGCCGGATCGGTCTCGCCCTGCAGCGCGGCCTTCAGCGCGGCCAGCGCCTGCGTCCCCTCCCCGCTCGCCGCACCGCCTTGGAACCGGGCCGCGGCCCACGCGTGGGCGCCCTCGGCCCCGGCGCCCCGCAGCGCGAGGAGAAACTCCCGCGCGACGGCGGCGCACGCGGCCGGCTCCTGGACGGCGGAGATCGCCGCTTCGAACGCCTTCGCCTTGCCGCCGAAATCCCTCCCCGCGGCCTTGACGGCCTTGCGCATCTCGGCGAGCGCCGCCGCGTCGTCCGCGCCCGCGGCGGGAACGAAAGGCGCGGACAAAAGGATCGGCGCGAGAATCGAAATCCCGAGAAGCCGGAAGGAACAAAGCGCCGCCCGCGGCGCGAGGGGATGGTTCGGCATTCAGCTCTCCTTGGTTGCTCCGCCCTACAGACGCATTCGCCGGTGCCGAGTTTATCGCGACGAGGCGGAGAGCGGACCGGCCACGCTTCGGCCGGGGGGTCGCGCGCGAGGGAGGAGAGCCGGTAAAATCGAAAAGTACACAAAAAGGCTCGTTTTCCCCATAGGGCGCCGGTTGCGCGGACCCGTCTTCATCTTCGACAGTGATGGCAAGCGCGGCAAGAAAGGAGCGCGACGGATGAGCAATCGATGGATGGCCCCTCTCCTCGTCCTGGCCCTCTCGGGCGGCCGGGCCCTGGCGGGCGACGCGACGGCGGCGGACCCCGCGGATCTCGCCCGGCGGGCCTACGAGGCTTTGACCAAGGCGGGCCTGGATCCGAAGACGGAGATCAAGGTGGCCGCCGGCCCGAAGGCGGGAAGCCCGCCCGAGGTGACCATCTCGTCGCGCTCCCTGCCCTGGCTGCGGCGGGCGGGAATCTGGGACATGGCGGCCGTCCGCGCCGCCTGCGCCAAGTTCCCCCCGGGGGCGAGCATCCCGGAGCAATCTTCGGTCCCGCCGCCCCCGCCGGCTCCCGGCCCCGGGAAAAAAGGCGCGCCCCCGCCGCCGGCCGATTCCGCAAGCAAAGGCCCGCCGCCCCCGGCCGATCCCGAGACGCCCCCCGGCCCGCCGCCCGCCGCCGGCGCGAGCGACGGCTACGGCCAGAAGGCGACGGGCGGCACGCGCGAGGTGAGCGTCGCCACCATGGAGGCGCTTCGGGGCGCCGCCAAGCAGGACGGCGTGAGGATCGTCATGAAGGCGGGCGAGTACGACGCCTCCGGCCTTCAGATCACCGGAAAGAACCTGACCCTCGACGGCAACGGCGCCACGTTCTGGGGCGGGGGCGGGAACCGGAACGCCCCCCTGATGCTGGCCACCGGCACCAACATGATCCTGCGCAACTTCCGGGTCCGAAACGGCGGCGACAACTTGGGCTTCGGCTCCGCCGCCACGAAGGGCAGCCCCGGCAACAACGTCCTGGTGGATCACGTCTCCTCCACCGCGTCGGGCGACGACGGGATCTCGCCGGCCTACAACGCCCACGACATCACGATCCGCTGGAGCCTCATCGCCGGCTGCACCCGCTCCGTCTTCATCTCCTACGGCGGCACCCGGGTGACCCTGCACCACAACATCATCACGCGGCAGTGGATCCGGGGGCCGACAGCGAGCGGCGACGGCTGCGAGATCGACGTCCGTAACAACTACATCTGGGGCTGGGCGGAGTGGGGCAGCCGGGTCCACACCGGCGGGAAGGGCAACTTCGTGGGCAACGTCTGGAAGCTGGATCCCTGGGCGGGCGGCAAGCCGCACGGGGCCCTGACGCTATGCACCGACGGCACGACGAACCGGGGCAACCTCTTCGAGGGCTGCAAGGCCCAGGGAAATTTCTCGGAGCAGGACGCGGTCAAGGCCCCGCCCATCCGTGGCGAGGGGCCCGCAAGCGCGCTTCGGCCGCTGCTCCTCGACGAGAAGACCGGCGCGGGCTGCATGCCGCGGGACAAGATCGATCAGGAATACCTGACGATCCAGCAGTGCGCCCCGAAGGGGGACCCCGTGGTCGGCCTGCTCGTGCCCAGCGCCAAGCGGCAAGGAAAATAGCCGAAACCGGCATCCGGATGGCGCCCCGGGGGAAGCCCGCCGGGTTCCCTACGCGCGCGAAGCGGGGCCCTTGCGATCCCGCGCGCGCCACCGCCCGGGCGGCAGGCCCGACCGATCGCGGAAAAAGACCGAGAAGGGATGGACGTCCGGGAAGCCGAGCCGCTGCGCGACGGCCTTCAGGGGCAGATCCGTGGCGTGGAGCATGTCCTTCGCGGACTCGAACTTGCAGGCGAGGTGGAAGGCCTTCGGCGAGGTGCCGGTCTCGCGCCGGAAGAGGGCCCGGAGGTGGCTCGGGGAGACGCCGGCGGCGCGCGCGACCTCCTCCGCGGAGGGATTCCCCAGGCGGTTCTCCCGCAAGAACGCCCGGGCGCGGTGGACCGGCTCGCTGAACCGGATCCATCGGGAGCCGCGGCCCTCGACGGCCCGCTCCAAAAGCCCGAAGACGGCGTCGCGCAGCGCCCGGCCGATGGCCGGCGTGTGCGCGTCCCGGTGCTCGAACTCGATCTCCATGCGCACGTAGAACTCGCGGAAGGCCGTGAACATCTCGCCCTCCAGGCGGATGGCGCGGCACGCCTCCGACTCCAGCAGGACGTCCACCCGCGCCGGGTCCCACTCCCGGAGGAGGATCATGTCGTATCCGAGCCCGTCCGGATGGTTCGTCCGCCAGGCGTGCGGCACGTCGGGGCCCAGGACGACGAGGGTGCCGACGTTCGCCCGGATGTGCCGGCCGCGGCAGAGGAAATCCCCGCCCCCGTGGGTCACGAGGAACAACTGGACGATGTCCGCCCGCGGATAGGCGGGAGACCGCCACCCCCGGTAGTAGCGCTTCCGTCCCGCCGCGAACACGGGCCGCTTCGACGGGGGGTGCCACATGCCGTCGTTTTTTATAAAACCGGCGTGGGAATATGTGAAGACGAATCCCTCCCGGCGCGTCGGGCTGGCGCGCTATCCTGCCGGTCGGCATGCACGAGGAACCCCGCCACGAAAGGCTTCTTTGGGAGCCCGCCTGCTACGAGCACAAGGCGCGGCTGATCGGAAAGGCGCCCTTCGAGGTCGCGCGCTCGGCCGACCTGCTCGCACGGGCGGTTCTGGAGGAGCGACGGCTCTACCAGCCCGACTTCCTCACGGTCGGGATCGACGTCTACAACGTCGAGGCCGAGGCCTGCGGCGCCGCGCTCCATGACGCGGGACCGATGGCCTGCCCGGAGCTCGCCGGGGCGATCTTCTCGCTCGACGCGCTGCCGAGGGGACTGGCATTGCCCGCCGTGCCGGGGGCCGGGCGGTTCGGGATGCTTTTGGAGGCGGGGGCGCGCGTCCGGGACGCCGTCGGGGCGGCGGCGAAGGTCCGCGTGGGGATCACCGGCCCCTTGAGCCTCGCCGCGAAGCTCGCGGGGCTCGAGCCCGTCATCATGGGACTGGCGGAAGGCAACGAACCCGCGTCGAGGCTTCTGGAATTCTCGACCGCGCTCGGCGAGGCCTGGGCGGGGGCGCTCCAGCGCGCGGGCCTCGACGGAATCGTCTTCGACAGCATCGCCTCCCCGCCGATCATCTCGCCTGCGATGTACGCCCGCTGCATCCTCCCCCTGCACAAGCGGCTATTGGGCGCGCTCGAAAAGGGCGGCCAAGCCGAGCGGGCCCTCGTCATCGGCGGACGCACCGCGGCCCTCGCGAAGGATCTCGTCGCCGCCGACGCCACGATGCTCGTCTGCGACTTCCCGGCCGACGCGCGCGCCTTCGCCGCCGCCCTTCCCGGGGCGCCCCGCGTGCGTGTGCGTCGGAACGTCAACCCCGCCGTCCTCGCAGGCCCGGCCGCTGACCTGCGGGCGGCCGCGCAGGGTCTCGCCAACGACCTCCGCCTCTTCGCCCTCCCCGTCGCCGGCACGGGAATCCTGCCCTACGACACCGAGCCTTCGCGCGTCCAGACCTTCCACCGGCTCGTCCTCGAGGCCTGGGCGGCGGGGCGCTGACCGTTGCGGCTCGCCCGCCGGAAACGCCCGCCCGTCAATCCTTACAGATTTTCCCGCGATCCGCCTGGAAGCCGCCGGACGCCGGGACGAACTTCCCGCGCTCCTCGAGGAAGGAGATGAGCCCGTCGGCCGTCAGGTTCTCGGCCGAGCAGGTATAAAACCGCGCCTCGCTGCCGAACCGCGCCAGGATGTCGGAGCACAGCGTCTCGCGGGTATAGGACTTCCCGGATGTAAGCATCATCTGCAAGACCTCGTGGCCGTGGATGGGCTCGGGCATTGTCGGCTCCTTTCCCGTCATTTTATCGCGACCAAAATCGCGCCCATCCCCCACTACTTTCCCATAACCCCCGCCTACAATCCATGCGTGCTTGAAAATGAATCCAGCGAATCCCTCGCGGGAAAGGCCCGCGACGGGGACGGGGAGGCGTTCGGAGAACTCTACCGAAGGAGCTGGGGATTGCTCTATTCCTTTGTGGCCAGCCAAGTTGCAAATTGCGACGAGGCGCTGGAAATCACGCAGGAAGCATTCACGCAAGGCTTCGACGGCATCTCGGGGCTTCGCGAGCCCGCCGCCTGGCCCGGCTTCATCCGGACGATTGCCGCGCGAATCGTCTTCGCGCGCCGGGAAAAAAGCGCGCACGCGCCCGCGGCCCTGCCCGAGTCCGCGGACATCCGCGACGCCGGCGCCCCAACCCCTGCCCGCGCGGCCGAGCGGGCCGAGTTCGAGCGCTCCCTTCACGCCGCGCTCCAGGAATTCCCGCCCATCCAGCGCGAGGCGCTGCTGCTGCGGCTCGTTGACGGCCTCAAGCACCGCGAGATCGGCGAGCGCCTCGGGCTCGGCCTCGATCAGGCCAAGGGCCTCGTCACCCGGGGACTCTTGCGGCTCTCCGAAACGCTCCGTCCGTTCCTGGAGGAATCCCGATGAGCGCGCCGCACCTTTCCGCAGAGCAGATCCTTCTCGGGATCGAGGGCGGGTCGTCCGAGCCTGCAGCGGCAGCGGCGCATCTTGCGGAATGCCCCGCCTGCCGGGAGGCCGAGGCGACGCTCCGGAAGCGGCTCGCCGCCCTGGAATCGCTTTCGGCCCCCCTGCGCCGGGCGCCGCCACGGACATTTCCCTCGAAGAAAAAGCGCGCCCGCGCAATTTCCCCGCTCCGGGCGGTTATCGAGATGGCGGCGATGATCGCCGTCCTCGCGGGGACGGCGCTCCTCCTGAATGCGCTGGCGCCCTGGGCCGCGACCGTCGAGCGGGGCTCGGGCTCGCTGGCCCCGGGCCGGAAATTCGGGTCCGGCAGCGTGCTTTCCGCGACGGACGCCCCGGCGCGGCTCCGGTTCCGCGATGGCACGACGGCGACGATCGACAAGGGGACGAGGCTCGAAAAACTCTCCGAACGCTCATTCTTCCTCTCTTCGGGCCGCGTCCTCGTCTCGACGAAGACGGGATTCGCAGTGGATACGACGGCTGGCCGGGTCGTGGACCTCGGCACGGCCTTCCTCGTGGAAGCCGGCCCCGGCCCGCCGGTTGTGACGGTCGTCCGCGGCAAGGTCCGCGTGGAACCGGCCGGCGGGGCGCCCTTCGAGGTGAAGGAAGGCGAGGAAGCGGCGCTCGCCGCGGGAACCGCCCCCACCCCCTCGGACGTCCAACGGAGAGCCGCATGGGCCCGCGACTTCCTCTTCCCCGCGAACCTGGACGACGAACCGCTCTCGAAGGTCTTCGCCCTTCTGGAGGAAGTAAGCCCCTACCGGATCGAGGCGCCCGAGCCCGTCCGCCATTCGCGCGTCCAGGCGTCGATCGGCGGCAAGAGCGTCGAGGCCATCCTGCGGGCGATCTCGGAGGCCTTCGGCTTCCCGCACAGGATCGAGGGGGACAGGGTAATTTTCGGAAACTAAACGGGAGAAGACGATGAAAACCAAAACGGCTTGGACGGCGGCTCTGGCCCTGGCGATGGCATTCCTCTTCCCCTTGAGCGCGTTCGGAGGCGGCGGACCGTCCTCCACGGGAAACTCCCAGCGGGGAGCCGCGCCCGATCCCGGATCGCTCTCGAAGAAAGTGAAGCCCTCGGCGAAGGACGCCGGCAAGCCGACGACGCTCGCGAAGGTCCTCGCGCTTCTCGAGCAGAAAGCGGGCGTCAAATACCTCGCCCCCGCCGACGTCCTCAAGGCCGCCAAGCCCGTCACGCTCAAGCCCGGCGAGCGGACGGCGAAGGAGATCCTCGACGACGCGGCCGCGCAGGCGGGCGTCGAGTGGTCGCTCACCCCGGACGGCGTCGTGGCGATCAAGGCGAAGCGGGCGGCGGAGACGACCCCTCCGGCGGACACGAAGAAGCCCGCGGAGGACGGCGGCGCCATTTCCGACGCCGACGCCGCCCTGATCCTGCCCGGCCTGGTTCTCGCGCACCACGAAAGCGAGCGGCTCCTCGTCGTCCGGATCGTGGACCGAAGCCGCGTCCGGAAAGGGGCGGCTCTGCTTGCGAAGCTCAAGCCGAACGAGAATTTGTTCGTGGAGGAGTCCGGCCGGGACATCCGCGCGGCCCTCGCGTTTTCCCTGAACAGCGGCGAGTTCCTGCTCGGAACGCCCAAAAAGCGGAAATTCAGGAATTTTGACGTCGATGCCTATCCCCTGATCAGGTTCACAGGCTCGCCGGAGCGGGGATTCACCGCGTATATCGGCTCGGCGCCGAAGGAACTGGCCGGCAAGGCCGCCTGCACCATCGGCGAGGAATACCGAGGCGGCATGGCGCCGCCCGAGCCTGGCTCGCTCGACTCCAAGGCCTGGGCGAACGCCCGCACCTGGTACGTGGCCGACGACGAAATCGGCCGCCGCCTCGCCGTCGAGGCGCCGAAACTGGGGCGCGTGAACGTGAAGGCGAAACTCGCCGACGAGGCCCCGGACGCCGAGGGCCGGAAATGGATCCGGGCCGTCTCGTTCGAGAAGGCAGCGGCGGAAACGGGCCCCATGCCGCCTAGCGCCCCCACCGCGCCGGGGATGCCATAAACAGACTGAATCTCGAAAGGAACGGAAAAAGGAAATCCCATGACGAACAGAACGCCGGACCGTCTCGCTGGAGCCCTTCTCCTCGCCCTCTTCGCCGGCCATCCCGCATATCGGAAGGCCGAGGTTCGGTTACCCTGTCGGGGAGAAGGAGAACCACGATGAGGAACCCTGCGGCGTGGCTGGCGGCGGCGATGTGGATGCTTCCGGTCGGGGCCTGGGCGGCGGACGCGGGAGCGCTCGCCGAGCCGGCGCCGGTCTCGGAGACGCGGGATCTCTTGTCCCGGCATGAGACGGTCGCCGTGTTCAACGGGCTGGAGGAGACCGTCTGCCGCGGCCTGACGGCCCGATGCCCGCTCGACTGCGGGGATTCGGGGACCCTCGCCAAGTTCAAGATCCTCGAATACCTCGCTTACGAGAAGCCGGGGAAATACGGCGATCCGAAGGCGGAGACGTTCCAGTTCCTGCTCCACGACAACAAGGGCAATCCCAAGGTCAAGCCCGCCATCCGGGACGCCGTCCTCGCGCTGAAGCCGGGGGAGAAGGTTCTTCTGTCCTGGAACCATGACTACGTGCACAAGACTTGGCCCGGCGGGGGGAAGAGCAACTCCCCGGAGCGCCCCGTCACGAAGCTCGAACGCGCGCCCGCGGAAGGCGTCAAGCCGCCCGCGGAGGTCGCCAAGCCGCCGGCCGGCGGCGCCAAGCCCCCCGCCGAAGCCGCCGCCCCCGCCCTCGACGCCGCCCTCGCGGAGAAATCGAAGATCGTCGTGGAGGCGACGGCCGTCGAGCGCAAGGTCGCCGCGCCTGGCGATGGCCGGCCGGCGTCGGTCGATCCCATCGTCAACGATCACTGGATCGTCAAGGAAGCGAAGGCCCTGAAGGGCGATCTGCCGAAGGGGTGGGGCGCCGAATCGCCGCTGCAGGTGGGATCGTCCGAGGAGAAGGATTCCGGATGGGACGCCCTCAAGCCCGGCGCCCGCGGCCTCTTCTATCTGACCGAACCGAACGGCCCCGCCTCGAGCCCGCCGTATTTCCGGCTGCTGAAATTCGTCCCGGCCGCCGCCGCGAAGCCGGAGCCGGAGCCGGAGAAGGCGCCGCCGGACGGCGCGGCCGCCGGGAAGCCGGACGAGATCGTGACGCAGGCGAAGGCGACCATGAAGAAGCTCGAAGCCCAAAAGGCGGCGGGCCGCAGGGCCGAGGCGAATCGCCTGCAACGCGAGCTGCAAATGCTGAAAAAGCACATGACCGCGAAGCAGCTCGAGGCGCTGGAGAAAGAGGCGCCGGAGGCGGGCGGCAGATAGTCCGCCTCTGCCGCGCGGGCGCAGCAAAGACCGTTTCGCGGGGGAGGAAGACGGGGGTCGTGTTGGCGGCTATGACGGCTGGGATCCGTGATAAGTACTGAACTTTTGCGTCCGGCTTCCCGTTTGCGGCATCGCGGCGCCGATCCTCGT
>CAYHQZ010000162.1:0-9318 GCA_964358555.1 uncultured Planctomycetia bacterium
GGGGTGGGCACAACGCCCATGACGACTAAGTCCTAAGTCGTGTCTTTCGGTGCCAACGGTCCCGCCCCTTCGTGGTCCAGGAACACGACAATCGGCGCCGCAGGCGGGGTAGGATGCGCGCGTGCCCGCCACCGCCGCGCGTCTTTCCGAGATCTTCGATTCCATCCAGGGCGAGGGGCTCTGGATCGGCCGGCGCCAGGCCTTCCTCCGGTTTGCCGCCTGCAACCTCGACTGCCCCTACTGCGACACGCAAGGCGCGCGCTCTCCCGAGGCCTGCCGGTTCGTGCCGTCCTTGCCCGGGTCCGGGATCGAGCAAATTCCGAATCCGCTTTCGGTATCGCAGGTCCTCGAGTTGGAAGAGCGCCTCGCCGAAAGCGCCGGGAACCTGCATTCCGTCTCCGTCACGGGGGGCGAGCCGCTCTTGGAGGCCGACTTCCTGGCGGCCCTCCTCCCCGCGCTCAAAGATCGCGGCCGTGACATCCTGCTCGAGACCAATGGAACCCTGCCGGACGCCCTCGATCGGGTCGTCGAGTGGGCGGACCTCGTCAGCATGGACATGAAGCTCCCGTTTGGCGAGCGCGGCGTTCCGCGGGCCGGCGTCTTCCAGAAATTCCTCGACGTTGCCCGCCGCACGCGGGTCTGCGTGAAGGCCGTGGCGTACCCTGGGATTCCGGATGCGGCCTGGGACGAGGCCTTCGCGATCGTTCGCAATGCGGATCCCTTCATCCCGTTCGTCCTGCAGCCCGTCACGCCGGGCAAGCGCGCCCCGTCCGCGCTTCCGCCCGCCGATCTCCTCTCCCTCGAAGCGCGCGCCCGCCGGCACCTGGCCGACGTTCGCGTCATCCCGCAGGCGCACCGGGCGATGGGGCTGCCGTAGCGGGGCGGGCCGTCCTCACGCCGCCGGTCCGTCGAGGACATCCCGGACCTTGGCCGAAAGCGTCTCGCTCGTGAACGGCTTCGGGAGAAAGCAGGCGTCTTTCGGCAGCACGTCGGTGCCGGAGGTCGCGTCCCCGGTGAACCCCGACATGAAGAGGACCTTCAGCCCGGGGCGCGCCTCCCGGAGGCGGCGGGCGAGGACCGTTCCGTTCATGTCGGGCATCACGACGTCGGTGAGGAGGAGATCGAAGGGGGCCTTCTCTTCGATCGCCATCCGGAGGGCCTTGAGCGGGGATTCCGCCGCCAGGACCTTGTAGCCGAAACTTCCGAGTATCTTCTTCGTGATGGCGAGAACGCCCGGTTCGTCCTCCACGAGGAGGATGGTTTCGGCGCCCCGCGCGGCCGTTGGGGCCGGAAGCGCATCGGCCTTGGCCGCCGCGTTGGATTCGAGGCGGGGGAGGTAGATCGAGAACGTCGTTCCCAGCCCCTGCTCGCTCTCGACGCGAATCTCGCCCTTGTGCTGCTTCACGATCCCGTAGACGGTGGACAGCCCCAGCCCCGTGCCTTTCCCGGGCGTCTTCGTCGTGAAGAAGGGCTCGAAGAGGAGGGATTTCGTGCTTTCGTCCATGCCGATGCCGGTGTCTTGCAGGGAGAATCGGACGTAGGCGCCCGGGGGGGCGCCCAGGATACGATCGGGCTCGGCGCCGCGAAGTTCGGCGTTGGCGGTCTCGAGGATCAGCCGTCCGCCCTTCGGCATCGCGTCCCGGGCGTTCACGGCGAGGTTCATGACGATCTGCTCGATCTGGTGGGGGTCCGCCATCACGTTCCCGAGGTCCGGATCGAACCGGCTCTCGAAACGGATGTCCTCGCGCAAAAGCCGGCGGAGGATCTTGTCGAGGTTTGCGAGGATGAAGTTCAGGCCGATGGGCTTCGGGGACATGGCCTGCTGGCGGCTGAAGGCGAGGAGCTGGCGCGTCAGTATGGATGCCCGATCGGCGGCGGCCCAGATTTCGTCCGCGTCCTTCTTCCGCGCGTCGGTGGGGTCCAGGCTTTCCCGGAGGAAATCCACGTTCCCGATGATGACGGTGAGAAGGTTGTTGAAGTCGTGGGCGATCCCGCCGGCGAGGCGCCCGATGGCCTCCATCTTCTGGGACTGGCGCAACTGCGACTCGAGCAGGCGGCGCTCCGTCACGTCCTCGCCCGAGGAAAGCGTTCCGGTGACACGGCCGGCGGCGTCGCGAAGGAGCACGTTGTGCCACTCGACAATCCGCCGCTTTCCGGCGTGGTCCAGGATTTCGTTTTCGACGCGTTCGAGTCCTGCGATTTCCCCGGCCATCAGCCGTCTGAAAAAGCCCCGGGCTTCCGTCCGGTTGGATTCCGGGAGGCAGGTCTCGAACCAGTCCTTTCCTGCGAGTTCCCCCGGCGCGTACCCGAGCGTCGCGCAGCCCCTCGTGTTGAGGCGCGCGACCCGGCCCTCCGGATCGAGGACGACGAGGATCACGCCGGCGAGGTCGAAATACGCCTGGGCACGGTCGCGCTCGCTGCGCAAGGCGTCCAGGAGCACCTTCAGCCCGATGTCCGCCTTCTTGCGCTCGGTGATGTCCTGGACGTAGCCCGCCAATGCAGTCGCCCGCCCCTGCTCGTCGAGGATCAGCCGGCCCTCCGCCCAGACGGTACGCTCCTTTCCGTCGGGCAGGACGACGCGGTATTCCAGGGGGATGGGCTTCTGGAACTGGAGGACGCTCGCATTGGACTGCCGGACGGCCGGGAGGTCGGCGGGATGGATCCGCATCGAAATCACGCGCTCGAGATCCCCGTCGAAACCGGCCTTTTCGATTCCGAACAGCCGGAACATCTCGTCGGACCAGATCAGCTTTTTCGTGGCGAGGTTCCATCTCCAGGTGCCGAGCCGGGCGACGCTTTCGGCCGTGGCCAGGATGGACTGGCCTTCGCGCAGGGTGTCCAGGGTCTTCTTCTGCTCGGCGAGCAGCGTCTTCGTTCGCGCGTCGACCAGCGACCGGATCAGGGCTTCTTGTTGCTCGCCCTCGCTCGGAGGCTTCGACGGGTCGGACATGGATGCCCGATGGTAGGGGCCGGGATTCGAAATGTCATCGTGACGGATGCGTGGAAAGCCCCTTCCGGGGTGTCCCCCGGTTTGCGACAATGGGGCCATGCCGTCCGCCCGGATTGCGGCGCTCGCCGGCCTGCCGGCGGCGCTCCTGCTGGCCGCCGTCCTGCCCGTTCCGGCTCCATCCCGCGCCGCCGATCCCCTGGAGGCCCCGCCCATGAAGCTCGCCGGCCACGCGAAGGGGACCTATTTCCTCGCCTTCTCGCCGGATTCGAAGCGCCTCGCGTCGGGCGGGTGCGACAAGGCCGTGCGGATCTGGGACGCGTCCACGGGGGCGCCCGTGCGCGCGCTCGAGGGCCACGCCGAGCGCGTCTGGGGCGTTGCCTGGTCGCCGGACGGGACGAAGATCGCCTCCGGCGCCTGGGACAACACGGCAAAGATCTGGGACGCCGCGACCGGGACGTGTCTGTTCACGCTGTCGGGGCATACGCAGCACGTGACCCCGGTGACCTGGTCGCCGGACGGGAAGTTTGTCGTGACGGGCTCCGACGATTCGCTCGCGAAGGTCTGGGACGCCGCCACGGGAAAGCACGTCCGCGACCTCGCCGGCCACAAGAAGGGCATCCACGGCGTCTCCTGGAGCCCCGACGGGAAGTCCATCGCGACGGGGTCCTGGGACGGCACGCTCGCGATCTGGGGCGCCGCCGCCGGCAAGCAGGTCCGGTCGGTCCCGCTCAATGCCGGCGGCGTGAAGGACGTCGCCTGGACGTCCGATTCCTCGCGCATCGCGTGCGCGGCCTTCAAGGGCGCGGTGTTCGTCGTCGAGGCGGCCTCCGGCAAGATCCTCTCGACCGGCAAGGTTCCGGGTCCCGCGAAGGCCGCGAAGGGAAAGTCGGGCAGCCAGGTCCAGACCGTTTCCTTCGCCCCCGACGGCAAGCGCTTCGTCTCCGGCGTCCACGACGGGAAGGCCCGGATCTGGGACGCCGCCTCCGGCAAGGAACTGCGCTCGCTCGCCGGCCACACGCCGCCCTGCTGGTCGGTCGCCTGGTCTCCGGACGGCTCGAAGATCGCGACCGGCGACGAATCCGGGGCGATCCGGATCTGGACGGCAGGCGAGCCCCCGCCGCCGCCCGCCCCGCCGGCCGATCCTTAGGACGCGGCCGAGTGAGCGGCCCCGGCGTTGCCCCGCCATCGTCGCGGGGGTAGGCTTCCCGCTCCAACGAAGGAGACTCCATGCGCATCCTGACGAGAGGCGATTTCGACGGCCTGACGTGTAGCGTGCTTTTGACCGAGGTCGAACAGGTGAAGGAGATCCGGTTCGCCCACCCCAAGGACGCCCAGGACGGCAAGGTCCAGGCGACGTCCGAGGACATCGTCGTCAACATCCCCTACGTCCGCGGCTGCGGGCTTTGGTTCGATCACCACATCTCGGAGGAGGGGATGCTCCCGAAGGTCGAGGGCTTCAAGGGCCGATTCGAGAGGGCCCCTTCCTGCGCCCGCGTCGTCTACAACCACTACGCCCCCCGTTTCAGGGAGAAGCTGGACCGTTTCAAGGAGATGCTGGAGGCGACGGATCGCCTCGACAGCGCCCAGCTGACGCTTCGCGACGTCGAGAGTCCCGTGGGATGGATCCTCTTCGGGCTTACGATCGACCCGCGCTCGGGACTCGGGCCCGAGTTCCAGCGCTACTTCCGCTGGCTCGCCGAATACGTCAAGGAAGTCCCCGTCAAGAAGGTCCTGGAGCATCGGGAGGTGAAGATCCGGACGGACCGGATCCTCTTCGAGCAGGAGGAGTTCAAGATGCTCGCGGGGAAGTGCGCCCGCCGCGACGGGACCGTCATCGTGACCGACTTCCGAAAGGTGAAGGACAAGCCGGTCGGGAACCGGTTCCTCATCTACACGATGTATCCCGAGGCGAACGTCGAGATGCGGCTGTTCTCCGGCCACCAGGGCGCCGTCGTCGCCGCGGTCGGCCACAGCATCTTCAACCGGACCTGCAAGGTGAACGTAGGCGAACTGCTCGCGCGCTTCGGCGGCGGCGGACATCGGGGCGCCGGGACCGTCCAGCTGGAACCGGCAAAGGCCGAATCCGCCGTCGAGGAGATTCTCAAGGCCCTCAAGGAAAACAAGGGATAGCGGCTCCGTTCCGCCGCCGGGAGAAGGCTTCCGTTTCCGGTCCGCCGCGACGCTATCGCCACATCCGCGCGGCGATGGCGTCCGCCAGGCGCGTCAGTCCTTCCGGGCCGGGGTCGCGGGCGGGGGCGCCGGGGCCGAGCGGGGAGGCGTAGAGGCGGTTAAGGTCGCGTTCCGGCAGGGCCTCCGAAAGATCAAGCAGCCCGATGTCGTGCTCCTCCGCGCTTTTCCGGGCGGTCGCGGCGCGCGAGCGGGTCTCGTCCGGGTCGGGCGAAGGGACGGGGCCCGAGAGGATGACGCGCACGTCGAACGCCCGGGCGCGCTCGATGGCGACGTGCAGGGTGCGGGAGAGTTCCCAGGCCTCGACGGGGCTTTCGGGCGCGCCGCGCGGGAGGACGAGCAGGATCGCCTCGGGCCTGGCGGCGAGCGCCTTTTCGATCGCCGGGAGGTCCCGGTAGACGGGCCGGGGGCCGGGGGTGGCGGGGACGAACGCGATCGTTCGCGATCCGGTCGAGCGTTCCGTTAGCCTTCGTTCGAGGGATGTCCCGTCGGGGGCACGGAGGCCCTCGGCGTAGACCGCGATTCGGAGGCTTCCCTCGCGCCCGAGGGCCTTCTGCGCCATGCGGATCGGCCGCCACTCCTCGCGGGCCATCCGATCCTCCAGGTCGCAGACGATCGAGACGGGCGTGCCGTCGGGATCGCGCAGGACGCCTGCGTCGAAGGCGAGGCCGCCGAGGCCGGATTCGATCGGTCGGAGGCGGGCGCGGGCGTCGGCGAGGATACGCCCGTCGGATTCGAGGAAGGCGGAAACCTCCGCGGCCTCGTTTTTCGCGAGGTCCAGCCGGGCGGTCCAGCGGGCCGAATGCGTCCGGGCGAGGATCGGGACCGGGGGCTCGCGGCTCTCGACGTCGCCTCCGAGGCCGCGGACCTCGTCGATCGGAATCTGGAACTTCAGGCGGTCCTCGCGATCGGCCGGGTGCGATTCCCGGACGACCCCGGCGGGCGGGATCCGGATCCGTTCGCGGCCCGCGAACAGCTCGCGGCCCTTGGGTACGAGGAAGCGGATGCCGAGAGCGCCCTCGACGGCCTGCGTGGTGCGATTCTCGGCGCGGACCCAGTGGTCGAGCGTTTCGCCACGGTAGAGCACGCCCGGCAGCGACGAGAACTCGACGATCGCGGGGGCGAGGCCCAGGCGCGCGTGGGGCTCGGAAGGCGTGGCGGGGGCCTTGGGTTCCTTCGTGCGCCGGCCGCGGCGGGGGGGACGTTCCGGGGGTGGCTGGGATTCGTGCGGCGGGGGTGTTTGCGGGGGAATCGCGCCGGGGTCCGTCTCGCCCGAGGTCTGCGGCGCGGAGCGTTCAGCGCTCCTCGCGGGCGTCGGCGCCTCTTTCGCCGGCGGCGCCGTCGAGGGCTGCGGCTCGGGCTTGGTTTCGGCGAGCAAGGAAGGGAGCGAGAAGGCGGCAAAGGCCGCCAGCGCGGCGATCTTCGGCAGACGTCGGGCCACGCTCCGATTGTAACCGCGGACGGCTGCGCCGGACGCCGGGCGGGGTTTCGCCCTGCGCACATCCTCTTTCTTTTCCTGTTGACGCTTGGGGAGCGGGTTCATAACTTTTCCGATCGAATCGGCGAAGGAATGCTCGTAACCCAGAAGTGCCAATACGCGTTGCGGGCGATATATCAACTCGCCAAGGGCCATGGGAACGGTCCGATGAAAGTCTCCGGAATCGCCAAGGAGCAGGCCATCCCGCCGCGTTTCCTCGAAGTCATCCTGGGCCAGTTGAAGCAGGGCGGCTTCATCGAATCGAAGCGGGGGAACGAGGGCGGATACGTTCTCGCCAAGGACCCATCCCGGCTGACCGTCGGCGATGTGATCCGCTTCGTGCAGGGCCCCTTCGGCCCGGTCGAGTGCATCGAGCGCAGGCCCAAGAAAACATGTCCGCTTTACGGCGCCTGCGTGTTCCTTCCGATGTGGAAGGAGGTCCAGCAGGCGATGTCGGCGGTTTACGACAAGACGACGTTGCTGTCGCTCGTCGAGCGCGGGGCGGCCATGAAGGGAAAATTCATCCCCGGCTACTCGATCTAGGCGTCCCGTTTGCATGCCGGGTGGCTGCGGGGGAGGGTGGGGCGGGGGCAAGCGGCGCCTTTCCTGGGTTAGATTCCCGGTCACCATGGCAGGCGATCCCGGTTTCGGCCTCCGGCTGGAGCCGCCGACGCTGTCTTCCTGGAAGCCGGATGCCGTGCGGCGGCCCATTGCGGTCCTCATGAGCGGGGGCGTGGACAGTTCCGTCGCGGCGGCGATCCTTCGGGAGGCGGGGGACGACGCGGCCGGCTTCACGATGAAGGTCCCGGGCGCCGGCGCCGATCCCGCGAAGTCCTGCTGCGGGCCGGACGCGGCCCTCGTCTGCCGGCGTCTCGGGATTCCGCACTACTTCCTCGACGCGAGCATCGCCTTCGAGCGCCTCGTGGCAGGCCCCTTCCGGTGCGCCTACGCGGCGGGCCGGACGCCGTCGCCTTGTGTGGACTGCAACGCGTTCCTCAAATTCCGCGCCGCCTGGGACGCGATCGAATCGGCCTTCGGGCCCGTGCGAATGGCGACGGGCCACTACGCGCGAATCGTCGAGGATGCCGAGGGGAGGCCGGCCCTTGCGCGCGCCTCCGACCTATCTCGCGATCAGTCCTACTTCCTCTACGGCGTCCCGCCCGAGCGGCTGGATCGGATCGTCTTCCCCGTGGGCGGGATGCGGAAGGCCGACGTCCGCGCCCGGGCGGCGGCCCTCGGGCTTTCGCCCGCCGGCAAGCCCGACAGCATGGAAATCTGCTTCGCCGGCGAGGGCGACTATCGCCGCACGCTCGGGCCCGACGAGGCCGGCCGCCTAGGCCCGATCCTGGACCGCGCGGGGAGGGTCGTCGGGACGCACCGCGGGATCGGGCTCTACACGGTGGGCCAGCGCAAGGGCCTCGGCGCGCCTGATCTGGCGCGCCGCTACGTCGTCGAGATCCGCCCCGCCGAGAACGCCATCGTCGTGGCGTCCCGCGAGGAGGCCTTCGAGCGCAACGTTCGGGCCGGTCCCGTCCGGGCGCTTCGGCCTTCCTCGCTCGTTCCAGGCGCGCGCCTCCTCGGCCGGATCCGATCGCCCTCGGAGCCCTCGCCCTGCGAGGTCGTCTCCGCCTCGCCTGGCGAGATCGTCGTTCGCTTCGGCGAGCCGCAATTCGCCCCGGCCCCGGGGCAGCACCTGGTGCTCTACGATCCGGACGGACTCGTCGCGGGGGGCGGTTCGATCTTCGCTACGGGCGGCGTGCCGTCCGAATCCGGGGGCGGCGAAGCGAAGCCGTGCCGGGTCTTCTCCCAGTAGAACGGGTGCGTCAGGAACTGGATGAAGCCCTTCCAGGCCCCGACCGAGATGAGGACCCAGTAGATCGGCGAGAGGAGGGCGTGGAAGAGGTAGCGCCGGTAGCCCCGCCGCGTGCAGGCGAGGAGGTTCATCCCGATGAAGATGGCGTTCCCGGCGCCCAGGATGATCGTCAGGATGAAGAAGACCTGCGAGAGCAGCGACTCGTCGTACCACATCTGCCATCGGAAGTAGAGCCACGCGAGGCCCGAAAGCCAGAACAGGGGGTTTAAGATGAGCGTGAGCGAAAGCCCGCCTACGGTCACGAGGAAGTGCAGCATCCCGAGGGGACCCAGTTCCTTGAGCGTCCGGAACGGCTTTCGCGTATGGACCAGGTGCGTCTGGATGTAGCCCTTCACCCAGCGCGAGCGCTGGCGGATCCAGATTCGGAGCTTGCTCGTCGCCTCCTCCCAGGTCGTGGAGTCGAGCATCTCGGTGCGGTAGCCCTTGCGCGTCAGCCGGATCCCGAGGTCGCAGTCCTCGGCGACGTTGAAGGGGTCCCAGCCGCCGACCGCCTGCAGCGGCGCCGTCCGGAAGTGGTTCGACGTCCCGCCGAGGGGAATGGGGGCGCCCATCCGGTGCAGCCCCGGGAGGTAGAGATCGAACCACATCGTGTATTCGATCGTGAACCACTTCGTGAGGAGGTTCTGGTCGGGGTTGTAGTAGTTGAGCTTCGCTTGGAAGCAGATGGTCGAAGGATCGGCTTTCCGGAACGCGCAGACCGCCTTTTTTAGCTGGTCGGGCTCCGGCCGGTCTTCGGCGTCGTAGATGACGAGGAACTCGCCCTTCGCCTCCTTCAGCCCCACGTTGCAGGCCTTGGGCTTGGTCTTCGGGAGCGTGTGGGGGATGACGAGC
>CAYHQZ010000163.1:0-9306 GCA_964358555.1 uncultured Planctomycetia bacterium
GGGAGGAGTCGTGCTAAAGCGCAGGCCCCCATGTACGAGCCCCACTTCGGCCTCGTCTCCGCCCCCTTCGAGAACACCCCCGATCCCCGCTTCTACTACCCGAGCGCGGATCACGAGGAGGCCATCTCGAGGGCGATCTACGCCATCCGCCGCCGGCTCGGGGCCGCGATGGTGACCGGCGAGGTCGGCGCCGGGAAGACCCTGCTCACCCGGCTCCTCCTCGAGCGCCTCGCCCCGGAAGGATTCGACGTCGCCCTCGTCGTGAACCCCGCGCTCTCCCCGCCGCAGTTTCTCTCCGAGGTCCTCTACCAGTTCGGAAACGAAAAGCCCCCGGTCGGCAAGGCCGCGCTGCTGCGGCTGCTGCACCGCCGGATCCTCGACAACGACGCTGCAGGCCGCCAGACGATCCTCGTCGTGGACGAGGCCCAGTCCATCCGCCGGACCGAAGTCTTCGAGGAAATCCGCCTGCTGCTCAATTTCCAGAAGAACGACCGGTTCCTGCTCTCCATCCTCTTCCTCGGCCAGCCGGAGCTGCGCGATCGGATCAAGGCGATCCCGCAGCTGTCCCAGCGCATCGCGCTCCGCCATCACTTGAACCCCCTGCCGGCCGCCGAGGTCGCGGCCTACATCGAGCACCGGATCCAGGCGGCCGGGGGGCCGGCGGGACTCTTCGATCTTGCGGCCTCCGACGCGGTCGCCCGCGCGAGCCTCGGAATCCCGCGCCTGGTGAATGGCATCGCGGATCGCTGCCTGCTCGCGGCGTCCCTGGAGCGCCGGACCCGGGTCGATGCCGCGACCGCCGATCGGGTGGTCCGGGAGGAGTTTCCGCCCGCGGGGTGATAGGATACGCCGTCCATGCCCATCCATCCGACGGCGGTCGTGGACCCGGCGGCCGAGATCCATCCCGAGGCGGACATCGGACCGCTCACGGTCATCCAGGGGCGCGTCCGAATCGGTCGCGGGACCCGGGTCATCGCCGGGGCGTTTTTGTTCGGGGACACCGAGCTCGGCGAAGACAACGTGATCTACCCCGGCGCGCTCATCGGCGTCGACCCGCAGGACATGTCCTACAAGGGCGAGAAGTCGCGCCTGGTGGTGGGGAACCGCAACACGTTCCGGGAGCACACGGAAATCCACCGCGGGACCGCAGCGACCGGCGAGACGGTGATCGGGAACGACGGATTCTTCATGAACCACTGCCATGTCGCCCATGACTGCAGGATTTCCGATCGGGTGATCATGGCAGGCGGCTCGCTGCTCGCGGGGCACGTCCACCTAGGCGAGCGCGCATTCCTGTCGGGCAACTGCGTGGTCCACCAGTTCTGTCGGATCGGAACGCTCGCCATGTTCCGGGGGCTGTCGGGCGCGTCGAGGGACGTTCCCCCCTACTGCATCTGCGACAACCGCGGCGTCCTGCGGGGGATCAACGTGATCGGGATGCGCCGGGCGGGGATTCCCTCCTCGGACATCAACGCGGTGCGGAAGGCCTTCCGGACGATCTTCATGCACAAGGGCAATTTCGCCGCGTTCGTCGCGCGGGCGGAACAGGAGGCCAACGGCTCCCCGATGGTCGCGACCCTCATCGAGTTCTTGCGCGCGCCCACGAAACGCGGGATCACGATGGGGTCCTCGACGACGGACCCGGACGACGGGATGGAGGGTTGATCCCCCCGCCGGGATGCCGGATAGTGCCCGCATGAGCACCACGAAACAGATTTCCATCTTCCTCGAGAACAAGCCCGGCGAACTCGCGCGAATCGGCGACATCCTCTCCCGGCACCGGATCAACATCCAGGCCATCTCCGTGTCGGACACCGTGGACTTTGGCGTCATCCGCATCATCGCCGACGATCACGAGGAGGCGAAAAAACGGCTCCTCCAGGAGGGCCTCTCGTTTGCCGAGGTGGACGTCCTCGTCCTCGAGATGCAGAACCGGCCCGGAGCGCTCGCCCAGATCGCCCACCGTCTCTCGAAGGCGAAGGTGAACGTCGAATACGTCTACTCGGGCGCCTCCGACGAGAAGGGCTCCGCGAAGATCATCCTGCGCGTCTCCAACCTGGCGCGGGCGAAGCAGGCGCTCGGGACGATCTAGGAGGCGCGGGTGAACCCCGCCCCGTCGGCGAGCGGCGAATCCCCCTCCCCCGAGGGGCGCCCCGGGAACGTCGCCGAACGGGTCGCGGGCGCGGCGATCGTGATCGCGTCCTTCCAGGCGCTCGCGAAGGTCGCGGGATTCCTGGTGAAGTGGATCGTCTCGCTCTTCGGGCGGGGCCGGGTCGCGGACGCCTACTTCACGGCCGAGAACGCCCTCGGGAAGGCCTTCCAGTTCACCGAGGACGTGATGCAGCCGGCGTTCCTGCCCATCTTCCTGAAGGAGTCGCAGGAGGCGGGCGAGACGGCCGCCTGGCGCTTCGCCCGCCAGGTCCTGGGCGCAACCGCGCTCCTCGCGACCGGGTTCGCCCTCGCGGTGATCCTGCGGCCGGAGATCATCGTGGAAACGTTCGCGAAGGGCTTCTCGCCGGAAAAGAAGGCGCTGACGGCCTCCATCGTCCGGATGATGTTCCCGGCGCTGCTGTTTTTGTCCGTCTCGTCCATCACCTACGTCCTCCTGAACGGCTACAAGCGCTTCGGGATCCCGGCAGCCTCCGACGCCGTCTCGCGCTTCTCGTTCGTGCTGCTCGCGGCGGCGGGGTTCTGCGCGCTCGGGCCCCGGCCCCACGTCCTCGCCGCCGTGACGGTGCTCGCGGCGCTGTTGCGGCTCGGGGTCCAGGTCTGGGGGCTGCGGGACAAGCGCGAGCCCCTGTTCTGCGCCTCCGAGCAAAGCGATCGCCCGAGCCCCTGGGGGCCGTTCCTCGTCCTCGCGCTGCCGCTGTTCGCGTCGTTCGCGGTGGCGCTGCTGCGCGACATGACCGAAAACCGGCTCGCCGCGGCCGCCGACGAGGGGACCTACGCGACGCTGCGCTACACGAAATCGCTATGGCAGTTCCCCGTCACGTTCCTGCCCAACGCCCTGTCCATCGCGATGTTCCCGTTCCTCTGCGAGATGTACGCGCGTGGCGACCGGAAGAACCTGGAGGCCGTCGTGCGGGGGGCGCTGCGTTACGTCCTGCTGTTCTTCCTCCCCGCGACCGTCTTCTCGCTGGCGCTGCGCGAGCCCCTCATCGCCGCCGTCTACGGCCGCGGGGTCTGGACCGCCTTCGACGTCTCCGAAACGGCTCGCGCCTTCGGCCTGTGCGCCTGGGGGCTTCCCTTCTTCGCGCTCGAGATCGTGGTGCTGCAGACCTTCTACGCGATGCGAACGACCTGGATCCCCGTCGCCGCCGGGATCGCGGCCTCGGGCCTCCAGATCGCGCTGTCCATCTGGGGCGCCGACGCCTCCCCCTTCGACGTTCTCGGCATCCTCGCGCTCGCGTATCCTGCGACGCGGGCCCTCAAGAACGTTGTCCTCCTCGGCATCCTCTCGCACCGGATCGGGCGCGCGGGCGGGAAGCCCGATCTCGGCTTCTACCCGCGCGTCGCGCTCCTGACGGTTCTCGCCGGGGCGGCCGCGATTGCGGGGGCGGCCCTGGCCGACCGGATCCTGCCGGGCGTGCTGGGCCTGCCGGGGCCCATCTCCTGCGGCCACGGCTCCCGCGGGGAGATTTTCCGGTTCGCGCGGGTCGCTTCGGGCTTCCTCGCCTGGGCGGGCGCCTTCGTTGTCCTTGCGCATTTCCTCCGGATCCCCGAATGGCGGGAGGCGCTCGCCTTCGCGAGAACGCGGCTGGGCCGCATCCTCGGGCGCTCCCCGGACGCCGCTTCCCCTGGATAGACTGTGGGCGCGGGCTTCTCCCCCGCGAACCCCATGCCCCGGATCCTCCAGATCGCCCGGTCCGTGACGGGAGGCCTTCGCCGGTATCTCGAGGTGCTCCTCCGGACGCTCCGGGAATCGGGAGCCGAGGTGCACCTGGCGGCTTCCCCGATCCCGGAGGATCGGTTCCGGACCTTCGTCCGCTCACAGGAGGCGGCCGGCGTCGTCTTCCACCCGATCCCGATGAGCCGGCCCTTCTGGCCCTGGGCGGACCTTCGCGCAACCGCCGCGATTTTTCGGATCCTGCGCGCCGGGCGCTTCGACGCGGTCCACACCCACGCCGCCAAGGCCGGCCTCGTAGGGAGGCTCGCGTCCGCCGTCGCTCGCGTGCCGGTCGTATTCCACACGCCCCACGGCCTGCGGACGAACGAGCCCGGCCTCGTGGGAACGGCGGCGCGCCTGATCGAACGGATCGGATCGCCCTTCACCACGCGGCTCGTCGCCGTGTCCGACGGCGAGCGCGACCTCGCGATCCGCTCGGGCATCGATCCCCGCAAAATCCTCGTCGCCCGCAACGGCATCCCGTCCCCAGCCGTCGCATCAACCGGAGAAGAAGGTCTAAGGTCTAAGGTCCAAGGTCCAACGTCCGCGGAATCTTTGACCTCGGACCTTAGACTTTCGACCTTAGACCTTAGACCCGATCCGTCAGATTGCCTGTTCGGCTCCGCCGGCCGCTTCTGCCGCCAGAAATCCTTCGGCCGCCTCGTCGAGGCCGCGGGCATCCTCTCGCGGCGGGGCGGCCGCGCCCGGTTCGTCCTCGCCGGCGAAGGCCCGCTCGAATCGGACCTCCGCGCTGCCGCCGGCCGGGAAGACCTCGCCGGGCGCTTTGAATTCCTGCCATGGCAGGCCGACGTCCCCGCCTTCCTCTCGGGCCTCGACGCATTTGCGCTGCCCTCGCGCTTCGAGGGCCTGCCGTTCTCGCTTCTCGAGTCCATGGCGGCCGGCGTCCCGCCCGTCGCCTCCGACATCCCCGGCGTTTCGGAAGTCGTCGAGGACGGCCGCTCGGGGCTTCTCGTTCCTTCGCAGGATCCGGCGGCGCTCGCGGACGCCCTCGGGCGCCTCGAGCGCGAACCCGCGCTTCGCCGCTCCCTCGGCGAAGGCGCCCGCCGGCGGGTCGCCGATTGGTTCCGGGAAGACGGGATGATCGCGGACCTGCGCCGGGCCTATTCAAACGTGCTCGGATAAGGGCTCGGGATCGCGGCCACCCACTCGCACCGGAAGCCCGCGCGCGTACATCATCCCCGCGACACGACCTGACGGACGTGCGCTACCGGTAGCGGACCGACCGGCCCGGATCCTGGAACTCGGCCTTCATGCGCTGCTCATAGCGGTACGAGGGGATGAACGGCAGCGGAACGACCTTCCGTTCCTGGCAAGTCAGGCAGGACGAGCACTTCTCGTAATGCTTTTCCTGCCGGCCTCGGCAGATGAATTCAGGAACCGTGTACGGCTCGCCGGGACACTGGCAAATTCCCGGATCCAGCTTGGGTTGGGCGATGCTCATGACTCTCGATGCGGCAAGCATTGGCGATAAGCGCCCCGGCTCGCCACCGGGTTTTTACCCGAACGTAGTAGGGTCTACACAGACCCTCAGCACCACCTATTGGGCTTGACGATACATCCGCACCCTACGGATTGTCAACGGAAAAACGGAACCGAAGCGTATCCCCCCCCGCCCGGACATAGGCAGGGAAAACCCGAAGACGTCCGGCCGGAGCCTGGGACGCGCCGACCCGCCGGCCGCTACGCCTTCTCTGTCAGGGAGACCTTGGCGATCTTTCCCTTGACGACCTCGACGGCGATCTTGCCTTCCCGGCCGAGCCAGCCGAGCGCCTCGTGCATCTGCGCGTCGGAAAGCCTCGTCGCCTTCTGCAGCGAAGACAGCGGCTGCACCCCGCCCTTGTGGAGGGCCTGCCAGAGATTCCCGGCGTTCATGCCCATCCCGACGATGTAAGCCTGCTTCGTCTCGTTCATCGCTGAAACTCCCTCGCTCCGATCATGGACGGCGATCGGCCCTGAACGGTCCCCCATTGGTCATTTGCCCTTCTTCTTCGAGACGGGGGGCGCCTTCTTCGGGCGGTCCTTCCGGCTCTTTCGGATGATCAGGTAGCCGTTCGAGGAACCGGGAACGGCGCCTGAAATCCACGCAAGGTTCTGTTCGGAATCGAATTTCTCGAGCGTGAGCCCGATCGCGGTGACCCGGCAATCGCCCATGTGGCCAGGCATCCTTTTCCCCGGGAGGATCCCCTTGTTGACCGCATGCCCGCGGCCGACGGACCCGATCGCGCGATGGGTCTTCTCGGTCCCGTGGGAGGCCGGCGCCCCGTGGAACCCGTGGCGCCGCATCCCGCCCTGGAAGCCGCGGCCCCGGGAGGTGCCGATCACGTCCACGAGACGGATGCCCTCGAGGACCTTCACGGTGATGACCTCCCCCTCCTTGAAGGGGACGGGCACGGTTTCCTTGTAGCGCAGTTCGCGAATGAAACGCTTCGGGGTCGCGTTCGCCTTCTTCGCGTGCCCGAGTTCGGGCTTGAGCGCGCTTTTCACGCGCTTGTCTTCAAACCCCAGCTGGACGGCGGAGTAGCCGTCTCGGTCCTTGGAACGGACCTGCATGACGGTGCAGGGGCCGGCCTGGACAACCGTGACGGGCACCGCATCGCCCTTGTCATTCCAGATCTGGGTCATGCCGAGTTTCTTGCCGAGGATTCCAATCATGGTGTCTCCCAATAGGGGGGGGTATTCTACGCATCGGCGCGGCCGGATCAACGCCCCCGCACGAAAAAAAAGCAGGAATCCGTGTTCCCGACGATTGGCAGAAACCGGGGAACATCTATGATTTCCGCGAAAGGCCAACCGATGAACTGCCAGAACCGAACGCTCCGAACCCTGCTCCTGGCCGCCGCCCTCCTGGCCCTTGCGGTCCCCTCGCAGGCCCAGGCCGCTGCGCCGGCGCCCGCCCCCGCCCCGACCGCAGCCCCCGCCCCGGCGCCCTCGGGCGATGCCTTGGCCCCGAGCGGCCACGGCGCATCCGAAGCGCCGAAGTCCCCCGTCCAGTTCCCGACGTACGTCGTCTGGCTCGTCGGGGCAATCCTCGTCGGGGTCTACCTCATCATCTCGTTCGAGATCTGGCACCGGACGCTTGCGGCGCTGACCGGGGGCTCGCTCATCCTCGCCGTCACCTACATCGGCGGCTATTTCTCGCCGAACCTCCGGATCCTGGACTTCGACGGGGCGATGGGCGCCATCGACTGGAACGTCATCTTCCTGCTCTTCGGGATGATGATCGTCGTCGGAATCCTGAAGGAAACCGGCCTCTTCCAGTGGTGCGCCTACAAGGCCTTCCAGTTGGCCAAGGGCAAGACGTTCCGGATGGCGGCGCTCTTCATGATCCTCACCGCCGTCGTCAGCGCCAACCTCGACAACGTGACGACGATGCTCCTCGTGGCGCCCGTCAGCATCGAGGTCTGCCGGGTCCTCGGGATCCGGCCGCTCGCGCTGCTCATCCCGGAGACGCTCGCAAGCAACATCGGAGGCACGGCAACCCTCATCGGGGACCCGCCCAACATCATGATCGGAAGCCACGCGGGCCTCACCTACGTGGACTTCATCGTGAACCTGGCGCCCTGCATCTGCATCGTGATGGTCGCCCACCTCCTCCAGATGAGGTGGGTCTACCGGAAGGAATACGCGAAACAGATCCCGCTAGGCGAGATCCCGGCGATGATCGAGCGGCTCCGGAAGGAATACGGGATCACGAACCAGGCGCTGCTCAACTGGGGCGGCATCGTTCTCGGGTTCGTCATCCTGCTGTTCTTCCTCCACGGCACCCTCAAGATGCCCGTCGCGGTGCCGGCCCTCGGCGGGGCCGCGGTCCTCCTGATCTTCCGCGACCGGATCGAGATGAAACGCCGACGGGCGGAGCGCGAAGGCGTGACCCCCGTCGAGAAGTCCCACGGGATCCTCCACATCCTCGAAAAGGAGATCGAGTGGCCGACACTCGTCTTCTTCATGTTCCTCTTCGTCGTCGTCCGGGCCGCGGACAGGGTGGGGCTCATCGAGATGATCGCGATGCAGGTCCAGACCCTCTCGGGGGGGGACCTCGTGAAGGCAATGATTCTCACGCTCTGGATCAGCGCGATCGCCTCCGCGTTCATCGACAACATCCCGTTCGTCGCAACGATGATGCCGCTCTTGGATTCCCTCATCAAGCAGAACCCCCAATGGGGCGGCGAAAGCCAGATTCTCTGGTGGGCCCTCGCCCTCGGGGCCTGCCTGGGCGGCAACGGAACCGTCATCGGGGCCTCCGCGAACGTGGTCACGGCGGGCCTGGCCGAGAAGGCGAAGTGCCCCCTCACCTTCTGGGAGTTCATGAAGGTCGGATTCCCCGCGATGATCGTAGAGGTCCTGATCTGCATGGGCTGGCTGCTCTGGATCGATCCCCTGATTTCCCCGCTCCTGCGACACGCCGCCCCCGCGGCCGTCCCCGGCGCGGGAACGCCGTGACGTTCCGGCTCCCCCTGGAGGCGGGCCTCCGGTAGGATGCCCGCCCATGCCTGACGACCCGAAGCCACCGGAGCCGGAGGAAGAGCCCGCGGCGGACGCAGAGGCCGGCGAGGAGGAGGCCGCGCCGGTTCTCGACGAGCGCGACCGGAAGGCCGCCGTGGAGTCCGTGATCCTCTCGGGCGCCCACGCCGTCCCCGTCGCCCGGATCACCCGGGCCGTCGGCGGCATCGCGGCCAAGGACGTCCGGGCGATCGTCGCCGAGCTGAACCGCGACTACGAGGCCGCCGGCCGCGCCTTCGAGATCCGCGAGGTCGCCGACGGCTACCGCGCCTTCACCCGCCCGAAATTCCACGGCGTCCTGAAATCGCTGCGACGCGCCGAGCGCGAGGAGCGCCTCACCGCCGCCGCCCTCGAGACCCTGGCCGTCATCGCCTACCGCCAGCCCATCCTGCGGGTCGACATCGATGCCATCCGCGGCGTCCAGTCCGACGCGATCCTGCGGGGGCTTCTCGACAAGGGGCTCGTCCGGATCGTCGGGCGGGCCGACGTCCTCGGCCGCCCGCTGCTCTACGGCACCACCCAGAAATTTCTCGAGTTCTTCGGCCTCGCCACGCTCTCCGAATTGCCGAAACCCGAGGAAGTCCCCGTCGCGCCGGCCGCCCCGGGCGTCAAACCCCTCCCCATCGGCGGCGTCCGGATCCAGGAGCCCGAGGGCGAGAGTGCGGCCGGTTCCGACTCGCCGACCGAGGCCCGGCTCGAACCCGTCGAATCCGTCCCCGGATCCGAAACCGAGACCGTCCCGATCCCTAAGCCCTCCGCCCAGGAACCCGCCCCTCCCCCCGAACCGAAGAAGAAGCGCGGAAGGCCGAGGAAAAAGCCCGACACGACAGTCCCGCCATCGGAGGGAGAGGGCCTAAAGCCTAAAGTCCAGAGTCACGAAACGGAGCCCGCAGGGGAAC
>CAYHQZ010000164.1:0-9299 GCA_964358555.1 uncultured Planctomycetia bacterium
CGGCGGGGGCATCGTCCACGGAGGCCGTGGTCTTCGCGCGGTTGGTCAGGTCGCCTGCGGTCGTCCCGAAGGCGGCGGACGAATCGGCGGCTTCCGCCTTGTAGGTGAGGGCGAGCGTGCGGTCGCCGTCGCTTACCACAAACATCCGGACCTTCGCGGAGGTGATAGTCACGCCCTGCGGGATGGCCACGCCGGTGAAGCGCAGGCCCGTCATATAGCCGGTGCCCGGGCGGAGCGTCGTGCCGTCCAAGGTCATCTGGCCATCGGAGGCGCGCTCCTTCGCGTCGTCCGCGCCGGCGGCGAGGGCGAACGTGCCCTGCTGCCCGGCGGCGAGGGCGGACTTCAAACCAAAGTGCGACGAGAAGGGGAGGAAGGTTAGGACGAGGAAGAGCGAGAGTCCGAGCCGGCTCTTTGCGGCGGGGGACATTCGGCGATTCTCCTCGCGTCGCGAGGCATCTGATGCGGACAGATTGGAAGCAGGATGTTGGCGCAGTCTCATTCTAGAACGCTCCCCGGGGGAATTTCCATCGGCTAGTGACCGTCCGATCTGAATACGCATAAAGGTAAGGTGGCGCTTTTCCGACTCGAGTAGCGTAGCGAACAAATCGATCAGATCAATGGAAGAAGCAAAGAAATCTGGCGCCGCAAAAAGTGGACCCGGCCGGCTGGGCAGCAATCTTCGTGCCTGCTCCTCGATGCGCCCCCCCCTGGCCTCCAACTGGGGAACGCCGCTACCTCTTCCTCTATATGTACAGCTGGGGGCAGCGCCGACAGGGCCATCGGGGGCGTCTCGCCGCAGGCGTATCGGCCTAGCCCCGGGCCGCTGGCGTGGGGCCAAGTAGACGCCCTGCCGTCAGCCGTTCGCCTCTGCCCGGTTCACGATGAGGTCGGCCTTCTTCAGGAGTTCGAGCTCGGGGTAGGGAAAGCGCGAGGCCGAGTGGTGGTTGCCGATGATGTCCTTCACCTTGCCGATCTTCTCCTCCGGGAAGCCGACAGCGCGAAGGATCCCCTCCGCGGCCGGCGGGCCGTACTCCTCCTGCATCGGGCCGTCGTTCCGGCCATGCTTCTCCTCCGCGATCCGGATCCCGACATCGTGCAGGAGCGCGCAGGCGATCACGACTTCGGGATCGCAGTCCGACCGCCCCTCCAGGAGCTGCTCCGAGTGGAAGAGCACCTTGAAGGCGTGCTCGATCCGCCGATCGTCAAGGCCAAAGAAGTCGACGAGCGCTCTGACTATCTTTGCGCGCGGGAAGTTCATGGGCATGACCGCGATTGTACCGCATTGGAAGCTCCAGCCTTGCCCACTTGAATGTGGCGATGCTTTGCCCTAGAATGCGACTCGGTCGCAATAAGGAGATGCGCTGCATGAACGATCTAGAGCGGGCCGTGACTCGGTGGGCCGGGTTTTTGAAGGATCGATCTCTTCGCCTCACCGCTCCGCGCCGGGCCGCGGTGGAGGCGGTGATGGCCATCGAGGGACATTTCGGACTAGACGATCTGCGGCGTCGACTTGCGAAGACGGGGGCGCACCGGGCGACGCTGTTCCGGATCCTGCCGCTCTTGGAAGAAGCGGGGATCCTGCGGCGCGTGCGCGTGCGGGCGAATGGCTGGCGCTACGAGCATGCCGTCGGCCACCTACACCACGATCACCTGGTTTGCGAGCGTTGCGGGCGGCTCGTCGAGTTCCGATGCCCCCGCATCGAACGCGAGCAGGAGAGGCTCTGCCGAGCTCACGGATTTTCCGAGACGAGCCACCTGCATGTGATTCGTGGATTGTGTCGAGACTGCCGGGAGCCGAAACATGGTCGGCAAGCGGGCAGGGTGCGGTCATGACGCACGTCCATGCCCAGATCGTCCACGGAGGAGCGTCCAAGCCTTCGCACGCCGGCGAGTTCCATCCCCGGACCCTTGCGCATGTCTCTCCAGGTTCCGGAGCGACAGTCGTGTCCGTCCACGGGCCAAAAGCGCTGCGGCGCCGCCTGATGGATCTAGGTCTCGTTCCCGGCGTACGGATCAGGGTCCTGCGCCGGGCACCTCTTGGGGACCCGGTTGAAGTCGCCCTGAAAGGCTGCTTACTCGCGCTTCGCCGGGATGAGGCCGGCGAAATCCTCGTGAAAGAGGTCGGCCATGGCCGGTGACATCGCCATGCTTCCCGTCCGGATTGCCGTCGCCGGCAACCCGAACACGGGGAAATCCAGCCTGTTCAACGGGCTTACGGGTCTTTCTCAATCCGTCGCGAACTATCCAGGCGTCACGGTCGAAATCCGCCGCGGAAAGGCCCGCCTCGGCAATCGTTCGTTCTCGGTCGTGGACCTGCCTGGTGCCTATTCCTTATCGGCGGCGAGCGAAGACGAGCGGGTGGCGCTTGAATCCCTGACCACGGATAGGCCCGACGCGGTCCTCGACGTGGTGGACGCCTCGAACCTTGCGCGGAATCTCTACCTGACGCTGCAGTTGATCGAGACGGGCGCCCCGGTCGTAGTCGCCCTAAACATGACCGACGTGGCCAAGCGCCGGGGGCTGCACATTAATTTGGAGCGTCTCTCTGCGCGCCTCGGGGCGCGCGTGGTGCCGACAGTCGCATCTCGCGGAAAGGGTTTTTCGGAAGTTCTTGCTGCCTGCGGGGAGCGGGCAACCGAGCCGGACAAGGGCCCGACTCCCGTGTTTTCCTACGGCGAGCAGGTGGAGGGGGAAATCGAGGCCCTTGCCCAGAAGATCGCGACCTACCCAAACCTGCCCGGACGGTTCCATTCCCGCGGGGCGGCGATCCGGCTCCTTGAGGGGGATGATGTACTGGCGAAGCGGATAGAGGCGATGGGGCCGGAGGGCGCTTCGCTTCCAGCCATCGTAGCAGAGGCCGTTCGCCGGATTGAGCAGCATGCCGGCACGGACGCCCCCGCCGTTTTCGCCCAGCGTCGGCACGAAGCCGCCGCAGAAATTGAACGGGACGCCGTCCAGACGGACGCATTCCGCGGTCGCGATCTCACCGATCGGATCGACGCCATCGTCTGCAACCGCCTCGCAGGACCCGCGATCCTCTTGGCCACGATCTATTGCCTCTTCGTGCTCGTATTCAAGGTTGGCGATGAATGGGGCTGGCTCTTCGGCCGAAGTCCTAAAGGCTGGATCGACGAGGGGTTTGCCGGTCTCGCGGGTTCCCTAAGAACGGACACCCCGTTGCTCGGTTCCCTCGTTGCCGACGGCCTTATTGGCGGGGTGGGCGGAGTCGTCACATTTCTACCCCTCATCGCCATCCTCTTCTTCTGCATCGCCATCCTGGAGGACTCCGGTTATGTCGCGCGCGTGGCATTCCTCTTGGACCGGATGCTTCGAATTTTCGGTCTTCAGGGCCGATCCGTTCTCGCGCTCGTCGTCGCCGGCGGTCTTGGCGGAGGCGGATGTGCCGCCCCGGGGCTGATGGCGGCGCGGGCCATCCCGGACTCGCGAGACCGGCTTGTCACGATCCTGGTAGCGCCGTTTATGAACTGCGGCGCAAAAGTGCCCGTTCACCTGCTGCTCGTGGGAGCCTTCTTCGTCGAGTGGCGGGCGCTTGCGCTCTTTTGCGTGTGGGTAATCTCCTGGGTTTTTGCGGGGTTATCGGCCCGGCTCCTGCGGAGGTTTTTGGTCCGAGGAGAACCCGCGCCATTCGTCCTGGAACTCCCTCCCTACCATCGGCCGACGCTGAAGGCCGCCCTTTTCAAAACCTGGGAACGTTCGTGGATGTTCTTGCGCAAGGCGGGGACGATTCTCCTTGCCGTGAACGTCGTCCTCTGGGCGTTCATGTGCTTCCCGGCTCTCGGCCGGGAGAAAGCGGCGGTATTCGAAGCGCGACTTGCAAAGGCCAAGGACCCGGCCGCCCGGGCCTCCATCGAAGCCGAGCGGAGCGCCGAGACCCTTCGGGACAGCGCCGCCGGGCGGTTTGGGCGGGCTTTGGAGCCGGCGACGTTGCTTGCCGGTTTCGATTGGCGGGAGAACGTCGCGCTCTTGGGCGGGCTCGCCGCCAAAGAGGTCATCGTCGGGACGCTCGGGACGGCCTATTCCCTTGGCGAAACGGATCCGGGGAATTCCGCCGGGCTATCGACCCGGCTCCGAACGGATCCGTCTTGGACCCCGTTGCGGGCGATTGTGACGATGATCTTCGTCCTGCTCTATTCGCCCTGCATCGCGACCCTCGCCGTGATGAGGCGCGAGACGGGCGGCTGGAAGTGGCCCATATTTTCGACGTTCTACACGACGGCGCTCGCTTTTGGGGTAGCCATTCTCGTCTTCCAGGCAGGTCGGCTCCTGGGTTGGGGGATTTCATCATGACGCTCGAACACGTCGTCATCGCCGTTCTCGTCCTCGTCGCCGGGATCTATGCCGCGGTCTGCATCCGGCGGGAACTTAAAGGCAGGCAGGATTGCTGTAACAACTGCCCACTCAAGGACGCCCAGAAGCCAGTCCGTCGGCCTATAGGCAAAGGCTAGTAGCCGCAGCGGTAGCCCGAGTAGTAAACGGGGGCCGAGTAATAGTAGTAGACGGGCGCCGGGTAGTAGACGACCGGGGCCGAGTAGACAGGGGCGTAGTACACCGGAGCCGGGTAGTAGTAACTCGGAGCGTAGGAATACGTTGGCACGCAGCGATAAACTGGTGCGGGACGATAGGCCGGCGCGCTGTACCCGTATCCATAGGAGCCGCCGTTCGAATAGCCGAATCCGACCGAATACGAATAGTCAGCGAGGGCCGTTGCAGGTGCAATCGCCAACAGCAGGATTCCGACAGCCAGGATCGAAAGGGTTTTCATGGTTGATCTCCTTCTATAACTGATGTCGCAAAACGTGTGCCTGTCCGGGCGAACGAAGAGGGCCTTGCTCTGTGAATTTCAACGCACGCAGGGAGCGACTCGGTGCAAGTTTCTTTGACATCGAGAGATGCGATGAATCCTTCTGCCGTCTTATTTCGCAGGCATCGTCTGGACTTTCGGTTCGTTTTACGGCGGAATTCCGTCTGCTATCGTCCAGGATCTCTCCACAATGTCGCCGAACGAGTACGCCTGGCATGGGCAGTGCGAGGAAAACAGAGCGCGGCGTCACGGTCGGACCCCGACAGAGGCCGGCGTTCCGTCCTGCAGGACGAATCGGATGGAAATCTCGATCGGCTGGCCGTCGGGTGGGGGCGGCACCTGCCAACTTGCAAGTGCCTCGCGCGCCGCCTCGTCGAGCAGTGCCGAGCCGGACGAGCGCGCTACCTCGGCTCGGATCACGCGCCCGTCGGGGCCGACGTGCAATCTGATCGAGACCGTCCCCTCGACGCCCCGGCGCCGAGCCGTCTCGGGATAGCAGGGGGCCGCGTTCGTCGCGCCCGCGCCGGTCGGGACCCGATCGGCGCCGCCGGGCGAAACGGTCTTGGAGGGTAGGTTCCATGCGAGAGGCTGTGGGTCGGCTCCGGGTTCGTCGAGCGGAATCGAAGGGGTCGGTTCCACGGGTTTCGGCTCGTCGAGGGCACTCAAATCCGGCGCGGGCAGCGCCGGCGGGGTCCACGATTCCGGCCGGACCTCCGCGACGAGGAGAAAGGGCTGTGGCCGGATCGGCTCCGCCCCCAAGGGCAGGTTCGTCTCCGTCGGCGCGATGGCGAGCGTCCAGTCGGGTGGGACCGGTGCGCGGAGAGCGAGGCTTCCGATCCCGACGACGGTTAAAGCGGCGAAGGCCACGGCGTGGGCAGTCATCGAGACGGTGAGCGGGAGCTTCATCTTAAAATTCCTTCGTCCACTGGATCCCAATCGCTGCACCGCGCCGGTCGGCGGGAAAGCCGAGAACCTCCTCGTAGCGCTTGCTGAAGAGGTTTTCGAGCCGCCCGAAGAGCAACAGCCCCTTCGCGATTTCGTACTCGCCTGAAAAATCGAACCGGACGTACCCAGGGTTTGTCTCTCTCGCCGGCCGGCCGTAGACGAAGGAGGCGTCTTGCCGGGCGCCGACGCCGTGGGCGACGAGGTGCAGCCGCAGGCGGTCCTTCCACTTGTAGTGCAGCCCCGCGAATCCCTCGACGGACGGCCGGCGCAAAAGCGGCTCGCCCTCGACAAACGTGGGCGCGGCGGGTTCCTTCGCCTTCAGCGCCCGGGTCTGCAGGAACGTGACACCCGCGTCGGTCGAAAAGCCCCGCCCGAGATCGGCGTCGGCGGAGAGTTCCAGCCCGCGCGAGCGCGCGGAGCCGGCGTTCACGAATGTCCCCTCGAATATCGGGTAATACGAGAGGATTTTGAAAAGGATCAGGTCGTCCATGTCCATCTGGAAGGCCGTCGCGTGCAGATGCACCCGGTCTTTCCAGAGCGCCTGGTCCACGCCGATTTCGAACGAGCGGCTCCGCTCGGGCAAAAGGTTCGGGTTGCCGAACGATCCCGTCGTCTGCGAGAACGACGGCGCCGTGATGCCGGTCCCGTAGGCCGCGCGCAGTTTCGTGCCGGTTTCGGGAAACCGATAAGCCGCGGAGATCCGCTCCGTGTGGCCGAATCCGAACGCCCCGTGGTCCTCGAGCCTAAACCCCGGCGTGACTGTGAACCGATCCGTCACGGCAATCTCGTCCTGAAAAAAGAAGGCGTAGTTTGTCCGCGCCGTGTCGGAGTCGGAGCGGCTTGAGAGGTAGCGGCTGCGTACTCGGGCGTCCTCACGCTCGGCGGAGACGCCGGCCGTGATCGTTTGCGGACCCCAGAAAAACGTATTCTCAATCTCGGTCGAAACGCGGCGAAACCTCGAAACGCTCTCGGAATCGCCCCAAGGGTCGAGTGCATCGGGCTTGTCTTTCGATTCCTGGCGTGCCTCAAAGCGGCTGACGCGGACCTTCAAGTCCCACCATTCCTTGAGCCAGATATCGGCCTCCGTGCCGAGGACCGAGATGTGGTCTTTCCGCCAAGCGTCCGGATCGAGCGGGGCGAATCGCGGGCCGGCCGTGTTTGTGAAAACGTCCTGCTTCGAGCGGATCTCGCGGCCGAAAACCTTGAAGGAAACGCGATCGGAGGGGGCGAAGTCCAAGCGCCAGGCCGCTGTCTCGTCGAATATGTCGGAGTGCGGGTAGTGGCCGTCTAGTTGCTGGAAGGCCCCGACCGTGGCGAAGAAGCCGAATCGCTTGTCCCCTCCCTGGAGCGTAGTGCGCTCCCGGAATCGTCCCTGGGTGCCGGCTTCGGCGGCCGTCTGGATCCGCCAGGGCCCCATCCCTCGTGGCGTGAAGAACTGAACGACCCCGGCGAAGGCGTCCGAACCGTAGAGAGCGGAAGTGGGACCGCGGACGACCTCGATCCGGTCGATCCCGTCCGTCGAGATCTGATCGAAGCTAAAAAAAGCCCCCCCGTCGCTGTTCATTCGGACCCCGTCGAGCAAGATCATCGTGTGGTTCGAGTTCGAACCGCGCGTGAAGAGCGAGGCGATGCCGTTGCGGCCCGTGCCGGTGCGGGCGATGTGCAGGCCGGGGACGGCTCTCAACGCCTCCACGGCCGTTTCCGTCCGCAGTGGCGAGACCCGCCAAGGAGCGAGGACCTCGTAGGAGATCCCCACGCGTTCGGCTGGCGTCTCGCGGCGGTTGGCGGTGACGATGACCTCCTTTGGCGGCGGAGGCGGCGGGATCGGATCCTCGGGCTTCGTTTCGCCGGGTTTCGTCTTGTCGGGCTTTGTTCCGTCGGCAGGGACCGGGTTATCCGCGCCGAGCAGGACCATCCAGGCCAGGACCGTGAGCGCTCCTCGCATCGGTAGTCTTCCCTCCTCGGGAAAGTGGCCGACCGGGATTCCTGGCGCCTGCCTGCCGACCGCCGGCCGGGGGCGCCTCAAATCCGGAGGGCCAAGTCCGTCTCTCCGGGCCGGTCTTCTGACTCCCGGATCGTCCTACTCCCGGCGCCTTCCCGCGCTTTCGCGCAGTGGCGTTCCGCCCCGTTTTTTCGAGGCGGCAGCCGGTTTCGTCCCCGGTTACAGCGGCGGGACCGCGCGGGCTTTTCACCCGCTTCCCGACACCTGGAGAGCGACGGGGACACTATGCGGACAACCCGGAGCCGTCAATACGTTCTGGCGCTTCGGCTCTTCCAGCGCGCCCGTGCATGGCCCGCCCCCGTGGAATCTTTCCTTCCAACCCCTTTCCGGCCTTTGAAACCACAGTTACGACCAACGTGCTCCTGGAGGTCGAGGGAATGGCCCCTTCGGCTTTCCCGGCCCCGTCGCCGATGTGGCTATCCGCGGCGGGGCTTTTCTTTTGGCCGTCGCTGTTGCGAAGTCGGTGAAACGGGGTCAATCCCCCCCGGCCCTTCGACGCTCGTCAGGGCGCGAAGGGCGCGCCGGGGTGACGAGGAGCGTAGGGACGGGCCAAGGACGGCCACCGGCACGCCCTTGGGCCAAGGATCGCCCGGAAACGCCCCACGGGGGCGACCGCGGAGGCGCGAGGGCGCCCCCGGTCATGGAAGTTTTTTTCCACCTTCCTCCCGGCCCTGGAGGGCGCCTCTTTCCCTTTTCGCCTTGGGGGGTTGCATCGAGAAGCCGTTGGGCGTTCCGGAACCTTCCGTAGTGCCCTTCCTTGCCCGGACGCCGAAAGCGGTGTTTACTTCTGATCCCAACACCGCGCGCGCACCAGCAACCGGCCGGAAGAAGAGGCCATGGCCAACCTCCTTAAGCCTCTGCCACCACAGGCCCGCTCTGGACGCGTTTCCGTTGGCGTCCCCGTCGTCGAGATCGTGTCCCGGCACCCCATCCCCGCAGGGGAACTTCGGCGGTACCGCCTCACGGACCTCGGTTCCTCGCGCCTCGCCTTGAGGCAGCCGCTCCCCATCGAGACGATGGAGTCCGATGCGGCCGTCATCGCCTCAATCCTTGGGAGCAGCATCTTCGGCTTCGGCACGACCCTGGACGTCGCGCTCCTGGATCTCCGCGCGTATATGGAAGAACGATTCGCGCAACTCCAGGGCACTATCAGCACGCATGAGAATCACTCGGATAAGGACTACATCGACTGGCTGATTCTCCAGAAGGGTGTTGCCATGGCGGGGGATGCCATTGCGCCCGGCGGCGCCGCGCCCGCTACGGAAATGCCGGACGACACCCCCCTTTGCCTCGTGGCCGAGCACTCGCTATCCTGGGCCGTCCAGGATGAAATCCATCGCATTCAGATTCTGAAACCGCCACCCGCAGGAGAAGAGAAATTGCAAACCGGTCAGGTGCTCTGGTTCAACGACAAGAAGGGCTACGGCTTTATCACGGGGAACGGCGGCGCCGATGCCTTCGTCCATCGGGTGGCTTTGGAAATGGACGGCTACAAGACCCTCCACGAGGGGCAGGAAGTCACCTATGAAG
>CAYHQZ010000165.1:0-9281 GCA_964358555.1 uncultured Planctomycetia bacterium
AGCGCCCCGCCTGGCCGAAGGAAGCCGAGAACCCGCCGCCCCCGCCGATCCCCGGGACGCCGCCCCCGTCGAATCCCTCCCCGCCGCCCGCGCCGTAGGGCGATTCCGGAACCGGTGTAGGGGCGATTCATGAATCGCCCCTACGTCAGGTGCGCCATGGGTAGGGATGGTGCAACCGGGGTGGCGTAGGGACGGCGTCCGCCCGCGTTGCGCTGGGGAATCGGTTTGTGAGGAAGAATCCTCGCCCTCTGGGAGAGGGTGGCGCGGAGCGCCAGGTGAGGGAGGGGGCGCCGTGCGCCCCTACTTCCCCGCTCGCTCCCGATCGGACTGCATGGAGGGGTCGATGTTCTCGAGGATCCCCCGCAGGGTCGAGAGTTCGTCGTCGTCCACGTCGAAGTTGGGCTTGTTCTTCTCCCACCACTCGCGCCAGTCGCGGCCGAGGGCTTCGGCTTGGGTTTCCCCCTTGCGGGGCTCGACGGCGCCCGCCTTCCGGCCCGTCCGGGCCTCGAGGGCCTCGTTCGCCAGGCGCGCGGTCTCCTCGTCGCCGGATTCCAGCTGGGGGATGAGGAAAGGGATCGTCTGGAGTTCGCTTGCGAGCGGGGCGTCGCGGCGCTCTTTTGCGCCCTTCTCGTAGCGGGCCTTCAGGGCTTCGAGCCCGGAGGAATCGTTCAGCAGCCACAGCGCGATCGAGAGCTCGCGCCAGAGATCGGCGTCCTTCTTCGGGGAGAGGGCGTCCCGCCATCGCTTGATTGGCTCGAGCGCTTTGAGGACGCCCGCGGCGACGAGCGCGCGGGAGGCGCGTGTGCGCGCGTCGAGGAGGGCCTTTGCGTCCGACAGGATTCCCGTGGCCGCCGGTCCCGCGTAGAACGCGAGGTCGCGCATGTAGAACATCCGCTTTCCGAGGTAGACCGGCTTGTGGGGCAGGAGCGCGCCAGGGTAGTAGAGCAGGGGGAATGTCGCGGCGTCGGCCTTCTCGGCCTGTTCCTGATCCGGCGAGACTTCCTCGCGGGCGGCGCGCTCGAACTCGGGGGCGTAGATCCTCGAAAGCAGCGCCGAGGCGGATGCCGCGCGGGCCGGGTCCGCGCCGCGCGCTTCGCATTCGAGGACCCATCGGGCGCCCTTCGCCTTGAGGAGGCCGTCGGCTGCGCCCTTCTCGGCGTTTCCGGAATGGAGACCGTTGAAGGCGGCGCGAAGCGAGCGCGCCTCCTCCGGGCGAAGGATTTCGGCGGGCGCCTGACGGATTCCCTGAAGGGCGTCCCGGGGAAGGAACTCCTCGGGGAAGTCCTTGGGCGGCTCCCAGCCGGTTGCGATCCGGCAGGCCGAGAGGATCCGGGCCTCGCGCAGGGTCATTTCGGCGAGGGAATCCCAGAGGGAGGCCTGGCGCAGGTCCGAAAGCGAGGCGACCCGGCGGGCGACGAGGCCGTCGACGGCGTTCCGGCCCTCGCGAGCGAGCGCCAGGACGGCCGCGCGGACGGCGCAGGGCTGGGTCGCGGCGAGCGGGGGAAGGTCGGCGGGTTTCGGGACGGTCGCGAGGATGGCGTCGATCCGGGCGCGATCCCCCTCGGGCAAGGCCCTCCAGCGCGCGACGGCCGATTCGTCCTCGGGAGAGAGGGCGGGCGCGTCGGCCTGGCCGAGCGCCGCCGGGACGCAGGCCGCGGATGCGAGGAGAAGCAAGGCGAGGCAGAGGGGAGGGCGTCGCATGACCTGATTCTACACGCGCCCGCGCCGCAGTCCGCGTCTCCCCGAGGCGTGTCGGGCTTTTTCGTTGGGGGGTCTAAACCGGGCACGGGCTTGGGGCGGGGGCTCGGCTGGCGCTCCCGGTCTCCCCGCGGTCCACGGCAGGTAGACGAATTCATGGCGTTGGACCGCGCCTCGACAGGTCGCTTCCATCCGAGCCCCCACCCCTCGCCCTCCTTGTTCTTCGGTTTCAGGAATACAGGGATCGGCGCCGCCATGCCGCAATCGGGAAGTCGCAGGCAACAGTTCGGGACTTAGGACTTTGGACGTAGGACCTTGGACCCTCCTATAATCACCCCCCTGGGGGAGACGGGGAGGCGGTAGGATGCGGGTCCGCATGACAGCGAAGTGCCGGGTCGTCGGGGCGGCGTTCGTTCTTCTGTGCCTCGCGGCGGTGCCGCCCGTTCCGGCGCCCGTTGCGCCCGCGATCCCGGCGCCGGTCCTGCCCGATTTCGTCGCCCCTGCGAAGGCCGTGCGCCCCGCCGTCGTGACGATCTTCGCGGAGAAGCGCCTCGCCGGTTCCGGGGGCCGAGACGAGCGGATTCGCGAACTCGGCTCCGGGATCATCGTCCGCGTCGACGGGATCGTGCTGACGAACGGCCATGTCGTCTCGGATGCGGTCTCGCTGCGCGTGCGCCTCTCCGACGGCCGCGAGATCTCCGCCACGGTCCTCGGCGAGGACAAGGACACGGACCTCGCGGCGGTGCGCCTCGACGGGCCCGGGCCGTTCCCCGTCGCGCGGCTCGGCGAGTCGAGCCGGCTCGAGGTGGGGCAGTGGGTGCTCGCGATCGGCTCGTCGCTCGGCTTCGACCAGACGGTGAGCCACGGGATCATCAGCGGGATCGGGCGCACCGGCGTGGGGCTGGCCCGCGAGGAATACCTCGTCCAGACGGACGCGTCCGTGCATCGCGGCAATTCCGGCGGGCCGCTCGTCGACCTGGAGGGTCGGGTCATTGCCGTCAACGCCGCCGTGGCCGCGGGCCCCGGGGCCTCGCCTCGGGGAATGGGATTTGCGATTCCCATCGATCTGGCCCGCCGGATCCTCGACGATCTGCTCTCGCGCGGGGAGGTCTCGCGCTCGTGGATAGGCGTGCTGAAGGTCTCGCCCCTCGACGACGATTTGGCGAAGCGCCGGGGGCTATCCTCGGCGGGCGCGCTTCGGGAGTCGATGGGGCTTTCCGCCGACGGCGGCGCCCTCGAGATAGGCGAGATCATGCCGGGTTCTCCGGCCGCCCGCGCGGGCCTGCGCTCGGGGGACCTGCTGCTGCGCTTCGGGGATCGGGCGCTCACCAAGTCCGCGGACCTCCGGATCGCGATCTCCGAAAGCCGGATCGGCGAGGAGGTCGCCATCGAAATCCTCCGGGAGGGGAAGAAGACCCGAGCCTCCATCGTGATCGGGATCCGTCCCCGCGTCCCGCCGGCGGAGGAGGGGCCCTCCTTCGAGGGCCTGGGCCTTTCCGTCGCGGCCCTCACCACGGAGCTGGCTCACCACCTCGGCTACTCGGGGGAGAACGGGGTCCTGGTCCGCAAGGTCATCGGCCCCCCGGCCATCCGGGCGGACTTCCAGAAAGGCGATCTCGTCCTTTCCGTCGGCCAGCGGCGGATCGCTTCGCCGGAGGATTTCGTCCGGGCCGCCCGCGAGGTCGAGCGCCTCCGGGCGATTTCGGTCGAGTTCCGGAGGGGGAGCGAACGGAAAAGGGTGCTCCTCGCGCCGTAGGCGGCGGGGTCCAGGGTCTAGGGTCTAAGGTCTAACGTCCGAGGTCCGAGGAATGTAATTTTCTGGAAGTTGCGTAGAATCCGTCCTTCCCTGGAGGAACCCAGATGAGGCCATCCATCCGACGATCGTTCGCCGTTCTCTCCCTCTTGCTCCTTGCCGCCGACCCCGCGCCGCCCGCCCCTCCCGCGCCGCCGAAGGCGGACGCGCCGGAAGCCTCCGGGCTTGCGAACCTCGATTTCCGCGAGGTGATCCGGAAGGCCAAGGACAAGGTCTTCCCCGCGGTCGTCTACATCCGCTGCATCCAGGAAAGCCACGAGATGGGCAAGAAGGTCTCGCAGGAGATCTCCGGCAGCGGCGTGCTCATCTCCGCGAAGGGGGAGATGCTTACGAACTGGCACGTGATCGACAAGGCGACCGAGATCCGCTGTCTCCTGTCGGACGGCCGGTCCTTCCAGGCGGAGGTCGTCGGGTCCGACAAGGACACCGATCTTGCGCTCGTGCGCCTGCGCCTCGCGAACGATTCCGAGGCCGTCCCGTTCGCGGTCATCGGGAGCTCGTCGAATCTCAAGGAGGGGGATTTCGTCATGGCGATGGGGGCGCCCTGGGGCCTCAACCGCTCCGTCTCGATGGGGATCATCGCCTGCACCCGCCGCTTCCTGCCCGATCACAGCGAATACAGCCTCTGGCTCCAGACGGACGCCTCGATCAGCCCAGGCAACTCCGGCGGGCCGCTGGTGAATACGGCCGGCGAGATCATCGGGCTGAACACCCGCGGGGTCCTGCAGGGCGGGGACATGGGCTTCGCGGTTCCCTCCGAAACCATCGAACTCATCGCCCGGCAGCTGCGGGAGCACGGCAACGTCGACTGGTCCTGGACGGGCCTGCAGCTCCAGCCCCTGCGCGACTTCAACCGCAACATCGTCTTCGAGGGCAAGGAGGGCGTCGTCGTCGCGGGAACGGACCCCGAGAGCCCCGCCCGCCGCGCCGGCTTCCAGGCCCGCGACCGGATCCTCCGCGTGAACGGGACCGCGACGAACGCGATGACCGAGGAGGATCTCCCGACGGTCCGGAAGTTCCTGGGGCTGCTGCCCAAGAACGCGCCTTCGAAGTTCGAGATCGTCCGCGACGGCAAGGCCTCGACCCTCGAGCTCGCCCCCCGCGAGAAGGGCAAGGTCGAAGGCGACGAGCTGGACCTGCCCCGCTGGGACTTCACCGTGAAGACGATCAACCAGTTCGACAATCCTGACCTCTTCTTCCATCGGAAGGAGGGCATCTTCGTCTACGGGATCAAGCACCCCGGAAACGCCTCCGGCGCGGGGCTTTCGACGAAGGACATCCTCCTGGAAATCGACGGCAAGGCCGTGAAAACGCTTGAGGATGTCCGTCCCCTGCTCAAGTCTGCCCTCGAGTCCGTCCAGACCCGGCACAAGATCGTGCTGACGGTCCTCCGGAACGGCCTCATGCGGCAGGTCGTCCTGGATTTCTCCCGCGACTTCGAAAAGGAGTGACCTGACATGCGTACCCGTTTGATTGCCTGGCTTCCCGTCCTGCTGCTCGCCGCCGGATGCGCGGGCGTTTCCCGGACCGACATGCAGATCCTCAACGCGACGGCGGACGCCGCCGCGCCGTCGCTCGTGCGCGTCGAGTACACGTTCCAGTCCGACAAGGGGGACGACCCGGAGGCCGGCGCCCTGCCCGGCGCCGATCCCGAGGACCTCATCCGCGAGGAGCGGCCGTTCGAGATCGCGGGCTACCTCGTGGCCCCCACGAAGGTCGTGACGACGGACCCCGGCGTGCATCCGCGCTTCCTGCGCTCGATCTCCGTGCGGTTCGGGAGCGAGCGCGTGCCGGCGAAGCCCGCCGCCTGGTCCCTCGATCGCGACGCCCTCGTCCTCGATCTCGAGCGGCCGCTCCCCGGCGCCAAGCCGCTCTCCTTCGACGCGGGCCTCAAGGCCCCCTATCTTCTCGTGACGCACGGAGAGCGGGACGGCGCCTGGACGATCGACGTCGAGCCGCTGCCCGCCGAGGTTTTCGTCTCCGAACTCGGGCGGCGATCCCGCGCGGGCCCGCGCCACGGCCTGGTCGTGAACCGGGACGCTCGCCCCGTCGGGATTCCGATGGGCCGCGATCTTCCGACCGACGACGGCTGGAAGGGCTCCCCGCTCGACTGGCTCCTGAAGCCGGCGGCCGCCTACGCCGCCGATCTGGCCGCTCTCGAATCGCGCGCGCGGGGCGGGATCCTGCGCGTGACGCTGGGCTTCCGGAGCCCCAAGAAGGACGCGGGTTCCGGCATGTCGCGGATGCGCGGGCGCTTTGCGCCCGGCGAGGATGGCGAGGACGGCACGGACAAGCAGGTGCTGGGCGTGGTGGTCGACGCCAAAAGGGTTCTCGTCCTTTCGGATATGCCCCCCGTGCTGACCGCGCGCCTCGAGCGGATCACGCTGAACCTTCCCGACGGCAAGAGGGTCTCCGCGAAGTTCGCAGGCACCCTGCGCGAATACGGGGCGCTCCTTGCGGAGGCCGAGTCGCCCCTTTCCGGCGCGATCGGTTTTTCCCCGCGCTCCGCCGATTCGATCCAGAAGGACCTGATCGACAGCCTCCTGCTGGCCGCGGAGTTCATCCTCCAGGGCGAGCGCGTCGTGACGTATTTCAACCACCAGCGGATCGCCTCCTTCGATCTCGGGTGGCGTCGGCAGGTCTATCCCGGGATCCGGACCCGTTCCCTGCCGAGGCCGATGTTCCTGTTCGACAAGGAAGGCTCGCTGCTCGTCCTGCCGATCATCCGGCGCGAGAAGGTGTCGGAGGGGCGGTCGGGCGGGCAGCAGCGCCTGACGCTCGCGGCTTACCTCCGCGAGGCCCTCGCCGATCCGTCCAAGCACACAGACCCCGGGAACATCCCGCTCAGCGAGGGGCAGGAGCAGCGCCTCGCCTGGATCGGGACGATTCTCCAGCCGCTGGATCGGGAGCTCGCCCGGGCGAAGGGCGTTTCCGAACTCACCCAGGACGGCTCGACCGGCGCCATCGTCTCCTTCGTCTATCCGGACTCGCCCGCGGCGAAGGCCGGGATCGGCGTCGGCGACGTCCTCCTGCGTCTCCACGTCGAAGGCGAGCCCAAGCCCCTCGAGGTGATCGCGGGCGCGGACGACTTCTTCGGGGGCGAGGGGTTCCCCTGGTCGCGGCTCGACGAGATTCCCGAGCGCGTTTTCGATCGCATCCCCGCCCCCTGGCCGGCCACCGAGACCCCCCTGACGCGCGCCCTCACGGATCTCGGGTTCGGGAAGAAGTTCGTCGTCGAGGTCTTCCGGGGCGGGAAGGTCGAGAAGATCTCCATGGAGATCGCGGAGGGGCCGCCGCACTACGGCTCGGCGCCCCGGTCCATCTCCAAGCCCCTGGGGCTTACGGTCCGGGATCTGACATACGAGGTCCGGAACTACTGCCAGATGAAGCCGGACGACCCCGGTGTGGTGGTTTCCAGGATTGAACCGGGCAGCAAGGCCTCCGTCGCCGGGATGAAGCCCTTCGAGATCATCACCCACGTCGATGACAAGCCGATCCTGTCGGCGGCGGAATTCGGAAAGGCCGCCGACGCCCCCGGGCAGGGGGATCGGCGCTTCGGGGTGAAGCGCATGACGATGACCCGCACCGTGAAGATCAAGATGGGATCGGCGGCCCCGAAGGGCAAGGAGCCCCCGAAGGCCGAGCCTCCGAAGGTCGCGCCGCCGAAGGCGGAGTCCCCGAAGGCAGAACCCCCCAAGGGGGACGAGTTGCCCTTGGCCCCTCCGCCGCCCGAGCCCGCGAAGGAAGGCGCCTCGCCGCGGCCTTGAGCCCGCGGGGAATTCCTCGATCGACGACATGGCGACCGTCCGCACCGACACCCTGGTGATCGGCGCCGGAATCGCCGGCGCCACGCTTGCCATCCGGGCGTCCGCGCACGGCGAGGTCCTCGTGCTCTCCAAGCGCGAGCCCGAGGAATCCAACACCCGCTACGCGCAGGGCGGGATCGCGGCGGTCATGGGGCCCGACGACTCCTTCGATCTCCACGTTCGCGATACCCTCGCGGCGGGGGCGGGGCTGTGCGACGAGGGCGTCGTCCGGCTCGTCGTGACCGAGGGGCCGGCGCGGATCCGGGACCTCGTGGAGTGGGGGGTCGCGTTCACGGGCCTTCGGGAGACCGACGGCGAGCTCGAGGCGGACCTCCACCGCGAGGGGGGGCATTCGGTGCACCGGGTCCTGCACGCGAAGGACGAGACGGGCCTCGAGATCCAGCGGACGCTGCTCGCGCGGCTGCGGGAGACGTCCAGCGTCCGGATCCTCGAACGGCACGTTGCGATCGATCTGGTGACGCTCTCCCGGATGGATGGCCGGGTCGCGCGCGGCTCGCGCCAGGATCGCTGCATCGGGGCCTACGTCCTCGACGAGCAAAAAGGCGAGGTCCTCACGATCCTGGCCCGTTCCGTGGTCCTCGCGACGGGCGGGGCGGGGAAGGCCTACCTCTATACCTCCAACCCGGACGTTGCGACCGGGGACGGGATCGCGATGGCCTGGCGGGCGGGCGCGCAGGTTTCGAACCTGGAGTTCGTCCAGTTCCACCCGACCTGCCTCTACCACTCGAAGGCGAAGTCGTTCCTGATTTCGGAGGCCGTGCGCGGCGAGGGGGCGATCCTGCGTCTCTCCGACGGCACGCCCTTCATGAAGTCCGTGCATCCCCGCGCGGACCTCGCGCCCCGCGACATCGTCGCCCGCGCCATCGATGCCGAGCTGAAGCGACGGGGGGACGACTGCGTCTTTTTGGACGCGACGGACCTCGGCGCCGGCCGGTTCGCGGAGAAGTTCCCGATGATCCACGAGCGCTGCCTCTCCTTCGGCATCGACGCGGCGCGGGATTGGATCCCCGTCGTCCCCGCCGCCCACTATTTCGTCGGCGGCGTGAAGACCGACGATCGGGGGCGGACGAGCCTGCCTGGGCTCTACGCGGCGGGCGAAGCCGCCTGCACGGGCCTGCACGGTGCCAACCGCCTCGCGTCGAACTCGCTTTTGGAGGGGATCGTTTTCGGGCACCTGGCCGCGGAGGCCCTCCGGGAGGACCCGGCCCCCCCGCGCCTAACCCCCGATCCTCCGCCCTGGAACGTGGGGTCCGCCGTCCCGCCGGACGCGGCGGTGATCGTGGCCCACAACTGGGACGAGGTCCGCCGCTCGATGTGGAACTACGTCGGCATCGTCCGCACCGACGCGCGCCTCGAGCGTGCGCGCCGGCGGATCGAGTTTTTGCAGGAGGAGATCCGGGACTACTACTGGCGCTACACCGTCGATCGGGACGTTCTCGAACTGCGCAACATCGCGACCGTCGGCGATCTGATCGTCCGCTGCGCGCAGGCGCGGAAGGAAAGCCGGGGCCTGCACTACACGCTCGATCACCCCGCGCCCGCCCCCGGCCGGCCTTCGGACACCGTGCTTTCGAGGAACGCGGAGTAGGGCGGGCGGACGTGGGCGCGGGGGATGGGCTAGAATGGGGCCGGAGGCCCGAAGCATGCCTAGCGAGCCGCTCGTTCTGCTGTTCCGCGCGGACAATCCGCTGCAGGCCCACGACCTCCGGATCTCCCTGGAGACCGAAGGCGTCCCGGCGCAGGTTTCGGGCGATGCCGCCGGAGGGCTTCCGATCGGCGCGCCCACCGCGGCCCGCGTCTGGGTTCGCAAGGAGGACGAGCCGCAGGCCCGCGAGGTTCTCGCGGCCTGGGAGGCCGCCGGACGCCAGCGGGAGGACGATCCCCCCGTCCGCCCCGGATGGAAGTGTCCCGCCTGCGGCGCTGAGGCCGATGCGGGCTTCGAG
>CAYHQZ010000166.1:0-9242 GCA_964358555.1 uncultured Planctomycetia bacterium
AGCCCCCACCCCTCGCCCGTGCCCGGTTTGTACCCCCGACGCAAAAGTTCAGTAAATACTCGTCTGCAACGGTAGCAAGGCGAGTATTTAACTATGTCCCCGACTACTGGATGGGCCGCTCCTCGAGGGCCGGCGGGGGCTTCAGGCCCTTGGGCGGATACCGCGGATCGGAGCGGCCGGTGCCCGGGACCAGCGGGAGGGCGTAGGTCTTTTCCTTCTCCAGGTATTCCGCGCGGGCCGCGAGCGCCGCCGCCTCGTCGAGCCGGCCCTGCCGCTCGAGAAGCTTCGTGAGCGGAGGATACAGCGACGGGTCGTTCGGGTTCAGGAGGAGGGCCTTGCGGTAGCGCGCCTCGGCCCGGCGGTAGTCGCGGTCGAATTCCTCGACGCGCCCCATCCAGTGCTGGCCCTTCGCGTAGTTCGGGGAATCCGTGAGGGCTTGATCGAGCTGTTCGCGGGCGAGGCGGGAGCGCCCCATCCCCATGTAGGCCTCGGCGAGGCCCGTGCGGGCGCCGGCGTCGCTCGGGCGCTTCTCGATGGCAACCCGGAAGGAGGCGGCCGCCTGCTCGAAATCGCTCCGCGCGAGGCAGGCCTCCCCAAGGTCGATATAAATCGTCGCGAGGAAGGAGGCGTCGTCGGGCACGAGCCGGACGGCCTCCTTGTAGGCCTCGATGGCGCCCGGAAAGTCGCGGAGGCGGTGGCGCATCCGGCCGACCGCGTGGAAGGCGAGAGGGCTCAAGGAATAGCGCGCCGCGGCAGATTCGTAGGCGGCCAGCGCCTCCTCGATCCGGCCCGCCTCCTCTTCGGCCTGGCCCTCGGCCATGAATTCGCTGAAATTCCGTGGGTTCGGCGGCGGCCCCTCCTGCTCGGGCGGCAGCTCGCAGCCGAGGCAGAAGACGATCAGGAAGAGGGCCGTAGTTTCGGGCAAGATTCGATGGAGAGACATCGCAGGATGCTTGCTACTTTACCCCCGCCGGGGGTCCGGCGGGTAGATCGATTCCTTGTCGTGCGAAGGCCCGCGGATGTATAGTTAAAAAGGCCATGGCCCGCATCCAGCGCATCACCCGGAAAAGGCTCGGCGAGATTCTCGTCGACGAGGGCCTGCTGACCCAGGCCCAGATCAAGGAGGCGCTGGACCACCAGAAGGAACACGGGGGGCTGCTCGGCGACATCCTCGTCGAGATGGGCCTGGTCACGGAGCGCGACATCGCGAAGACCATCGCGAAACAGCTGTCGCTGCCCTACATCTCGAGCGAGCGCTACGACATTTCGGCCGATGTCTTCAAGATGATCCCGCGAGCGATGCAGGACAAATACCACCTGATCCCGATGGACCGCTTCGGAACCGTCATGACCATCATCACCTCCGGCGCGCTCTCGCCCGAGGTCCTCGACGAGATCGAGTCCGTGTCGAGTTCCAAGGTCCAGGTCTTCATCGGCGTCGCCTCCGAGATCCGGAACACCATCAACAAGATCCTCGGCGGGACCGAACACAAGAAGGGCGAGGCCAAGTCCGGGGCCAAGGGCGCCCCGGCGGCCAAGGGCGCGCCAGCCGCGAAGGGCGCGCCAGCCGCCCCACCCGCGGCCGCCCCCGTCGGCACGAACGGGCCCGCCGCAAAAGCGGCAAAACATCCGGAAAAAACGATCGGCCGGCCCGCGGCCACGCCTCCGGCCGAGAAGGAATCCACCGACGAGCTCGCGGTCGCCCTCAACTGGATGGACCAGCAGGACAAGGAGGTCCTCCAGGAACTCGAGCAGGCCGACTTCGACGTCCTTCCCGGCCAGGGCAAGGGCGACGAGGACAGCCAGGAGATCCAGAAGTAGCGACGGCGGCGTTCAGGCCGTTCCGCCGCCGGGCGGGACAGCGCCGGGCGCCGGCGCACCCCTTGCGACGATGGCCCGGACGATCCCGTAGACGGCGTAGGTCCAGAAGATGGCCGGAAAGATCACGGGCAGGAACGTGAACGACCAGGCCGTGATGTAGACGTTGAGCGCCATCAAAAAGATCAGCAGGACGATGCACACGACGGCGCGCCCCGTGCGGCCGGACGACCCGACGAGGCGGAGAAAGTGCGGGTAGGGCACGCGGCTGACCATGAGCCATGACGAGAGGATTCCGGCGAGCGGAAGGATTTCCGCGTTCGCCCGGAAGAACGTGCCCTCGACCACGGTATGCGACTGCAGCAAAACAAGCGAGGCGACCATCCCGGCGGCGGCCGGCGAGGGCAGGCCCTCGAACTCCCCCTTCGGCCGGGACGGGTTGTCGTGCTCCACGTTGAAACGGGCGAGACGCGCGGCCGCGCAGATGACGTAGAAGGATCCGACCGCGAGGACAATGCCGGACGAAACGATTTTCTGGGCATCGAGCGAAAGGCCCTGGACCCCCGGCAGGACGATGAAGAGGCGCGGGTCGGACATCATGTAGAGGAAGAAGCCCGGCGCGATCCCGAACGAAACGAGATCGGCGAGGGAATCGAGCTCGCCGCCGAACGCGGAGGACTTCCCGGTTTTTCGCGCGAGCGCGCCGTCGAGCCCGTCCAGCACGATCGCGAGGAAAATGAGGGCCGCGGCTCGCTCGAAGCCGCCCGCGTGGCTGGAAAGGCAGATCGCGGAGAACCCGCAGACGAGATTCGCGAAGGTGAACGCGCTCGGAAGCCAGCCGGGGACCCTCACGACGCGCCCCCCTCTTTCGACGCGACCCCGTGGAATGCGAGCACGCTCGAGCCGCCCCGCACGGCGTCCCCCACGGAAACCGCGATCCGGACCGGCGTCGCCTTCGGAATCCAGACCTCCGTCCGGGAGCCGAACTTGATCATCCCGAAGCGCGCCCCGCGGGCAAGCGTAGCCCCCGGCTCGAGCGGGCAGACGATCCGCCGCGCCGCCGCGCCCGTGATCTGACGCACGAGGATCCGGCAGCCCCAGGGCGGCCCGGCCGCGATCCCGATCGCACTCGCCTCGTTCTCGGTGATGGCCTCGGGCTTGTAGGCGAGATGGAAGGCGCCTCGCTTCCGGCGGACGGACTCGACGACGCCCGCGACGGGCGATCGGTTCACGTGGACGCTCAAGATCGAAAGGAATATCCCGATCCGCGTCGCGCGCCCGCCGATGAATTCGGGCTCGTCGACCTCCTCGATGTCCATCACGGTCCCGTCGGCCGGGGAGACCATCGTCTCCTCGCCCCCGGGGATGGCGCGCTCGGGGTCGCGGAAGAACGCCGCGATGGCGCACCCGATCGCGGCGGGCGGGATCGCGGCGGCGGGATGGAGCCAGACCCCCGCCGCGACGGCGAGCGGCAGGAAGGGAAGCGCGTAGAGGAGAAGCTCCCGCATTCCATGGGGCGTCAGGGGGATCCGCATGCGATTCGGCCGGGCATGATACCCGTTCGGAGGCGCCGGACCGGAGGGAGCCTTATGCATCCTCGCGAGCAGGCATCGCCGCGCGCCGCACCATCGTGACGATGCGGCAGAGGAACGTCAGGACGAGCAGGCCCGTGCAGTAGACGCCGAGGGAGATGAGGATCTCGAGGGGCGCGGGGCGGTATTCGATCAGGTGGCCGAACGGATTGGGCACGAAGCCGGCCACGACGAGGATGAACCCCTTCTCAATCCAGATCCCGATGATGACGGAAACGCAAATCCAGGCAAGCGTCTTCTCGTTCTCGCGCGCGGCCGGGAACAGGAGCGCCGCGAACGCCCCGACGGAGAGAAGCACGGACGCCCACATCCAGGGGACGAATGCGGCCTTGCCGCCGGCACCGAGGAAGAGGTATTGGAAGGGGACGAGGTGGCCGGGGATGTTGCCGTAGAGCGCCGTGAAGATTTCCACGACGAAGAAGAAGACATGCGCCGCCATCGCGTAGGCGATAATCTTCCCGAGCGTCCGGACGGCCTCCTTCCCCGCGTAGAGGCCGCTGGTCCGCCGCACGAGCAGGATGAGCAGGATGAGCAGCGCCGGACCCGCGGCGAAGGCCGTGGCCAAAAAGCGCGGCGCCAGGATCGCGGTCATCCAGTAGGGATGCGCCTTCAACCCCGAGAAGAGGAAGGCCGTGACGGTGTGGATGCTGACGGCCCACGGGATCGAGAGGATGATCGCCGGCTTGATCCAGGCGGGCGGCGGGACGTCCTTGCGCTCGGCGTTGAAGGTGACCCAGGCGATCAGCAGGTTCAAGCCCAGGTAGCCCGAGAGGACGAACATGTCCCAGAAGATGATCGAGCCCGGCGTGGGATAGAGAATCACGTTCATCAGGCGCGCCGGCTGGCCCATGTCCACGAAGATGAACAGCTGGCAGGCGACGACGGAGGAAATCGCCAGGCACTCGCCGAGGACGACGGTCTTCGCGAACGCCTTGTAGTCGTGCAGGTAGTACGGGAGGACCACCATCACGGCGGAGGCGGCCACCCCGACCATGAAGGTGAACTGGGCGATGTAGAGCCCCCAGGGAAAGTCCCGGCCCAGGCCCGTCGCGGCCCCGAGGCCGTATTGGAGCTGGAAGAGGTAGGCCGCGGTCCCGGCGAGGATCCCGAGGAAGAGGAGCCCGACCCACGCCCCGTATCGGCGGCTGCCGGTGAAGGCCTTTTCAAGCATCGCGGGTTCTCACAGGAGGTAGAAGACGTTGGGTTCGTTGCCGAGCTCCGCCTTGCGGCGAAGGACGTGGCGATTCTGGACGGCCTTGAACACGCCCGAGCTAGAATCGGAGAGATCCCCGAACAAGAGCGGCGGCGTGACCTTCCGCTCCGCGGCCAATCCGGCGCAGGCCTCCACGCAGGCAGGGATGCGCCCGTCGGCAAGCCTTTCTTCGCAGAAGTTGCACTTCTCCACCACCCCCTTCGTCCGGGTGGGGAAGTCCGGGTCCGTCTTCGGGATAAACGGCCGGGGGTCTACGAAGTTGAAGCTCCGCGAGCCGTAGGGGCACGCCGTCATGCAGTAGCGGCAGCCGATGCATCGGTGCTCGTCCATCATCACGATGCCGTCCTCGCGCTTGAACGTGGCCTTCGTGGGGCAGACCTGGACGCACGACGGATTCACGCAGTGGTTGCACAGCACGGGCAGCCGCTGCGAGCGCTGGGGCGAAGGCGGCAGGCCCTCGGCCTGATCCGGAAAGACTTCCGGGAATCGCTCGAGCCAGATCCACTTGACCTCGTGGCGCGGGTCGGGGATTCGAGGCAGATGGTCGGGTGGGATGGGCGGCGCGCTTTCCTGGATGAGGGGGGGCACATTGTGGACGGCGTGGCAGATGTCCGTGCACACCCCGCAGGCGTTGCAGGCCTGGAGGTCGACGGTCATGGCCCAGCGCTTGCCCCCGAGGGCGGAGGGGCCCTTCCGAAACGCGCCCGGGGCGAGCATGAGGAAAGGGCTGCCGCACCCGAGAAGAAAGGCCGAGACGCCGGCCGCCTTCAGGAATTCCCTTCGATTTTGATCCATCAACGTGTTCCCGGGGCTTTCTCCTGGTGGCAATTCCAGCAGCTCGGCTGGACGCCTGCGTAGTCGTGGCAGCGGCCGCAGAAGCCGACCATGTCGCCGTGGCACCCAAGACAGGTGCCGGTCAGACGCATCCGGTGCCGCTGGCCGGTCGAGGACGAGATGTAGTCCGTCCGCCCCTGGCGCACGACCTGGTCCCTCCACTCGTTAAGCAGGCTCATGTGCCGCGTCCTCATGAAGGCGAGGGACTCGACGCACGCCTTCCCCTTCGGCTTCTCCAGCGCCGGGCGCGCGACCGGACCTTTGCCGAAGACCGCTCCGTACCAGAACGGCAGGGTCGCGAGGGCCAGGAAGAACGCGATCCCCGCCAGGATCTTGGCGCGTTCAGGCATGGGCGCTCGCCCCCCCTTCCAAGGCTTGCTTCGGCAGCGGCTGCATCCGGAAATTGATCTCGCGCTTCTTCTCGCCCTTCATGACCAGCGCGTTCGCCACCAGCTCGTGGAGGCCCGAGACGCTGACGCCCTTGGCCCAGTAGTCGCAGACGACGGGCAGCGTCGCCCGGTCGATGGCGCAGATGGCGACGAGGCGGTTGACGCCGAACTTGTCCCGGACGTAGCGCACCGCGCTGCCCCGGGGCAGCCCGCCGCGCAGCCGCATCTCCATGTTCTCGTCGGACCCGAGCCCCGCCCCGCTGCCGCAGCAGAAGGTCTGCTCGCGGATCGTGTTCTCGGGCATCTCGAAGAAGTTCCGGCAGACGCTCTTCAAGACGTAGCGCGGCTCCTCGAGAAGCCCCATCCCGCGAGAGGTGTTGCAGGAGTCGTGGAAGGTCGCCCGCACGTCGTCGTTTCGCGACGGATCGAGCCGGATCTTGCCCTCGTGGATGAGATCCGCCGTGAACTCCGCGATGTGGATCATCTTCGTCGAGCGGGCGTTCTCGAAGACCGTGCCCGTGATCGGCGAGCGCGGGACCTCGAGGAAATCGGCCGGCCCGTTCATCGTGTCCATGTACTGGTGCAGCACGCGCCACATGTGGCCGCACTCGCCGCCGATGATCCACTTCACGCCGAGCCGTTTCGCCTCGGCGTAGATCTTCGCGTTGAGGCGCTTCATCGTCTCGTTGTTGGTGAACAGGCCGAAGTTGCCGCCCTCGGAGGCGTAGGTGGACCAGGTGTAGTCGAGGCCGAGCTCGTGGAAGAGCGCGAGGTAGCCCATGCACGTGGACGTCCCGGGCTCGGCGAGGAGATCGCCGGAGGGCGTCACGAAAAGGATCTCGGCGCCCTTGCGGTTGAGCGTGTAGTTCACCTTCACGCCCGTAATCGTCTCGATATCGTCGGCGAAGAAGGAGAGCGTGTCGGCCATCCCGTGGGGCTGGATGGCCAAGTGGTTCCCCGTGCGGAAGCAATTCGCGGCGGGCTCGATGACCCAGTGGACGTTGCAGCCGACGAGGTTCAAAAGCTCGCGCGCGAGGATCGTGATCTCCGCCGTGTCGATCCCGTAGGGGCAGAAGACCGAGCAGCGGCGGCACTCGGTGCACTGGTAGAAGTAGTAGAACCACTCCTTCACGACGTCGGGCGTGAGCGGGCGGTTGCCGGCGAACCGGGCGAGGCCCGCCGAGAGGCGCGAGAGGATCCGCCCGGCGGCCGTGAACTCGTTGCGGTAGACCGAGCGCAGAAGCTCCGCGCGCAGGACCGGCATGTTCTTCGGGTCCCCGCCGCCGAGGTAGAAGTGGCACTTGTCCGCGCAGGCCCCGCAGCGCACGCAGGAGTCCATGAAGACCCGCAGCGAGCGGAACCGGTCCAGGCGGTCCTTGAGGCCCTTGAGCAGGATCTCCTTCCAGTCCGGCGGCAGCTTCCAGTCCGCGTCCGTCGGCGACCAGACGCGGGGGTTGGGCAGGCCCAGCGCCTTGAGGTTCTTCTCCTTCGCCGGAACCAGGAAGCGCCCCGGCTTGAACTCGACGGGCGTCCGGATCCAGGGCGTCGCGGGCGGGCGGTAGTCGACGCGCCCGAGGTCCTCCGGCTTGTAGTGGGCCGGGTTGTCGAACCGGGGGGCGGGCTCGCTCACTTCGTCTCCTTCTCGACCGGGATCCCGGCGCCCTTCATCTTCTCGCGGAACTCGTCCTCGTATTCGGCGTAGGTGTGGACCTCGACGTCTGGGTTCCAGGGATTCACGTGGCGCACCGCGCGGCTGTTGTTGGCGAGGTTGCGCGTGGGCGAAAGGAAAACCCCCGCCATGTGCATGATCTTCGAGCCCGGGATCCAGGCCAGCAGGACGCTCGCGAGCAAAAGGTGCGCGAAGAAGACCGCCGGGAGATCCGCGGGCGGCCGGGCGAAGGAAAGATTCGCAAGCCCGAGGGCGAGCTCTTTTGCGGGCGCCGCCGTGCTCTGCTCGAAGAAATGCACCCACAGGCCCGTGGCGACGATCCCGAGGAAGAGGAAGAGCGGGAAGTAGTCCTGGGGAAGCGAGAGGTAGCGAACGGAGGCCGAGACGAGGCGGCGCCCGAGCAGGAAGCACATCCCCCCGAGGAAGACGAACGTGCTCGCGTAGAGGGCGGGCAGCGCGACCTGGAAGAAGCCGTCCGCGGACTGTAGCGCAATCAGCGGCGCGGGGACGGGATTCAGGAAGAACCGGAGGTGGCGCAGGAGGATGACGCACAGCGCCCCGTGGAAGGCGAGCGCCCCGGCCCAGAGCCACGGCGAGGGCGTGTAGACGAGCCGGCCGTCGGGCCGCAGCTCGGATTGGGTGTTCCGGAAGAGGGAACGGAAGAAGAGGACCTCGAGGGCGAGGCGCGCGATCGTCCCGATCCCGCTAGACGGGTTGTCGACGGCGTTGGCCCGGATCCACGGCAGCGACTTCTGCTGGCCGCAGGTCGTGGGGATCCGAAACGGCACCGGGGCGCGGGCCCAGAGCAGGACCCGGAAGGCGACGCCGGCGACGAAGCAGAGGAAGGCGAGGATCGGCAGGACCTGGCCGAGGGCGACCCGGCCCGCCGGGAAGGCGGCGCCGGCCAGCGCGGCGGCCGCGAGGACGCAGGCGGCCGCGAGGGAGACGAGAGCGCTCACGGGATCTCCCCTTCCCCGTCCGAAGGATTGGCGGCGCCGGGGGAGGAGACGCCGACGAGGGCGGTCCGCCGCGAAGAGATCCCGAACCGGCGCTTGAAGTCCTCCACGCGAAGATTCGACACCTCGTCTTGGCACCGGGCGTAGGCGTCGAAGGCGGCGAGGGCCAGCGCATCGATCCGCGACTCGATCCGAAGCCATTCCGAAACATCGGCGCCGCCGTTGAGCGCGTCCGTCATCTCCCGGCGAAGGACGTCCTTGAGCGCGAAAACGAACCCCACGGCCTCCGAGGGCGCGAAGTCCTGGATCGCCCGGATCCGGACGAGGTCCTCGACGGCCGCGGCGGCGCCCGCCGGGCCGCTCCCCGGCGCCAGGACCCACTCGAGCATCCCCTCCGCGCCCCCCGAAATCGCGCCCGCGACGGGATTCGAGAAGGGATCGCCGCCCTTCAGGAGCCGGCGGGCCGTTTCGTCCGGATACGTCCCGGCGATCCGCTCCCGCCAGGCGGCGAGAACGCCGGCCTTCCGTTCTCCGAGGAGTCGCTCCAGCATTTCATTGCGCGGAACCCGTGGCGAGCGCCCCGCGGCGCGGCATTATTGGACAGAGCGGCGGCGGCGTCAAATACGGACGGCCTCGACGAAACGATGGCTACCGACCGAACTTTTGCGTCGGGGAGGTGAAACCGAGCACGGGTGCGGGGTGGGGGCTCGGCTCTTGCTCCCGGTCTCCGCACGGTCCACGGCATGTAGACGAATTCATGGCGTTGGACCG
>CAYHQZ010000167.1:0-7868 GCA_964358555.1 uncultured Planctomycetia bacterium
TGAATTCGTCTACCGGCCGTGGACCGCGCGGAGACCGGGAGGTAGGGCCGAGCCCCCGCCCCGAGCCCGTGCCCGGTTTGCAATCCCAACGAAAAAGTTCGGTCTCCTACTCGAATTCCTTGATCCGCAGCTCCCGGTCGTGGGCCTGCAGCGTCGAAACGAGGTCGTCGAGGTCGCCTTCGATGATCGTCAGGAGGTTGAAGTTGCGGTCGATCCGGTGGTCGGTGACGCGGCTTTGCGGGAAGTTGTAGGTTCGGATCCGATCGGAGCGCTCGCCGGTGCCGATGAGGGTTTTCCGCGCGGAATCGCGCTCGCGCTTCTTCTGCGAGGTGATCTGCTCGTAGACGCGGGACCGCAGGACCCGCATCGCGCGGGCCTTGTTCTTGTGCTGGGATCGCTCGTCCTGGCAGGAAACGACGGTGTTCGTGGGGATGTGGACGATCCGGACGGCCGACTGGGTCTTGTTGACGTGCTGGCCGCCGGGGCCGCCGGCGGAGAAGGTGTCGATGCGCAAATCCGCCGGATTGATCGTGATGTCCACCTCCTCGGCTTCCGGCAGGATCGCGACGGTGACCGCCGAGGTGTGGATCCTTCCTTGCTGCTCGGTCGTGGGCACCCGCTGGACGCGATGCCCCCCGCTTTCGTACCGCAGCTGCTTGAAGATCCCCTCGCCGGAAATCCCCGCCACGACCTCCTTCAACCCCCCGAGCTCGGTGGTCGAGGAATCGAGGATTTCGAGCCGGTAGCCCTTGCGCTCCGTCCAGCGCCGGTACATCCGGAACAGATCGGCCGCAAACAACGCCGCCTCCTCCCCGCCGGTCCCGGCGCGGATTTCGAGGATCACGTTCCGCCCGGCGTCCTCGTCGGCCAGCAGGATCGTCTCCTCGAGGCGCTTCTCGAGATCCCCCCGCGACGATTCCAGCTTGCCGGCCTCGTCGAGGGCGTAGCGCACGAGGCTTTCGTCGGAGGCGTTCTCGGCGGCGAGCAAACGCGCCTCCCGGATCTGGTCCTCGACCGACTTCCAGGCGAGGAACGACTCGAGGTTCTTGCGCAGCGCCCCCATCTCCTTGCGCTGGCTCGGGGGGAGGTTGCCCTCGGCGGCGAGGCGCGATTCCATGCCGGAAAGCCGCGCGGCGAGGCCTTCGAGATGGGCGAGAAGCTTCGGAAGCATGGATCAAGCGGGCGCGTTCCGCCGTGATGAAACGCTTCTACGACGCGGCGGGCGGCGCAGGGGCCTCGGGCGCGGGAGGAGTCTCGGCGGCGGGCACCGCGGGCGGGGGAGCGCCTCCCTCGACGACAACGATCTCGGGGCTCGTTTCGGCGGCTTCGCGCGCGGCCTTCTCGGCGGCCTTCTCGGCGGCCTTCTCGGCGGCCCGCGCCTTCTCGGCGGCCTTCTTGGCGGCCTGCTCCTGAAGAACCTTGCGCCGCTCCGCGCGGCTGGGCCCCTTCGGGGCTTCGGCTTCCGCGGCGGGCTCGGGGGCGGCTTTCTTAACCTTGGCACTCGCCCGCTCGGCGGCCCCCTCCTGGCTCCATCCGAAGCGCTGCTGGAAGCGCTCGACGCGCCCCGCGGTGTCCACCAGGCGCTCCTTGCCCGTGTAATAGGGATGGCACTTCGAGCAGGCCTCGACGACGATTTTCGGCTTCGTAGACCGGGTCTTGAAGGTTTCGCCGCAGCCGCAAACGACCGTCGTCTCGACGTATTCGGGGTGGATATCCTTCTTCATGCCTGCTTCCCATCCTTCGCCGCGTCCGGACCGCCCGGCGGGGCGGTCCCCTCCGCCGCCCGGGCCCCCGCGTCGTCGGCCAACGCCATCCGATAGAGGCCGATGACCACCAGAAGGAACACGAACAGATAGAGGAAAAACCCAATCCAGTTCCGGGGCGTCCAGCCCCCGGGACCCACCGACTCCGCCCGGAAGGGCGCGTCGGCCCCAACGGCGAGGAGCCCCGCGAGGACGCTGCCAAATCGGCGGTTCATCGGAGGCTCCCCCGAAAGGGCCGGACATGGTACGGCCCCTGCCCCTCTCGTCAAGGCCATTGAACCTTGCCCGACGCGCCATCGTTTGAGCAAAAGGGAGATTGACACTGTACAATCGGCATGCCTACGATTCGAGGCGGGAGCGAGGAGAACCGAATGCCGGGTGAGACCATCCGTTTCAAGTGTTCCTGCGGAACGTCCCTCTCGGTTCCGGCGGAAATGGCCGGCAAGGCCGGCCGTTGCTACAACTGCCACAAGGAAGTCTTCGCCCCCTCCCCGCGCTCCGCCCCCGCGGCCGCCGGCGCGATCCGGTTCCAGTGCCCTTCGGGGCATCCGATCTCCGTGTCCGCGGGGCTCGCCGGCCGGCAGGGCCGCTGCCCGGCCTGCGGCGTCGGTGTCATCATCCCCCAGGGAATCGCCGCCGCGGCCGCCGTCCCGGTGGCCGCCGCCATCGCCGCGGCTCCCCTAAAGGCCCTGGCCGCCGCCCGCGCGCAGGACCCCCTCGAAGGCGACGTCGTCACGGAGGGCGCCGGCGCGCCCGCACGCGCCTCCGAAGAGGAAGAGGAGGAACTCGCGGGGGCGTCCGGCTCCTCGATGGCCGGGACTCCGTCGTGGCTGATCTCGATGGGCTTCCACACGCTCCTTCTGCTCCTGCTTTCCTTCATCGCGGCCGCCTCGATCCAGACGCCGCCCGCCCAGGAGATCCTCGCGAGCATCACCGAAAACAAGCCGCCGGACATGGAACTCCCGCCGCCGCCCGACGCCCCGACGATCGAGGAAACCGACGTAAAGCCCCTGCCCGTCTACGCCCCGACCTACTCCCAGATGACCCTCGACAATCCCACCGAGACGCGCATCGAGGCGAAAACGTTCGACGCGAAGAACGATCACTCCGCCCCGGCCGGAATGGAGAGCCAGAACCCCATCGTGTCCACGCTCTACACCGGGGACGCGGGCTTCCTCGACATCATGGGCGCGGGCGGCGGCGGCGGCGGCGGCTCGACCGGCACCGGCGGAAGGGACCCCTTCGGCGCCCGGATCGCGGGCAGCGGGAAGCAGGACATCATCGCCCTGCGCGGCGGCTCGCCGGCAAGCGAGCAGGCCGTCGAGAGGGGGCTCGCGTGGCTGCACAAGCACCAGGAGAAGGACGGGCGCTGGGACTGCGGCAAGTACGGCGGGCGCCGGATCAACCATCCGGAGGTCAAGACCGAAGACCGGCTGGCCTACGACGTCGCCGTCACGGCCCTGGCGACGCTGGCGTTCCTCGGCGCCGGGCACACCTCGAACTCCCCGAAATACGGCCAGACCGTCAAGCGCGCCCTCTATTGGCTCGAGGATAATCAGAACAAGAAGACCGGCCAGTGGCCGGGCAGCCATTACGGCCAGGGGATCGCGGCGCTCGCGTCCGCCGAGGCCTACGGAATGGGCTGCGGCCACGAGGACATGGCCAAGCGGGCGGCCGACTACCTGCACAAGTCCCAGAACCCGGGCGGCGGGTGGAACTACTTCACGGACAACCGCGAGCGCAACGACACCTCCATCACGGGCTGGCAGGTGATGGCAGCGAAGTCCGCGAAGCTCGCCGGCCTCGAGATCAAGGACGAGCTCTTCGAGGGCGCCCGCAAGCATTTCCAGAGCGTCATGCCGGGCGGAGAGTCGACCGCGGGCCCCGCGGACTGGAAGATTTTCTACGCGAAACAGGGCGACAGGTTCTTCACGAACCCCGAGGCCGGCTTCGACGCGGTCGGGGCGATCACGATGCTGTCGCTCCTCTACATGAACTTAAGCCCGACCTCCCCCATCGCGATCAAGGCCGCCGACTACTTCAAGGAACGCAAGCCCGACGCGAACAACATCTACTACACCTACTACGGAACGCTCGCCATGTTCCAGATGGGCGGCGACTACTGGAAGTCCTGGAACAAGGAAATGCGCGACCGCCTCGTCGCCTCGCAGTTGAAGGGCGGCGACGACGACGGCTCCTGGCCCTACGAAGGCGACCGCTGGGGCCTCGGCGGCGGCCGCGTCTACACCACCGCCCTGGCCGTCATGACCCTCGAGGTCTACTACCGCTACCTGCCGATCTACAACAAGTAGCGGGCGGCGGCGGCAGAAACGGGAAACGAAACGACGCCGCGCGGGGATAGGGGACGTTGTAAACTTGTATACTTGTACGACAACCGAAGATCGTGCGGGCACGATCCGCTGCGCGGGTCCGATGCCGACCTTCCGGAGCGAAGGCTAGACTACCCCCATGCCCGACCTCGCCCGGAAGACCATCGGCGGAAGCGCGCGCGGGCGGGCGGGGCTGCCGGGGGGATGCCTCGTCGTCTTCGCCCTTCCCTTTCTTGCCTTCGGCGCCGCCATCGTCCTCGCGGGATTCGGCGTCCTCGACTGGACGAAGGGCTCGTCCCTGCAAAACGATCGCGTCGTCCTGCCCGCCATCGGGGTCACGATGTTCCTCGTCGGCCTCTCGACTCTCCGGAAGGGCGCGCGGGATGTCGCGAAGGCCTCCCGACGGCGCCGCCTGCTCGCCGAGCGGCCGGGCGAGCCGTGGATGGCGGACCATCCATGGAACCCCGCGGAATCGCGGGACGAATCGCCGCGGAAGGCGCGGCGGGCGCTCGCGACCTCGTTCGTCTTCCTCGCCATCGGCGGCGCCACGTCGGCCGCCGTGATCTTCACCAAGGACGTGGAAACCTCCGCCTGGATCATCGCGGGCGTCCTCGACATCCTCGCCATCTCCATCCTGCTCTACGCCGGCGTCCTCTTCGGGCGGCTCTCGAAGTTCGGCATCGCACGCCTGCGATTCGCGCAGTTCCCCTTCTTTTCGGGCGAGCGGCTCGACGCGGGCTTGTCTTGCGCGCGCCTCGCCGAGGTCGCCCCGCTCCTGCGCCTGACGCTGCGCTGCGTCCAGGAGAGCATCGTGGTCCGGGGCCACGGCAAGCACCGCCGCCGCGTCGTCATCCGCGATCAGGTCTGGGCGGAGACGGCCGGGATCGACCCGCGCGCGCTGTCGCTTGCGGCAGGCGGCGAGGTCCCGGTCTACTTCCCCCTGCCGCCGTCCGCGATCCCCACGGACTTTTCCACCCACGCGCCTTGCTATTGGGAAATCGAGGCGAATGCCTCGCTGCCCGGGCTCGACTTCAAGGCCCTCTTCCTCGTCCCCGTCTATGCAAGGCCGGGGCCGGCGGCGCCCCGGGCCGGCTAGAATCGGACCCCGCCGGGCATCGCGCGCCGGCGATTCCGCATGGAGCCCTCCCACCCGACCGCGCCCTCGCCCGCTCCCCGAAGCGAGATCCGCCTGCGGGCCGGGATCGTCGCGGAGCTCGTGCGGTTCCTCTGGAAGCGGAAACTCTGGTGGCTCGTCCCGATGGTGCTGACGCTGGCGCTCCTCGCGGCCCTCCTGATTTTCGCCCAGGCAACGGGGCTGGCGCCGTTCATCTACCCGCTCTTCTGACAACGCCTGCGCCCGATGGAACTCCTGATCCTGCTGGGGCGCGCGGCCGCGGTCCTCGTCGGATACGCGGCCGGGGCCGTGGCGCTCGCGCCGCGCCGGCGCGTTTTTCCGGCCGGATGGGATCTTTGCGCGCTGGTCCTCCTCGCGGCGGCGGCCGTCCTCGCGCCGAAGGCCCTGCCGAGCGCGGCGATGATCGGCGCCGCCCTCGCCGCGGCGTTCGCCGCCGGGGCGATTTCGACGTTCCTCCGGCGCGCGGACAGGCCGCTTGCGCCCGATCCGTCGGGCACGCCCGGATCCTGCGCGCGCCGCTGCGTCGCGGCCGCGCGCCAGTTCGCGGCGGGGCTCGGCGACTACCAGTCCCGCGTCCTCCTCGCCGCCTTCCACTTCGCGATGGTCCTGCCCCTCGCCCCCTTCGTCCGCCGCCTTCGCGACCCGCTGGGCGCGCGCGCCCGGACCGGCGCGTGGCGGGAGCGCGCGGCCCTCGCGGAGAGCCTCGAATCCCTCCGGGAGCAGTCCTGATGCGCATCCTCGGCGTCTCCTGCCACTACCACGACGCGGCCGCCGCCCTGCTCTCCGACGGCCTCCTCGTCGCCGCCGCCGAGGAGGAGCGCTTCAGCCGCAAGAAGCACGACAGCGGATTTCCGGAGCGCGCGATCGCGTTCTGCCTCGGACACGCCGGGATCCGCGGCGCCGACCTCGATTACGCGGTCTTCTATGAAAAGCCCCTCGTGAAATTCGAGCGGCTCCTGCTGGGCGCCATCGCGACGGCCCCGCGGTCGTGGCGGATGTTCGGCGAGGCCATGATCCAGGCCTTCCGGGAGAAGCTCTGGATCAAGAGCGCGCTCGTCCGCCGGCTCGGGATCCCGCCGGAGCGCGTCCTCTTCGCCGATCACCACGCCTCGCACGCGGCCAGCGCCTTCTTCTCCTCCCCCTTCGAGGAGGCGGCCATCCTCACCGTGGACGGCGTCGGGGAATGGACGACGGCGACGATCGGGCGGGGGACGGCGGACTGGACCGGGAAGGGCCGGAACCGGATCGAACTCCTCCAGGAGATGCGCTACCCCCATTCGCTCGGGCTGCTCTATTCGGCATTCACCGCCCATCTCGGCTTCGAGGTGAACGAGGGGGAATACAAGGTGATGGGGATGGCCCCTTACGGCGAGCCCCGCCGCCTCGACGACGTCCACAAGGTGGCGAGACTTTCCGCCGACGGCAGCCTCGAGCTCGACCTCGATTATTTCTCGTTCCACCATTCGGCCACGCGAACGTTCAGCCGCCGGTTCACAGATCTCTTCGGCCCGCCCCGCGAGCCCGAGCGCGAGTTCTTCACGACCGCCACGCATCCGGGAAAGCGCCCCGACGGCTGGAGCGACGCGGCCGCTGCCGAGAACCAGCGCTTCGCGGACCTGGCCGCGAGCATCCAGCGGTTCACCGAGGAGGCGATCCTGCGGATGGCCGCCGCCGCCCGCGAGCGGACGGGCCTCGATTGCCTCGCGCTCGCCGGCGGGGTCGCGCTGAACAGCGCCGCCAACGGCCGCCTCCTGCGCGAGTCGAAGTTCCGCGAGATCTTCATCCAGCCGGCGGCGGGCGACGCGGGCGGGGCGCTGGGGGCCGCCCTCTACGCCTACCACGTCGCCCTCGGAAAGCCGCGGCGGTTCGTCATGGAGCGCGCCGACTGGGGGGCGGAATATTCCGAGGCAGAGATGGAGCGCGCGATCCGGACGGCGGGCCTTCCCTTCGAGCGGATCGACGATTCCGAGCGGCTCCTCGATCGCGCGGCGGAGGCGCTCGCGGCCGGAAAGGTGCTCGGCTGGTTCCAGGGGCGCTTCGAGTGGGGCCCTCGCGCGCTCGGGAACCGCAGCATCCTCGCCGACCCCCGCCGGGCCGACATGAAGGACCGGGTCAACCGGATCATCAAGTTCCGCGAGCCGTTCCGCCCGTTCGCCCCCGCGGTCCTGGAATCCGCGGCCGCCGAATATTTCACGGCGCCGCTTCTCGATCGGGCGTCCCCCTACCGCTTCATGCTCGCCGTCTCGCCGTTCCGCGAGGGCATGGGCGAGCGCGTGCCGGCCGTCCGCCACGAAGGCGGGACCGGCCGCGTCCAGACGGTCCGCCGGGAATGGAATCCGCTGTACCATCGCGTGATCGAGAAATTCGCCGAGGCGACGGGCGTCCCGATGCTCTTGAACACCAGCTTCAACCGGCGCGGCGAGCCCATGGCGGCCTCGCCCGAGGACGCCTTGCGAACGTTCGCCGGCAGCGGCCTGGACGGCCTCGTCATGGGCCCCTTCTGGCTGGAGAAGCGCGATGAGCGACGCTGACCCCCCCCCCCCCGACCCCCCCCCGGGCCCCCCCCCCCCCCCCCCGGGCCCCCAACCCCCCCCCCCCCCCCCCCCGCCCCCCCCCCCCCCCCCCGCCCCCCCCCCCCCC
>CAYHQZ010000167.1:7878-9220 GCA_964358555.1 uncultured Planctomycetia bacterium
GATGAGCGACGCTGACCCCCCCGCCCCGTCCCCGCCCGGGGCGCCCATGCCCCCGCCCGGGGCGCCCATGCCCCCGCCCGCGGCGCCCGTGCCCCCGCCGCCCCCGCGGGCGCGCCGCCGGCTCGCCGTCGGCTGTCTCCTGGCGCTGTTCGGGATCCTCCTCGCCCTCGGCATCGCCGAGGCCGCGCTGCGCCTCGCGGGCTTCCGGCCCGGCTTCATTCCGGCCTACGCGAAATTCAAGCCGGTGGATCGGCTGACGGTTTCCGACGCGTTCCTCGCGGACTTAGACGGCGTCTACAAGGCGAATCCCCGGGCGAAGCGCCCCGACGACGTCCGGATCAACGCCGACGGATTCCGCGGCATCGAGTTCCAGCCGGCGACGCCGGGGGCATCATCGATCCTGTTCCTCGGGGACTCGTTCACCTGGGGGTCTTCCGCGCGGCCGCTTTCCGAGTGCTTCGCGGACATCGTCGGCCGGAGCGGGCAGGTCGCCTACAACACGGGGATCCCGGGAACGGGGCCGAACCAGTACGCCCGTCTCGCCGAGGCCTGCGTGCCGCGCCTCAAGCCCCGCGCGGTCGCGGTCATGTTCTGCCTGAACAACGACCTCCGGCGGCCCATCCCGATGCTCCCCGGCAAGAATCCCCACCACGTCACGAACGCGGGCATGCTCCTCGCCTTCGACGACGCGGGCCGGCATCTCACCCCGGAGGAATCCTACGAACTGGCCCTCCGGCGGAGCAACGCGATTTTCATCGCCCCCGGGGACGAGTCCGCCCCGGCCCGAATCGGCCGGTTGCTTTCGAAGACCGCGGTGGGCAGCATCCTCTTCCGGGGCTGGCGCAGCCTTTCGGGCGAGGGCGGAAAGCGGCCGCTGCGCGAGTTCGCCGGCGAGGGGACCGGAGGCGACGGCGCGGACAAGACGCCCTGGAATCCGGCGGATCTGCGGCCCTATTTCGACCGAATCCAGGCCGTCTCCCGCGCGAACGGCGCCCGGATGATCGTGTTCGCCATTCCCACCCGCCCCTCCCGCCGCACCGCGCGGCGGACCCTCCAGGCGCACCCGCGCCTCTTCGAGGGTTTCGAGACGGCCGACCCGAGCGATCGGCTCGCGGAATCGGACTATGCCCCGCCGCCCGACGATCACTTCAACAACGCCGGCCACAGGAAAATGGCCGAGTTCATCCTGGAAACACTCCGGGGCGGCGGAAAGTAGGCCCCCAATAATGGCCGATCCGGAAAATTGCTGAACCTTTTTCGTCGGGAATACAAACCAGGCACGGGCGAGGGGCGGGGGCTCGGCTCTTGCTCCCGGTCTCCGCACGGTCCACGGCCGGTAGAC
>CAYHQZ010000168.1:0-9206 GCA_964358555.1 uncultured Planctomycetia bacterium
GTTTCGGCGTCGGGGGGCTGATCCTCTTCGGGTTCGACGGCGAACGTCGCCTCGAAGAGGCCGGAGAAAAAGGCCGCCGCGGGCACTTGCGCGAGAAGGCGTTTGCGGAGGGTGGGATCCGCGATTCTCTCGAATTCCGACTTCGCGAGGTTCTCCACGACCGGCGGCTCACCGTAGAAGAGGTAGTAGCAGCCCATCTCGGCGCGGCCGATGTCCCCCGGCGTGAGCGCGCCAGCAGCCTGATAGACGGCGGCCAGTTCCTTCTGCTCGAGATTGGCGAATTCCTTGAATGGTCCGCCGCCGACCCCGATCGAGACCCGGTATCCGGTGGCCGTGACTTCCCGGATGATCGCTTTCGGATCGAGGGGGTCGGGCCGGCCCACGAGAGTTTTGAGACGGCCGGGGATCCGTTGCTCGAAGGCCCCGAGTCTCCGGATGTCGGAAACCTCCGCAAGATAGAGGGCCTTGAATTCGGGGTTGGGCTCCGTCTTCGCGGCTTCCTGGAGGATGGCTTCCGCCTTCGGGTAATCCTCCTTCTTCTTCTGCAGATCGTCGCGGGTGCTGCGCACGAGGTAGAAGGCCTCGTAGTACGCCAGGGCGTGCCGATCCTCGAGGCGCCGGAGATTCCACTGTTCCTCGTTCTTCTTCAGTTCGGTGGCCCGTTTCCGTCGATCCTCGAGGGCCGCGATCTGCGAATCCGCCGAGGAGCGGCCGAGGGCGCGCAGGCGCGCGAGGGCTTTCGAGGCCTCGTCGAATTTCCCCGCCTTCTCGAGCGCGGATGCATCCGCGAGGATCTTCTTCTCGATGTCCGCGGTCTCGGCGTCCATCCGCTTCTGAAGGGCGGCGAGCGGGGCAGCGCCGGAGGGCGGCATCGAGGCGGCCGCCTTCGCCAGGGCCTCCTGGGCCGAGGCGTAGTCCTTTCTTCCGAGGGCGTCCTGGACGGACTTCAAGAGTTCGCCGACGGTCTTTGCTTCTGCGATCTTCCGCGCCGCCTCGGCGGCCTTCCGGGAGGTCTCGATGGCCGCGATGGACTGCCGGGCCTCGTCCGCTTCCTTGCCCGGGCCCTTGTTCGCGACCTTCCGGAAGCGTTCGAGGATTCCGGCCTCGTCATCGGGGTGGCCCTCGCGATAGGCCTTCGCCTCGATGAGAAGGGTGGTCGCGCTGGCCTCCAGGGGCGGCAGCGTCGGGGGCACGGGCTGTGTCGGGTGGGTTGGCGGCCGCACGTGAACCGTCGGCCGGACGAGCGTCGGCTGCGTCGGCGGCTGGAGAATTTCCGGAGACTCCCAGGGCTTCAGCAGGACGGCCGTCCCCACCGCGACGAGGAGAAGGACGAGGAGCGCAAGGCGGGTGCCGGAGGAGGACGAGGTAGGAGCGAAGGCGGTGGAACGGCGCATCCGCCGCCGGGCGCCGGTTCGGAGGGCGGGCCCCGCACGGTTGCCTTCCGAAACGGCTTCCATCGGCAGCTCCAGAAGGGCCGCCGGCGCCGCGTCCGCCTCGGCATGCGTGGGCTCGGGTTCCGGCTCCGAGTCGAGTTCCAGGGCGCCTCCCTCGAGGAGCCGGTCGATGGTTTCGCTCGCCTCCTCGGGCTGCTGGAGACGCCGGGCGGGGCTCTTTTCCATCATTCGCCGGATCAGGATCGCGATCCCGGTTGAAAGCCCCGGGCGGATCGTCCGGACGTCGGGGATCTCCCCGCTCGTGCAGGATTGCATGATCTCGAGAAGGTTCTCGCCCTTGTGGGGCGGACCGCCCGTGACCATGTGGAAAAGGGTCGCGCCCAGGGAGTAGATGTCCGCGCGGCCGTCCACCTTCTCCGCCTTCGCCTGTTCCGGGGACATATAGAAGGGCGTGCCGAGGGTGGACCCCGCCAGGGTGAGGGTGTTTTCCCCCTCCGCCCACTGGTAGAAGAGCGCGGTTCCCGCAAGGTCGGACGGCCGCGACGAGGCGCCCTCCCCGGCCTCCCGGTCTCCTTCGATGTCCTCGACGTTCAGTTCCTTCGCGAGCCCCAAGTCCGCGAGTTTCGCGAGGTCGTTCGAGGTTATCAGGATGTTCGAGGGCTTGATATCGCGGTGGAGGATTCCGAACCGCTTCGCGTGCTGCAGGGCGCTCGTGATCTGGCGCGTGATCCGCAGCGCGCGCTTCTCCTCCATCGGGCCGTCGCGCTTCAGGATCTTCTGGAGGGTGTCGCCCTCGACGAATTCCATCGCAAAATAGTGATAGCCTCCGGATTCTCCGAAATCGATCCCCTGGACGATGTTCTCGTGCTTGAGCACGGAGGCGGCGCGGGACTCGCGCTGGAGGCGCTTTACGAACTGGTTGTTGCGCGCGAGCCGCGGGTAGAGGACCTTGAGGGCGACGGTCCGGTTCCGGTCGACCGAACGGGCCCGATAGACGATGCCCATCGCCCCCTGCCCGATCTTGGTCTGAAGTTCGTAATTGCCGATGCGAACAGGGACTTGTTGGCTCATGCGGCGAACCCTGACGTGTCCAATATCTTACGACAAAGTCACCGTCCGGTCATGGCTTTCCGGTCGGGGAAGCGCTTTCGGCCGGGTCGGGACGGACCCAGGCGGCAAGCAGTGCCAGCAATGGCAGGGTCGTGCGGTTGAGGATCGGCGCGAAGATGCCGGCGATGGCAAGGCCCAGCAGCCCCGCCGCGGCCGCGGCGCCGAGGGCGGCCCCGACGGGATCGGGATCCCCTCTCGATCGGCGCACGCCCGCCGCGACGAGGGCGGCGAGCCAGGCGAGGAAGAGCGCGGCGCCCGGAACGCCCGTTTCCGCGGCGAGGAGCAGGTAGGTGTGCTCGGTGTAGGGATCCCGGAGTTCGAGCGCCCGGTTGGGGTTCGGGATCGAGAGGTCCCGGTTGAATCCGTAGGCCTCGCTCATGCGGGCCTGCGAGGTTCCGAAGCCCGTTCCGAACGGGAAATACGCACCGGAGAGATTCGCGCACAGCATCCACCGGACGTAGCGCCGGGACACGACGAGGGACGAGCCGCCCGACTGCGCCACGACCCCGCCGGGCGTCTTTCCGTCCGAGCCCTGCGTCGGGACCGTCTCGAAGAGCGAGAGCGAATCGCGGAAAGCGGCGAAACGGGCGCGGGGGCCGGAGGACGGGAAGGAGAGCAACAGGAGGGCGGCGATTCCTGCGATGGCGGCGGCCCGCCTGCTCCGGAGGGCGGCGGCGAACGCCGAGGCGGCGAGGATCGCGATGAAGGGGCCGAAGGAGAGGGTCAGGAACGCGCCGGCGGCGGCGAGGAGGGCAATGCCCGCGCGAGCCCAGGCCCGGCCGATCTGGCGAGGGGACGCGGCGACGGCGGCGAGGGCGGGCAGGGTGCCTGCGAAGAAGAGCCCCAGGAGATGGGCGTTGCCCTGCTCGCGGATGTCGCGCAGCCCCGGATTCGAGAAGCAACCCGCGACGGCGGTGCCGGAGAAGGTCTCGGGGTCGAGGAACTGATCGAGGGCGGGCACGAGGTGGATGGCGGCCGCGGCGGCGGCGGCGAGGAGGAGCGCGCCCGGCGTCCGGGAGGCGCCCTTGCGGAAGAGCCAGGCCAGGGCCGGCGGGACGATGGCGAGGAAGAGCAGGACCTGGGCGAATTCCCGCCCGAAGTCGTCCGCCCCGCCGGGGAGGCGCTTGGGCCAGAGGAGGCGGCCCGCCGCGAAGGAAACGAGAAGCCATCCCAGGAAAGCGGCGACCATCGGGTCGGGCCGGAACGCCCGCCAGGCGGCGCGGGCGCGCAGCGCGTCGGCGGCGGCGAAGGCGGCGGCGAGGGCCAGCAGGGCCGAGGCGGCGGTGACGTGCGGCCGGGACAGGATCTCGAGCGACGAGAACGGCAGGAGCAGGACGCCCAGGACCGCCGCCGCCTGCCCGGCGGCAAGCCAGGGACCCCGGTTCGTTTCCATCCCCTGTCAGCCTATCCCCCGGTGGACGCTCCCGCCACGGGCGGAGGGGCGTCCAGGATCTCGCGCACCCGGCCGACGAGGAACATCGAGCCGGTCGCGAGGATCGTGCCTTCCTTTCCGGCGGCCGCGATCGCTCTCGCGACGGCCTCGGCGGGATCCGGGACGGCTTCCGTCGGGACGCGCGCGATCCGGAAGACGGCATCCGCCAGCCACCCGGCCGGCATCGAGCGGACGGGATCCGCGCATGTCGCGACGGCGCGATCGAAGAACGGGGAAAGGGCGTCGAGGATGCCGGACGCGTCCTTGCCTTCGGAAATCGAGACGAGCAGCGTCGCCGGCTTGCCGCCCAGGATCCCCGGAAGCGAGGCTGCGAGGGCCTCGGCGCTGGCCTGGTTGTGCGCCCCGTCGAGGATCCACCGCTGTCGGCCCTCTCGAGTCTCGAGCCGTCCCGGGATCCGGAATCCCGCGAGCGCTCTCCGGACCGCGTCCGGATCGAGGCGATTGCCCTCGGCGCGCAGGCCCGCGGCGCAGGCGGCGACGGCGAGGGCGGCGTTCGGGGCCTGGAACGGGGCGGGGCTCGGGAGGCGCAGGAGGCCCGGGTCCGGATCGAGCCCCTCCATGCGGAAGGAGATGCCGGCCGGGTCCGTACGGAGATCGACGATCCGCAGCTCGCGGCCGAGACATACGAGCGGGGCGCCGACGCGCGCGGCGGCGGACTCGATGGCGGCCCGGGCGCTTCCCGTGGCGCCGGCGAACGCCGGCACGCCGGGCTTCAGGATTCCCGCCTTCTCGGCCGCGATTCTCGCGAGCGTCCCGCCCAGCCGCTCCATGTGATCGAAGGAGATCGAGGTGATCACGCAGGCGGCGGGCGCAAGAACGTTGGTCGCGTCGTAGCGCCCCCCAAGGCCCGTCTCGGCCGCGACCCAGTCGACCCCGCTTTTCGCGAAGTGCAGGAACGCAGCCGCCGTCACGATCTCGAAGAACGTCGGCGCATCCTCCGGCGCGCGGTCCATCGCCTCGGCCGCGGCGCGCACCTCGTCGAGCCGCGCGGCCAGATCCATCTCTCCGATTTCGCGGCCGGAGACGACGATCCGCTCCGTGATCCGTTCGAGGTGCGGGGAGATGGTCAGCCCCGTCCGTCGCCCGTGCGCTTCCAGGATCGCCGCGATCATCGCCGTGGTCGAGCCCTTTCCCTTCGTTCCGGCGATGTGGATGGAACGGAAGCGGGTCTCGGGGCGGCCGAGGCGCTCCAGAAGCGTGCGCATCCGCGCGAGGTCGGGCCGCGCCGGCCGGTAGAGATCGTGCTGGGCGCGCTCGTAGTCGGTGACCTGCCCGAGCCACCGGAGGGCCTCGCCGAGGGAGACGCTCACGGGCGTTTCGGGGGCGCTTCGGGCCCGGCCGCCTCCCCCGCCTCCGCCGTCCAGGCCGTCCTTCCCGCGATTTCAACTCGGACGATGCGCGCGTCGGGGTCGAGGAGGCGCGAAACCGGATCCCCGGGGCCCGGCGGGATCTCGACGGCGATCCAGTCGGCGTTCGCGCCGGGCTCGAGCCGTCCGGAGCCGAACCCGAGCGCGCGCGCCCCGGCCTCCGTTCCCGCGCGCAGGGCCTCCCGGGCCGGAACGCCTCGCGCGGACAGCCTCCGGATTTCGGCGAGCATCGAGAGCCCGTCGTTCGATGCCAGGCTGTCGGTCCCGAGGCAGAATGCGAGCCCCGCCGCGCGGGATTCGGTGATGGGGTCCTCCGTTCTTCCGAAAAACGCGTGCGTCCCGGGGCAGAACGCGACGGCCGCCCCCCGCCGCGCGAGGAGGGCAATCTCGTCCGGCGTCAGGTGGTTGCCGTGGGCGAGCAGGGTCGATCGTCCGAGGAAGCCGACCTTGTCCAGGGATTCCACGATCGAGCCGCCGGGCGGCCGGAAGCCCTTCGGCAACCGTCCGGTTTGCGCCAACAGGTCCCGGAACGGTCCCGTCCCGTGCGCCCAGAAGTCGCGCTCCTCCCGGGTCTCGAGCAGGTGCGTTGCGAGGGCCTCGGGCGCGCCCGCGGGGACGCCGCCGTCCGATGCTCCCAGTTCCTCCATCAGCCGGGCGGCCGCAGCCGCGGCCTCGTAGACGCGCAAGGAGGCGGTGTAGGGCGCGTGCGGGCAGAAGCCGAACCGGAGCCGGCCCGACGACCACGCCTCCGAGAGTTCCGCGCCGCCTTCAAATCGCGCGAAGAATCCCTCGAGGGCGTGGAAGGGACGCGCCATCGCCGGGTCGTGAAAATCCCGCCCCTCCTCCAGGACGAGCGCGCGGAGCGGCGATCGGAGCAGGTGCTCCGGGGCGATTCCGAGGGAGCAGACGTCTGCGACCGCGGTGCATCCCCCCTCGAGCAGAAGATGGATCCCCCGCCGCACGCCGTGTGCGATTTCCCCGTCCTGCGTTTCCCGCGCCAGCCCCACGAAGGCCGCGATCCAGTCCCACAGCGGCGCGCGCGGCAGGCGGCCCGCGAAGGCCGTCAGTTCGAGATGGGCGTGGGCGTTCGCGAAGCCGGGCAGCATGAGAACGTCGCCCAGATCCTCCACCCCGTCCCGAGCGCCCGGGTCGCCCCCGCCGCCCTCCCCCGCCCGGTGCCGGTCGATTCCCGCGACGAGCCCTCCCTCCACCCGCAGGATCGCATCGGAGAGGACCTCTGCGTCCCACGCCGGCAGGATCGCTTTCGCACGAAACCGCATCGGCGGAACTATATCCCCCCGGGCCTTGGACTTTGCCCCCCGGACCTTCTAAACTGATCGGCGGATTGCGGGGTTAGCTCAATGGTAGAGCGCGAGCCTTCCAAGCTCGACATGCGAGTTCGATCCTCGTACCCCGCTCCATTCCGCTAGCGTAGCTCAACGGCAGAGCCCCCGCTTTGTAAGCGGGCGGTTGTGGGTTCGACTCCCTCCGCTAGCTCCGTCTTCCCTCTCGGAGGGTGACGGAGCGTCATCGTCGGAACCGGACGGAACGCCAAGCAGGACGCCAAGCAGTTCCGGCGGGTTTTCGGCCTCCCCGCCGGCCGCGACGGCCGCCCGCTCCGGGTCCGCGGAGGGGACCGCCGGGAGCGCCTCGACGGCGGCCTCCAGGGATTCCATTGCCGTGTGCGTATACCGGTCGAGGGTGAGCGTCACGCTTGAATGCCGGGCGAGGACCTGGGCCACCTTCGGATGGACGCCCGAGCGGGCGAGCGCGGACAGGAAGGAATGGCGCAAGCCGTGGAAGTCGAGGATCCGGCCCGAGGAGTCCTTGTCCCGGAGGGTGTCGGAGCGCCACCGCTTCCGCCGCTCCCCCTTGTCGGGTGTTGCCACGATCCAAGCCGCCCGGGCGGCCCGGAGGTCTTCCCGGAGCATGTCCGCGTGATTCGAGACGGACGGGGCCGCGAAGGCGAGCGCCGCCGGGAGCCGGTCCTCAAGGTGGACGGCCAGGAGCGCCGCGGTATCCGCCCGAAGCGGGAGCGTCGCTTCCTTCCCGTTTTTCGAGCAGGACGCCCGAACCGTGACGGTCGGGGGCTTGCCGTCGAGGTCGAATGAACCCCGCGTGAGCGTCCGAAGTTCACCCGCCCGGAGTCCGCTTTCGAGGGCGAGCCGGTAGTAGAGCGCCCGCTCCCGTCCCTCCATGTTGAAGCGAGCCGGCGCGCGTTCCGCGGCCCGGAGGAGCCAGCCGATCTCCTCCGTCGAGAGCGCCCGACGAACCCGGCGAACGTCCACGGCTTCATTGAACCGCACAAGGGAGACGGTCGGATCCTCGACGGCCAGCCGCTCCCGGACCGCCCAACGGAAGAAGCCCCGGAGGGCCGCCCGATAGGTGTTCACCGTCCGGGGTGCGAGCCCCTTCTCCAGGAAGGCCGCGAGCGCCCCCTGGAGCCGCCCCGGAGTCGCCTCATGGAGGGAGCCGATCTTCGCCTTCTCGAACATCCGTTCGAGGTTCTGCTTGACCGCTTCAAGGTGCCGCGCCCCTACCCTCTTCGATTCGAGGTAGGAGACGAAGGCCGCGACGTGAGCGGAGAGGGCCTTCGCCCCCTCGACCGCGCGCACGTCCAGGAACCCGAACCGGGCGAGCTTCTCCCGCATCTTCGCCGACAACCCCGAAACCCAGAGGGAGAGTTCCCGATCCGGCGCCTCTCTCACCTCCCCGCGCGCCGCGAGCTGCTCCAGCCGGCGCCCGAGGGCCTCGGAGGCCCCGCGGTCCGTGAAGGCCGCCAGCCGTCGAAGGATGCCGCCTCGGTCCTTCACCTCGACCGCCCAGCGTCTCGCCGTCCGCGTCGAACCATCCCTCGCCTTGAACGTAGGTCGGAATGCGCGCATCAGCGTCGCTCCTTTCCCGGAAGGATACCCTCCGCGTCAAGTTCCCGCCCCGCCGGCCAGCGCCAAGCGTCCCGAGCGGGGCACCCCACCGCAAGCCAGCCCCGGAGTTCCTCGACCCTCCAGCGGGGTTCCGAACCGATGTAGACGGGCGCCGGTATCCGCCCCGCCGAGAGGAGCCGCCACCAAGTCGAGCGGGCGAACCCGCACAGCCGGGCGGCCTCTCGAGCGGAGACGAGGAGGGCCGGCGGAGACACCGACGAAAGCGCCGGAAGACCTTCCCGCGGATTCATCGGGCGCCCCCTTCCGGTTCCACTTCCGCCAAGTTCCGCCCAGTTTCACCACCGCTGGGGGGTGGCGAGGTTGTGACGCGAGCGGCCGCGGGAGGTTCGTCCAAGCCCCACCGCCAAGGCTTCCCGAAGCCGCCCGGGATCCGCCGGAGCCGGAGTTCCCTCGCCGCCCGCTCGATCGACCTCTTGGAGAAGTCGGCCCCCTCCGCCTCCGCAAGCAGTTCCCGGATCGGTCGAGCGCCGCCAGCGAGGGCGTCGCGCAGGAAGTCCCGTTCCGCCGCCCGCCCAGCCGGTTCGGCATTCTTTCGGAGTCGCGAGAGGAGGGCATCAGCCCGCATCCCCGGGAAGTCCCGGCCGTGGACAAGTACGGGAGCCTCGATGCCGTCCGGGAGGCGCCGCCCCTCGATTCCGAAGGCAAAGCCATCCGGGTATTGCATGACGTTTGACTTGACGGGAAGGACCATCCGCTCCGCCGGATCCTCGGGATTCTCCGCGACCAGCCAGGACAGGCGCGCGGCCGCCGTGAATGCTCCGGACCCGCTCGCAAGGTGGACCGCCGGGCCTTCCGTCCCCTTTCGCGGATGCCGGATCGAGACGATGGCCGCCCCGGTTTCCTCGGCGAGTTTCGCCAGGGGCGAGAGCGCCCGCCGAACGTTGTCACGGGACGGGCTATGAGATCGCTGCCGGGACAGCCATGCCGATCGCGGCCG
>CAYHQZ010000169.1:0-9165 GCA_964358555.1 uncultured Planctomycetia bacterium
GGCCCGCGCCGTCGCGATGCGCTATCGCCGGGGCGATCGCGAGTATTCGCTCAACCTGATCGACACGCCGGGGCACGTGGACTTCTCCTACGAGGTCTCGCGGTCGCTGGCCGCCTGCGAAGGCGCCCTCCTCCTCGTCGACGCCTCGCAGGGCGTCGAGGCGCAGACCGTCGCCCACGGATTCCTCGCGATCGAGCAGGGCCTCCGGATCATCCCGATCGTGAACAAGATCGACCTCCAGCAGGCGCGTCCGGAGGAGGCCGCGGAGGAAATCGGCTCGGTCCTGGGCCTCCCGACGGCGGAGGTCCTCTTCGCGAGCGGAAAGACCGGCGAGGGGACCGCCGAGATTCTCGAGGCCATTATCGAACGGATCCCGCCGCCGTCGGGGGACCCCGAAAAGCCCTTGCGGGCCCTGGTGTTCGACGCGGTCTACGACGACTACCGGGGCGTCATCCTCTACGTCCGCGTCATGGACGGCAGGCTTTCGCTCGGGGAGTCGTTCCGGCTCGCGGCGCAGAACCGCATCTTCGAGGCCACCGAAATCGGGATGTTCCGCCCGAACCGGCTGCCCTGCGAGGGCCTCTCCGCAGGCGAAGTCGGCTACATCTGCGGGGCGATCCGGTCCGTCGCGGACGTCCGGATCGGCGACACCATCGTGAAGGCGGGGGAGGACTCGGTTTCTCCGCTCCCCGGCTACCGCCACCCGCTTCCGATGGTCTTCTGCGGGCTTTTCCCGACCGAGGAGACGGACGCCCACATGCTGCGGGAGGCGCTCGAGAAGCTCCGCCTGAACGACGCCTCGTTCACGTTCGAGCCCGAGCAATCCGAGGCCCTCGGGCCCGGCTACCGCTGCGGATTTTTGGGGCTTCTGCACATGGAGATCTCCCAGGAACGCCTCGAGCGCGAGGGAAAGGTCCAGATCATCCAGACGGCCCCGAACGTCACCTACGAACTCGATCTCGGGGACGGCAAGTCCATCCGGATCGACAACCCCGCGAGGATTCCGATCGACCGCGGCATCCGGGAGTTCCGCGAGCCCATCGCCCGGATCTCCTTCATCCTGCCCTCGGAATACCTCGGGGCCGTCATGAAGCTCTGCGAGGACCGGCGGGGCGTCTACCGGAAGACCGAATATCTTTCCCCGAGACGCGTCCTGCTGATGTACGAGATGCCGCTCGCCGAAATCCTCTTCGACTTCTACGACAAGCTGAAGTCCTGCACCCGCGGCTACGGCACGATGGACTACGAGATCATCGGCTACCACGCCGCCGACCTCGTCCGCCTCGATATCCACGTCGCGGGCATTCGCGTGGACGCCCTCTCGACGGTCGTTCACGAGGACCAGGCCTACACGAAGGGGCGCCGCCTGGTGGAGAGGCTCCGGAAGGAAATCCCCCGGCATCTCTTTGAAATCCCGATCCAGGCTTGCATCGGAACCCGACCGATTGCGCGCGAAACCATCCGGGCGCTCGCGAAAAACGTGACGAGCAAGTGCTACGGCGGCGACGTGAGCCGGAAGCGAAAGCTCCTCGAAAAGCAGAAAGAGGGAAAGAAGCGCATGAAGAACGTCGGGCGCGTCCAGATTCCCCAGGCGGCGTTCCTCTCCATCCTGCAGACCGACACCTGATGGAACCGAATCCTCCCGTTCCGCCGCCCGCCGGGCCGCCGCCGCCGTCGCCGGCTTCCGACCCCGCGATCTCGCCGCCGCCTGCGGAACCGGCCGCGCCGCCGCCCCCGGCGCGGGACGCCGAGCCTCCGCCGGCATCCTTGCTCCCGGCGCCACCCCCGGCGTTTCCATCCGCGGATCCGGCGCCTCCGCCCGCCCCGGCCGCGATCGCCGCGCCCCCGGCTTCCACGCCCCCGCCTCCCCGAAAGCGGCGCGGCGGCATGCTGTCCCTCGTCATCGCCATCCTCGCGGCCCTCGGCATCCGGTTCCTCGTGGTCGAGCCCTTCCGGATCCCGACGGGCTCGATGGCGCCGACGCTCTACGGGGAACACGCGGGCGGAAATTGCCCGGCCTGCGGATTTCCGGGCGTCCGCAATTACCCCGGCGGGGGGGAAGGGGACGTCGCGCCCCGCACCACCCTGGCCATCCGGTGCGAAAACTGCGAAGAGCGCTGGCCCCCGGCGCCGGGCGACTGGTTCCAACCCCGTTCGGGGGATCGGGTCCTCGTCCTCCTCCCGCTCGTTTCGTGGGGACTGAAGGATCCCGAGCGCTGGTCCGTGGTCGTCTTCCGCGCCCCGATCGTCTCGACCCCGCGCAAGAATTTCATCAAGCGCCTCGTCGGTCTCCCGGGGGAACGGATCCGGATCCATCGGGGCGATCTCTGGAAGGCGGACCCGGCCGCGCCGGGCGGGTGGGCGATCCTGCGCAAGCCCCCTGGCGTGCAGGCGAACTTCTGGACGCACGTCCACGACACGGCCTACCGGCGCCGGGACTTGCGCTCCCCCTGGGCGATCGCCGGCGAAGGGGCCGTCCGCGACGACGAGGGCGGATTTGAATTGCGCGCGAAACGCGGCGCCGCGGCCATCGAGTTTAAGCGCGAGATCCGGAACGCCCTTGCCTACAACGATCCCGACAAGCGCCTCTACCCCGTCGGCGACGCGCGGGTCGAACTGGAGGCGGAGGGGGAGGCAGGTTCCAGCCTGCGCATCGAGCTGCGGGGCGCCGGCCGCACGGACCCCCGAATCGTCCGATTCGGCGGGACGGATTCCGGCGCCGCGACCGCGTCGGCGGGCCGGAAGATCTCCATCGTGCTTCAGCGGGCGGACGGGCAGGTGCGCCTCGACGTCGGCGGCCGGACCGAAACGGCCGACGTCGAACCGGGCGATCCCCTTGGCGCGGTCCCCGTCGCAATCGCCGCCCAACAGGGACATGTCCGGATTCATCGCATCCGGATTTTCCGCGACATCCAATATCTACCGCGATCGAGTCCGGAGGAGGGTTCCCCCGAGACGCGCGCGCTGCCCGAGGACGCCTTCTTCGACATCCCGCCGGGACGCTTCATGTTTTTTGGGGATAACAGCGCGGCCAGCTACGATTCCCGCGAGTGGCCCGATCCATTCGTGCCTCGATCGGACCTCCTCGGCACCGCATTTCTCGTCTTCTGGCCGCCGCATCGATGGGGCGCGGTCCGCTAGGGAAATCCACGGGTTATCCACAGCGATCCCGATGGCCCCTGATTTGCTCTCCTCCGGGGGATTGGGAGGACGCCAACCCGTTTCCCCAGGGGCATCGAAGGGGACGAGCCCGCATCCTCTTTCCAGGCAAAGGGATGCGGCTATCTTTTAGTTATTCAGAACCTTCTTTTCCCCCTTCGATTCCTCATGAAGTTCCCATGCCCTTGGCGCTCTCGCCATACGGAGGCGTATCCACACCTTTTCCACACATAGCCTTTTCTCCGTTTCCCCCTTGGCGGGCTTTGCCCCGTGCCTTCCATCCGCCCCTGGATATAATCCGGACATGAGCGAAACGAAAGCACCCGAGGGAACTTATTTCGACTCCGAGCGGCGGGAATTCATCCGCGTCCGATCCGAACTCGACATCCGCTACAAACTGATCCCGATGACCGCGAAGCCCTGCGACGGCGCCATCTACGAAGGCGTCAGCCAGAATCTCGGGGGCGGCGGCCTTCTCCTCACCGGCCGGGTTCCGTCGGGCGATGTCGTCCTCGACCTGCTCCTGCAGCGCGTCGCGATCGGGATCAACCTCTTCCTTTCGGCGGGCGAGCCGCCCGTGAAAGCGCTCACGCGTGTCGCCTGGGTCGAGGCGCCGCCTGACGGCGGAGACCGCTGCCGAATCGGTTTGCAGTTCAGGGAAATCACGAAGGAGGATCAGGACCGGATCCTTCGCTACATCATCAAGGCCCAGCTGCCGGGGTAGGGACCGCCGGTGGACGCTTCCGCAATCGAGGATCGGATCCGCACGCTCGTCGTCGAGCGCCTCTTCCTCCGGATCGATCCGAAATCCATCGGACGGGACGAGCCGCTCATCCCCAGGCTCGGAATCGATTCCGTCCAGCTCTTCGAGATCCTGGTCGCCTGCGAGGAGGCGTTCGGCGTCTCGCTTCAGGAGGAGGAGTTCCGGGCGGAACGCTTCGCGACGATCGCCGCCATCGCCTCGACGGTGGCCGGGAAGATGTAGGGGATGTCCCGTCCCTTTTTCCTCGACACGCCCCGCGGCCGCCTGTTCGCCGTGGATCACGGGCCCGAGGCGGGCGCGCGCGGCGCGGCGGTGCTGGCCCCGCCGTTTCTCGAGGAAGCGAAGCATGCCGAGCGAGCGCTGCGCGCGCTTTCGGAGGCCCTCGCGGCGGCGGGCATCCGGACGCTCCGGCTCGACTATCGGGGCACCGGAGACAGCGAAGGCGCAGGCATCGACTTTTCCCCGCGCGCGTCCCTCGATGACATCCGGGCCGGCCGGGAATGGCTGCGCCGGGCCGCGGGCGTCGAGCCCGGCCTCGTCGGCTGCCGGTTCGGGGGGCTTGCCGCGGGCCTGGCCTCTGAAGGCGCCCCCTGGCTCGTCCTCTGGCAGCCCTCCGTTGCGGGGAGATCGGAGCTGGAGGGCGCCGCCCGCCGCGCGCAGGTCCGCCGCGCCCTGACGGCGGGCCGGGCGGGGGCCGGTCCCGTGGAGGGCCCGATCGACCTCGACGGCGTCCGGATTTCGGCGGACGCGGTCCGCGAATTCGCGACCCTCGATCTCGTTGCGGCGTCCGCGATGCTGCCTTCACGCGTCCTCGTGGTCCAGGCCGCCGCCCGTCCGGAGCCTGCGAGCGCCCTCCGGCCGCTTCTTTCGGCCCTCGGCGCGCGCGGCCGGTTCGAAGGGGTCGTCCAGGAGCCCTTCTGGGAGGCCTGGGGCAGCGCGAAAGGCTTCGAAGAGGGAGTCCGGCGGACGGTGGAGTGGATCCGGTCCTGCCTGTAGCCTGTTGCAAAAGCCGCTCCCCGGCCAAAACATCCTCCCATGGGCTACGCCGACCGCGAATACCGGATGCCGGTCGACTTCGCGGTGCGCATCACCCCCGCGGTCAAGTGGATCCTGATCGCCTGCGTCGCGGTCTACGGCCTCCAGCTCGTCTGCGCGTTCGCGCGGCCGGGCGCCATCGAAAATCTCCTCGGGTTTAAGCCGGCCCGGGCCGTGGGCGATCTGTGGCTATGGCAGTTTGTGACGGGCGGCTTTCTCCACGACACCCGGAGCCTCTGGCACATCCTCCTGAACCTCCTCATCCTCTGGTTCGTCGGCCCCGAGCTCGAGCGGCTCTACGGGACGCGCCGGTTCCTGATCCTCTACTTCGGATCGATTGCGTTCGCCCACCTCTGCTACGCCGTGGTGCACTTTTCCGCGCACCCCTTCACGAACGTGATCGGCGCGAGCGGGGCGATCACGGGGCTGCTGGTCCTCTTCGCCATCCATTTCCCGGACGCCAAGGTCTGGTTCTTCTTCCTCTTTCCCATCCCCGCCCGGATCGCCGTCCTGATCCTCCTCGCGATGGATCTCCACGCCATGATCGTGAGCCAGCCCGACGGGATCGCGCATGCGGCCCACCTCGGCGGGGCGCTGTTCGCCTTCTGCTACCGGCGCTGGCATCCGTGGTTCGAGGAGCGCCTGCACTTCGTCGATCGCTTCTTCGATCGACATGATCTGCGCCGCGAGTTCCGTGAGGAGACCCGGGATCGGGCGATGGAGGAGGAGATGAACCGCATCCTCGAGAAGATCAGCCGGGAGGGGATCCAGAATCTTGCGCCGGAGGAGCGCGCGCTCCTCGAACGGGTCTCCGCGCGTTACCGGAGGAAATCGCCGTGAGGGCGTTTTGGGTGAAGACGGCCATCGTGCTGGCGCCCTTCCTGGCGTTCGTCCTCGCCCTGCGCGCGGTCGGCCCCCGGATTGCCGCGCGGATGACCCCCGTGGGGCTCGAATCCGTCTGGACGGGCGAGCGAGTGGAGATGCTGGCGGAGCCGGACTCGAACGCCGACGCCCTCGGCCCGCCGACGGAACGCTTCCTCGAAAGCGTCCTGCGGACCTACGGCGGACGCTGGGATCTGCGGCCGGACGCCGCCCGCGTGCGCGTCCTCTGGTTTGAAAGCGAGGAGGATTTCCTCCGCCACGGCGCCTCCACGCTCCAGCAGGACCTCGTCCGGACGAGCGGCTACTACAGCCCGTCGAGAGGCGAGGTCGCGATCGTGTCGGCCCTCGATCCGGTCGAGGACCGCCGGAGCCTCCGCCACGAGATGACCCACCTCGTCACGGATCGATGGCTTTCGCACGAGGGCGAGGGCCTGCCCATCTGGCTCGTCGAGGGGCTCGCGGTCGTCATGGAGGACTGCGAGCCGCAGCCGGACGGCACGCTGCGCACGCGGTTCCGGCGGGACGTCTGGCGCGGCCGGATCGCCAAGTGGGAGGAATTCTCGAGCGCAGGAAGGATCCTGTCGCTCCGTCCGGCCGACTTCCGGGGCCGTGGAAACGAGAACGCCTATGCGGCCTCGGCGCTGTTCGTGGGGTTCCTCCTGTTCGGCGGCGGGGACGCGCAGGATCGCACCCTGGACGCCCTCGTGCGGATCGGGCGGCGGGGGACCTGGATCGACGCGGGCACCCTCGAAAGCGCCTCGGGCGTCCCGATCGGCGACCTCGAGCGCGCCTGGCGGCGCTGGGTAGCGGAGGAGGGCGCTACTTCGGCTCCCCGGCGGAGCGGCGCAGAATGAGCGGCCCGGAGCGGACCGCCAGGACCCCGAAGGCGACGGCGATCAGGCCGAACACCAGGACGTAGGCGGCCATCGACTCGCGGAACGGGAAGACGAAGATGAGTCGGAGGATGTGGGAGACCTTCTCGGTCTCGGCCGGGGCCTTCTGCCAGGCGTCGAAGACCCAGGCGCCGTAGACCCCGAGGAGCGCGCCGCCGACGACAAAATCGAAAATCGCGAGGAAGAATCGGATCATGGGTTCCTAGAGGGGCATCGCCTTCTTGGCGCCGGCGATCCGCATGTTGATGTTCGGGCCCTCGCTGGCCGGGGCCGTCTGCAGCGCCCGCTTGTAGCAGTCGACGGCCTTCTGGAGGAGGGCCTTCTTGCCGGACGGGCTCGGCGTGGACATGCCCTGCTTCCAGTAGCGATCGCCCTCGTCGAGAAGGGCGGTCCAGCCGGAACCGCCGGAAGAGACCGGAGGCGGGTCGGAATGGCCGTTCGCCAATGGATTGCCCGTCGGCTGCTTCACCGGATTCTTCGGCCGGGAGGGGAGCGCCGGATCCCGAAGGCGCCTTCCGGCCTCGATGCCCTGGCTCTCGGCAACGGCCTTCTGGGCCGCGAGACGAGCCTTTTCCTGCTGCTGGTATTCCTGCGCCCGCTTTGCGCTCTCGGCCTGGCGGCGGGCCTGCTCCTTCTCGTACCAACCCTTGAGATCGGAGATGAACTTCCGGCCCTCGGCGCTCGCAAAGGCGTTCACGGCGAGGAAGCCGATGAAGGCGAAATTCAGCGCAAGGGCGATTTTTCCCACGGTGGTTCCTCCGTCAGGGGGCTTCGTTCATTCTACCGGCGCCGGGCCTTTTTGTTGAGCAATCCCATGGAGGCGAGGACGCCCCGACAGGCTTCCCGGTTCGTTTTCGAGAGCGGCCCGAGGGGCAGACGCAGATCGCAGGCGCAAAGCCCCGCCATCTCCATCATCGCCTTGATGGGGATGGGATTCGTCTCGAGGAAGCAGGCCTTGAACAGGGGCAGCAACTCGTAGTGGAGGCGCCGGGCCCCCGCGTAGTCGCCCTTCAGGGCGCGCGCGACCAGGTTGGCGGTCTTCCGGGGGGCGACGTTCGCCGCGACCGAGATGACGCCCGTGGCGCCGATGGACATCATGGGCAGCGTCAGCGCGTCGTCGCCCGACAGGATGGTGACGTCGCAGAGGGAACGGATCCGGGTCGCCTGCTCCACGTTCCCGGAGGCCTCCTTGACGGCGCCGATCCGCGCCTCCTCGGCGAGAATCGCAACCTGCTCGGGCGTCACGTTGAGCGCCGTCCGGCCGGGAACGTTGTAGAGGATGATCGGGATCCGGGTCGCGGCGGCGATGAGCTTGAAGTGGGCCCGGAGGCCGTCAAAGTTGGGCTTGTTGTAGTAGGGGGTGATGACGAGGGCCGCGTCGGCGCCGGCCTTTTCCGCGTGGATCGTGAGATCGATGGTCTCGCGCGTCGAATTCGAGCCGGAGCCCGCAACGACCCGGATGCGGCCGGCAGCGAACTTCACGACGGACCGGACGATCTCCCGGTGTTCCTCGTGCGACAGCGTGGGCGACTCGCCGGTCGTGCCGCAGGGACAGACCGCGGAGGTGCCCTCGCGGACGTGGAAGTCGACCAGGGCCTCGAGGGCGGCGTAATCGACGTTGCCGCTCTTGAATGGCGTGACGAGGGCGACCAGGGATCCTTTCAGGAATGGGATGGGCATGGGTCGAAACTCTAGCGCCAGGCCTCACGGAGGCGCAAGGTCGGACGGCGCGGGAGCGTTTGCGCGAACGAATCGGACGGCCCAGGCCGCGCCTGATTCTTGCTCCAAGGGGAAGACCGACAGGAGGAAGCCCCCTCCGTCCGGGACGGTGATGATGGCAGGCTTGGACCAGGGACGGATCTTCATGGAAGGATGAAGGCGTCCCGAGGTGCCGCGGAGGCCGAGCGGCGCAAGCCTCGGCTCGAGTTCGAGGCGGAGCGTCCCGCCCCAGAGCGGCTCGACCCGGGCGTCGAGAAAGAGACGGAAGCGGACGTCCGGAAGCCCCGGCGGGACGGCGCCGGCCGGCGCGTCGCCCAGTTCGATCGAGAAGGGGGCACCCGGCGTCCAGCGGGCTTCAAACACGCGGCGGGGAGGCTCGAGTCCCCGGCGGGCGAGGTCGTCCGGCAGGGCGGAAAAGAATCCCGCGTCAAACGCGAATCCTCGAATCGCCGCCTCCGCGGGCCCGACCGGCGTCAGTCTTTCGGGAAGGGGGATCCCGACCCCCGCCGGCAGCCGGACAAAGAGGATTCCGGCCTCGACGACCGATTCCGCGTTCGGGGCGGGGGTGTCCGGCGGACAGCCGGCGGCGAGGATAGCGAGAAGGGAAAATCCGAGGCGCAGGGGGCGGGACACGCACCCAGTGTAGCCCAACGAGGAGGGTGCATTCCCCAGTTGATGGAGCGTGGGTCGGGGGCGGGGCACGGCCCTAGGCTC
>CAYHQZ010000170.1:0-9073 GCA_964358555.1 uncultured Planctomycetia bacterium
CGCCGCTGGGCAGCGACGGCCCCCCTCGATCCCGTCGCCGACCATCACGAGTATGATGTCGAAGGTGAAGAGGTTCGTCGCGTCGATCGTCACCTCCTTGCGCTTCTTTCCGTCCACGAGGATTTCCAGCGTCATCTCGGGCTTGTCCTCGCCGCTCGCCTTGAGGTAGTCCGCCATCGCCTCGATGCAGATGGCCGTGTCGCGCGTCGAGTTCCAGTAGGTCGCGTGGCGGCGGTTGTTCAGGATGTACTTCACGAGCCGCGAGGCCTTCTCGCCCTTCGGGTCGATTTTCGCGAGGAGCTTCAGGTAATAGGCCTGGGCCTCGTTCTCGCTTCCGTACCAGTACCACCAGTAGTTGTCCTCCGGCAACCGGAGGTAGGCCGTCTGGTTCTCGTCGTCCTGCACCAGGAACTGCTCGATGTTCCGGGCGATCATGGCGAGCTTCTCCTTCTCGCCCTGGCGCTCGAGGGCGAGGCCGAACATGGCCTTCCCGTAGACGGCGAGCCTCGTCCGGTCGCGGTAGAGGAAGTCCATCATCTCCTTGTTCTGGATCTTCTCGTCCGCGAGGACCATGTAGACGAAGGCGTCCAGGTTGTCCGCGTATTCCTTGTCCTTGGACTTGAGCCGGCGAAGCTCCTTGTCCTGGTAGGCCTTCATCCACGCGATGCCGCGGTCCAGCATCCCGCCCGGCAACGCGACGCCGTTCGCGCGCGCAATCTGCAGGCCGTGGACGACGTAGGCCGTCGTGTGGGGATACGACTGCTCGCCCCATCCCGAGAACCAGCCCCAGCCGCCGTCCGAATTCTGCATCACCTGGAGGCGGCGGATGCCCTCCTTCGCCATCCGCTGGACCTCGTCTAAGTCGAAGACGGGGTTTCGGTCCACCCAGGAAGTTCCGTTCCAGCGGAACGTGCCCGTGAGGCGCTGCCAGTCCTTCATCCGCTTCAGATCGTCGCCGATCTCCTGGGCGTTCAGGTTCGTCCGCTTCTCCTGGATGTCTTTCAAGTCCAGGCCCATGTCGAGGAGGATCTTCTGGGTGATGACGGTGGGGAGGAACCGGGAGAGCGTCTGCTCCGTGCAGCCGTAGGGGTACTCGGCCATGTAGGGCAGCGCATCCACCATGGCGCCTGCGAGCGTCGGCGAGTAGCGGATTTCGAGGCGCGACTCGTTCACCCGGCGCTCGTTCGGGACGGAAAGCGTGATGGAGGCGGCGGCCTTGTCCGGGCGGATGACGCCCGAGAAGGAGTCCGTCTTCATCATCCCGTGGACGTAGACGGGGAATTTCATCTCCATCGCGTCCGATTCCTCGTCGGTCAGCGCCTTCATCCGGATCGTCGCCTCGCCCTCCTTGACGATCTTCACGCGCCAGTCCACGCGCTTCTCGGCGGAAGGCTCGATCCGGACCTTGGATTCGAGGTCCTTCGGCGCCTCGATGCACTTGCCGTCGAGTTCGAGGACGACCTTCACGTCCTTGGCGGTCTTGAGGTAGTTGTGGACGTTCGCCGAGAGGACGACCTCGTCCTTCTCCACGAAGAAGCGGGGGGCCTGCAGGCGCAGGAGGAGGTTCTTGGTCGTTAATACCTCCGCCGTCCCCTCGCCCACCCGCGTGCCGGCGCCGAGTGTCCAGGCGCGGACCTTCCAGGTCGTCAGGTTCTCGGGCATCTTGAACTCGACCTCGGCGTTCCCGCCCTCGTCGGTCGCGAGAGCGGCCGCCCAGAAGGCGGTGTCCGCGAACGCGGAGCGGACGGTCGGCTCGACGGCGGGGGGCTGGGCGGCGCCGGCGGCATTGTCCGGGGCTTCCTCCCCCGGCTTTTCAAGGACGCGCGCCGACTTGGCGGGAGCCGGGGCCCCCGGGGCGCGGGCGTTTTCGGCGAATCCGAGTCCGTCCTTGTGTTCGCCCCCCACGCGCCGGGAACGGACGCCGCTGCCGCCGCCGCCGATGCCCATGGTGTCGAAGACGCCAGCCCCGCCGAGGGGCACGTTGGAGATCGCGTCCTGCTCGCCGCGGGCGAGGTGCCCGAACGCGCCCAGGAACGCCATCGCGATTTCTCCGCCCTTGTGGAGGGCGCCGGACATCCGCGCGGCGGTCGTCTCGCCCTGGGGGTAGTGGTGGCGGCGCCATTTCCAGAAGAAGGCCTTGATCTCGGGGACGTTGGAGCCGCCCGAGATGTATTCGACGGCCTTGTCATAGACGGAAATCACCGTCGAGCCCCGGAAGGGCTTTCCGGCCGAGTCCGTCACCTTCACCTTCACCTTCGCCGTCTCGCCGGGCTTGTATTTTTCGGAGGAGGGAAGCACGGAAACGTCGAGGGCGCGCGTCTCGGGCGGCACGACGATCTCGCGGGTCTCGCGGTGGACCCTCCCGCCCGAAATCGTGTAGGCCTCGACGAAGAAGTTGGGCATGTCCTTCTTCGTGACGGCGAGCTCCTCGATGGCGCTCTTGCCCTTCAAGCGCAGGATTTTCGGCGGGAGGTAGACCCCGTTCGAGGGGCGCGCGAAGAAGACGACCGTCGAGTCCTCGCGTTCCGTGTTGATTTTCAGGAGGACCTTCTCACCATCCTTGTATTCCCGCTTGTCGTTGACGAGCTCGATGTCGTTGAACCGGTACTTCGAGCCGTCGGCCGCCTCGCCGCCCACGCAGAAGACGTAGCCGCCCTCGATTTCGCGCTTCTTTCCGTCCGTCACCTTGTAGGAGAGGCGATACTGGCCGGGCGCGGACGCCTTGATCTGGACGCGCGACTTTCCCTCGACGTCCGTGTCGAGCGCCCACGACTGGGCCTCGGCCTCGGACGGCTTTCCGTCCTTGTCGTAGGAGAGATTGAGCAGGCGGAGCGCGCCCTTCCCCTGCACGGGCTTCGAATCCACCGTGAGCGCCTGGAACGAGGCCTCGACGGTGTCGCCGGCGCGGTAGTGGCCGCGGTCCACCCAGGCGTAGACCTTGAAGGGCTTTCGCGCCGCGATGACCTGGCCCGTGCCCGCGATCGTCCGGCGGGACTCGTCCACGACCTCCACGGTGATCTCGTAGCGGTGGTCCGAGTCGCCGTGGGCCGCCTTCGCGGGGGCCGTGTCGATCTCGATCTCGACGGTTCCGTTGCGGCCGATGGGGACCTCGTTCTCGGAGACGAGCTCCGGCGGGGCGTAGGGTCGCGGCCACCACCAGGCGATGGGCCGGCGGCAGCCCCACGCCGCCCAGCCGGGATACCAGGCGTAGTCGTAGGCGTACCACCAGTAGCCCGGCTCGTAGAACCAGTCCCAGCGCGCCAGGGGATACCAGTTCGCGCTGTGCGTCGAGCGCAGGACCTTGGTCTTCACCTTCGCGTTCGTGACGGGGGCGCCGAAGTAGTACTTCGCGGTGACCTTCGCCTTGATCTTCTCCCCGAGGGCGACGGGCTCGGCCGGCGCGTCCACCTTCACCTCGAACTCGGGCTTCTTGTATTCCTCGACGCGGAAGGAGCCGCCGCCATGATTCCGGACGTGGACCTGGTAGACGCCGAGTGTGGCCTCGTTTTCGAGGGCCAACTCGCCGTCGAAGCCGCCGTACTCGTCCGCCGGGAACGCCCGTTCGAGGACCTTGTCTCCCTTCGGGTTCCGGATCTCGACCGTGAAGGACTTGCCCGCGAACGCCGACTTCCCCTCCTGGTCGTACTGCGCCCGGTTCATCCAGATCTTGAACTTCACGACCTGCTTGGGCCGGTAGACGGGGCGGTCCGTGACGAGGAAGACCTTGACCTGGTTGTATTCCTCGTCGTTGCGGCGCCCGTACCAGACGTGCGAGAAGCCGAGGTGGGCGAACCGCCGCTCCCCGTCCTTCGCCGTGACGAGCCACTGGTTGCGGTCCGGCGCCTCGCCGTTGGCCAGGACGGCCTGCCCGTCGGCGTCCGCGGTTTTCCGGAATTCGCTCGTGAGGATCCGGAAGCGCGGCCCCTGCTCGATGTATTCCTGCCGCCAGCCGAAGAAGTCCAGCGTCGCGCCGGCGACGGGCTTGCCCGTGACCGCGTCGGCGGCGAAGTAGTGGAGGCCCTGGTCCAGGTTCGTTTTCACAAGGATGAGGTCGTCGAGCCAGACGAGGATCCGGGTCGTGTTCCCGTCGGCCATCTGCGCCGTGAGGAGGTAGGCCCCGGCCTTTTTCAGCGGCGTCTCCACCGTGATCCGCCGGTCGAAATGGTTCGGGCGGGGCTTCAATCCCAAGTCCCAGGACGCGACCCGATCGCCCAGGTACTGCTCCTGTCCCTGCGCCACGAGGCGCCAGCCGATGTCCTGGATGTTCATTTTCTCCCAGTCGAGGGAGCCGGGATTCGACTTGAGGTAGGCCTTCACGTCGTCCAGGAGCTTCTGGACGCGGACCTCGCGGGCCTCGAAGGAGACCTTCGAGCCGTTCCGGAACCGGAAGTCCACGGTCGCCGCCTTCCCGGCGGGCTGGGCCATGACGGGGTCGAACTCGCCCCAGTTCTTGACGATCTGGTCGAGGTGCTTCTGGCGGTAGTGGTCGGACCCCGGGCCGTATTCCTTGATGCAGCGCCGCCAGACGTCGGCGGCCTTCGGGTACTGCCGGCGATCCTCGAAAACCTGCGCGAGGAGCTCGAGGGCGGCGTCGCCGTGACCGGTCTTCGGATTGTCGGCGATCTCGCGGAGGATCCGGATGTAGTCATGTTCCGGGGGCAGCCGGAAGCGCTTGATACCGTTCGCGAGGCGCGCGATCGTCTCGTCGTCCTTGAGGGTGTGGATGGCGTAGGGGTTCGCATCGCCGCTTTTCTCGCCGTCCTCCGATTCGCCCTGGAAATAGTCGCGGCCGAACTGGGCCATCGTCCGGACGTCGAACTGCCCGACGAGGAACGTGGCGAACTGCAGCCGGATCTCGTTTCGAAGCGTCGGGTCCGTCTCCTCGGCCGCGAGCAGAAGCCATCGCCACCGCTCGCCGTCGCTCTTCGCGGTCTCGTAGGATTTCGGGAGGGCGTGGAAGGCGGGCGTCCCGTCGGGGTTGACGGGCGCGCCGCGGGTGCCGCCGCCGGAATAGCCCCCGCGCCATCCGTTGTAGCCCTCCTCGTAGTCGGGGAGCTTCGCAAGATCGGAGAGGACCTGGAGCCGCCAGGAGCCGAACGCGTCGTAGCCGTAGGGGTGGAAGAACGTCCGGGCGAAATCGAGGAGGAATCGCGCGGCCTCCGGCCGGGCTCCGTCGCCCTTCGCCTTCTCCGAAGCCTTCGTCATGAGCTGGAGCGTCCGGATTCGGTCCCGCTCGACGGCGCTCACGGCCCGGCCGCCGCCCCGGTGCTGCCCGCGCTCGAATTTTCCCGCGACGATGAAGCCGTAGGACTCGCCGTGCCGGATGAGGCTTAGCCCCGCGGCGGCGAGAAGCCGCCAGTTCCCCTCGTGGGCTTTCACGGCGGCCTCGCGGAGGTCGTCCATCTCGTTCTGCCGGCCGAGCTGGCGGAGGCTATTGAGGGCCTGGTTCAAATCCTCCGGGGCCCTGGCGGGATCGTCTTTCGGATCGAGGACGAGGGCGCGGTAGGCCTCGTAGGCCTCCTTGTAGTTGCCGTCGCGGAAGGCCTTCTCCGCCGCGGCCCGTTCGGCCGGGGGCGCGGCGGGCGCGCCGCCGAGAGAGAGCGCAAGGACGGAAAGGAGAAACGCGCACGGCAAGGTTTTCGCGCGGGACATGGCCACCTTCCTAGGGAATGACATCGGTCTGGGGAAACGGCGATTTCATGAGTATAGACGGGCGAGACCCGGGAAAAGTGCGCGCCTCTACGGCAGGAACTTCGAGGCCTCCGCGACAACGTCGCGGCCGAGGACGAGGGGGTAGACCAGCGATCCGAGGAAGCCGTGGCAGACGCCGAGCGCGAGGAGGTTCGGCCAGCGGAGATAAATCGGAACCCACGCGAGGCCGGCGGCGATGGTGAGGGCGGAGAGCGCCCAGTCGGGGACGTGGGCGACGCCGAAGAGGACGGCGGTGAGGGGGATGACGGCCGCGGCCGGAAGCCGGCGTGCGAGGTTTCGGGCGACGAGGGCGTTCAAGAGGAACTGCTGGACGATGCCCCAGACGGGATACAGAAGGAGGAGCGCCCAGAAGGTGGGGGGCAGGGCGAGGCGGCCTTGGAGGGCGGCGTAGGCGATCATCCCGGCCGCGCCGACGGCGAAGACGATCCCGCAGGCGACGGCGGCGGGTTTGAGCGTATCGGTCCGGAATCCCCATTCATGGAAGACTTGCGGGTCCCGCCGCCTGCGCACGGCGATGTAGCCCGCCCAGAACGCGACCGCCGCGATGATGAACGGCCCCTTCAGGTGCAGCACGTTCTCGAAGACGAGATGCAGTCCGCCCGTGACGAGGACGAGGACAAGCTCGACCATGCGATCAGTCTATAGGGGACGTTGTAAACTTGTATACTTGCACCTTGGCCGATATCCTCCCGGCCATGCCACGCCAAGCCCGAATCGACGCCCCCGGCGCCCTGCACCATGTCATCGCCCGCGGCCTCGAGCGCCGTCCGATCTTTTCCGACGAGAGGGACCGGCGGGACTTCCTCGAGCGCCTGGAGAAGGCCTTCCGGGAGACCCGGACGCCCTGCTACGCCTGGGCGCTCCTGCCGAACCACCTCCATCTCCTCCTCGAGACCGGGGATCGGCCCGTGGGCCGCGTGATGCAGTCGGTGCTCACGGGCTACGCGTTGGCCTTCAACCGCCGTCACGATCGGGCGGGGCATCTGTTCCAGAACCGGTTCAAATCGGTTTTGTGCGAGCGGGAAACCTATTTTCTCGAACTCGTGCGCTACATCCACTTGAACCCCCTCCGGGCGGGCCTCGCGCGCACGATGGCGGCGCTCGATCGGCATCCCTGGTCGGGCCATGCGGTGATCCTGGGGAACCGGGAGGCGCCGTTCCAGGCGGCGGATGCGGTCCTTGCGCGGTTCGGGCGGCGGGCGGCCGAGGCGAGGCAACGCTATCGGGCATTCATCGAGGACGGCGTTTCCGGGGGACGCCGCCTCGATCTTTCGGGCGGCGGGCTCGTTCGAAGCCTGGGCGGATGGGAATCGGTGATCGAGGCCCGGCGCGGGGGCGAGCGCCAAGCCTACGACGAACGCATTCTCGGAAGCGGCGATTTTGTGGAGCGGGTCCTGAAGGAGGCGGGGGAGCGGGAGCCGGAGCGAGGCCGTCTGCGGCGCGCGGGGTGGACCTCGGAGAAGATCCTCGAGCACGCCGCGAAGAGCGCAGGAATCCGGGTGTCGGACCTTCGCGGCAGCGGACGGACGGAGGCCCAAAGTCGCGGCCGGGCCCTCGCCAGCCTCTGGCTCGTCGAGGGGCTCGGCGAGAGCGGCGCCTCCGCGGCGCGGCGGCTTTCGCTGACGAAGGCTGCGGTCCGGAAGGCGATCGATCGGGCGCATGCGCTGGGGACCCGGTTTTCGATCTGATCGATCCGGATGGAAAAGGAGGGACGGTCTCCCCTCGCATAAGTATACAAGTATACAACGTCCCCTATTTGAGGTCCTTGGCGTAGACGATCATGTCGGCGCCGCGGAGGTAGCGTGATACGCGGCCGGAGATGCGGAAGCCGGCGCGGGCGTAGAGGCGGCGGGCATTTGCGAAGGCGGGGCTTTTGTAGGTTTCGATGAAAAAACGCCTGCGCCCCTGCGCGCGCGCCCGCTTCTCGGCCGCCGCGAGGAGATGCGCGCCGAGGCCTAAGCCCTGGCGCGCGGGGTCGACCGCGAACCAGCCGAGCCACACGTTCTCGCGGGGGCCCCAGGCGTAGTGATGCAGCCCGGCGAGCCCGGCGAGCGATTCCCCCTCGCAAAGGACGATGTAGGTCCGGCCGTCGTCGATCCCGCGCGCGCGGCAGGCGGCGTGGAATGCGAATGTCCGCCGGGCGCTTGCGGCCTCCGCGGGCCCCAGCGCGCGCCGGATCAGAAGGACGGCTTCGCGGGCGTCGGCCGGCCTCCAGGGCCGGAGGCGGAGCGCGGGTTCGCGCCGTGCGGCGGCCATCGCCGCAGTCTACCGGTCCGGCTTGCGCGCGGCGCCCTGGGCTGCCTCGAGGCAGGCCTTGAGTTTTTCCGCCAGGATCCGGACGTGGGGCTCGGTGATGATGGAGACGTGGGTCCCGGGGATTTCGTGGATCTCGACGCCGCCTTGGGCGAGCGGCCCCCAGCCGAGCAGGGGATCCCGGCCGGATCGGTTTTCCGCGCGAAACAGCGCAAGGCTTCCTGCGTAGGGCTCCGGGCGATAGGCGCGGATCGCCTCCCAGTTGCGCCGGCTGCCCTCCCGTATCCGGCGCATCGCGCGGGAAAGGAACGTGAGGAAGCGGTCGCGGATGTAGCCGAAGGATCGGCGGAATCCGAGGAGCCGCAGGTTGCCGAGATGGAAGGCGAGGCGCTGGCGCAGATCGAAGAGGCGTCGCCCGCGGCCTTTCGCGAGAAGCAGTTCCGAAGGCGCGAGCGTATCGAGCAGGGCCACGAGGCCGACGGTCTCGCCGGCCGCGCGGATCTGCCGGGCCATCTCGAAGGCGACGAGGCCGCCGAACGAGAGGCCGCCCAGGAAATAGGGCCCCTCCGGCTGCAGGGTCCGGACCTCGCGCAGGTAGGAGGCCGCAAGGTCCTCGACCCGGACGGGGCATTCCTCCGGGGGAAACTCCCCTTCGAGCCCGTAGACGGGCTGCTCGGGGTCCAAGCGGCGGGAGAGGGCGCCGTAGGGCAGCAGGTGGCCGCCGGCGGTGTGAATCAGGAAGAAGGGCGGACGATGGCCTCCGGCCTGGATGCAGACGAGCCGGGAGCGGGGCGGGGCGTTCGCGTCCGAATCGATCCGTTCGGCGAGGAGCGCCACGGTCGGGGATTCGAAGATCGCCGCGAGCGGAAAATCCCGGCCGAAGGCCTTGCTCATCATCGCGAACAGGCGGATGGCGAGGAGGGAGTGGCCGCCGAGGTCGAAGAAGTTGTCGTTCCGGCCGACCCGAGCGATGCCGAGGAGCGGCGCCCAGATCCCGGCGAGGGTCCGTTCCGTGGGCGTGCGGGGAAGGTCGGCGTCGCCGGCCCCCCCGGGGGCGGGGGGCTGCGGCGCCGGCAGGGCGGCGAGGTCGAGTTTTACGCGCGGCGTG
>CAYHQZ010000171.1:0-7564 GCA_964358555.1 uncultured Planctomycetia bacterium
GACCTGGCCGCGCTCTCGACGAGGGCCGCGGGCGTCCCGTTCGCAGAGGCGGCCCGCCACCCGATCGCACCCGTCCATTTCTGGACGCTCGCCGCCCCCTATCTCTTCGGGAATTCCCAGCGTGACGCCTTCGATTGGGAGCGGATCTTCGCCCCCCACTACCCGCTCCTGCGCACGCTCCATCTGGGGCTGCTGCCGCTGCTGCTCGTCCCCGCCGCTTTTGCCTTCCGGCGCGACCGCCGGGTTTTCTTCCTTGCCGGCGTGCTTGCGGCGGGGCTGCTTCTCTGCACGGGCGGGATCTTCTACGAGGCCGCCTACCGGGCCCTCCCCCTTTTCGCCTCCCTGCGCTATCCGATGAAGGCCTTCTTCCTGGTCATCTTCGCCGCCGCGGCGCTGGCCGCCTTCGGCGCCCAGGCCCTATCCCGACCCGAGGGCGAGGAGGGCGCACCATTGGACGAGCGGGCGGGGCGCAGGCTTCGGATCCTGCTGGGAGCGGCCGCGGCGGCGGCCGCGCTCGCGCTCGCTTTCGCCACCGCCGACCACGCCGCGGGCTTGAGCGACGGCTGGGTCCGGAGAGCCGCGGGCCCGAAGGCCGAAGCCGCGACGGCGCTGCTGCCCTACATGAAGGAGCGCGCCCTCGAGGCCGGCGTCCGGCTCGCCCTCCTGGCGATCGGCGCCTTCCTTCTCTTCCGCGCGCCGTCGGGACGCGCCTGGCTCGCCCCCGCGCTCTGCGCCTTCCTCCTTCTCGATCTCGTCCCGGCCACCCGACAGTCTCTCGCGTCAGCCCCCGCGTCCTTCTACTCCCCGGATCTCGTGCCATCGCCCCTCTCACGCGACCCAAGCCGGTTCCGGATCTGCCACTTCCCCCTGAACCTGCGCGACCACCCGCCCCCGGGGCTCCTGCGCCTGCCCGCGGGTCCTTACAACCCCACCCGGCCCGTCCTCGATCCCGCGGAATACCGCGAGTGGAACCGGAGCATCCTCTCCTCGAACTACGGAACGCTCTTCGGATTCGAATACGCCGACGGCTACGAAAGCGCGAATCTCGCCTGGCACAACGCGTTCCTCGGGGCTGTGGAATCGGCCCCTCCCGCCGACCGGCCGCGCCTGCTCGGAATCGCGAACGTGAAATACGTCTTCGCCGACGCGCGGACGGACATTCCGGATCTTTCGCCGCTCCTGCGCGACCGGTTCGGCACCGCCTTGTTCGAAAACCGGAGATTCCTGCCGAGGGCCCGTTTCGTGCCGGCGGCCGAGATCGCGGCCGACGACGAATCCGCGCTCTCGCGGCTCCGGAGCCCCTTGTTCGACCCCGCCCGCACGGCAATCCTCGTCCGCGGCGGCGGCCCGGGCTCGATCGGGGATTCCCCCGCTCCCCTCGCCCCACCGCCCGCCGGCGCCGCGGCCCCGGCGGCCCCTCCGCCGCCGCTCGCCTCCGTCCCCGTCTCCATCCTCTCACGAGGAAACCTCCTGACCGAGATCGAGGTCTCGGCCCCCGCCCCCGGCTGCGTCGTCCTCGCCGACGCCTACCACCCCGCCTGGTCCGCGACCCTGAACGGCTCCCCCGCGCCCGTCTTCCGAACGAACCTTGCCTTCATGTCCGTTCCGGTCCCCGCAGGACTCGCGAAGATCTCCCTCTCCTTCGAGACCGGCCCCTTCTACCGCGCCGCGCACGTCAGCCTCGCCGCCCTCGCCCTCTGCCTGCTCCTCCTCGCCGCCAACTTCATCCGACGCCGACGACGAATCCGGACCGCCGCTTCCTAACCCTCCCCCGCTTCCCGGGCGCCGCGGCTCTGGTAAACTCCCCCGCCCATGATCATCGTCCTCAAGCCCGACACGACGGAAAAACAGCGGGAGCACGTCCTCGACTACATCAAGGACTTCGGCCTCAAGGCCCACGTGTCCGAGGGCGCCTACCGGACGGTGATCGGCCTCATCGGCGACGAGTCGGTCCTGCAGTCGGTCCCGCTCGAGGCCCTGCCCGGCGTCGAGAGCGTGATGCCGATCCTCAAGCCCTTCAAGCTCGCGAGCCGCGAGTTCCACGCCGAGGACAAGATCGTGTTCGCCCGCGGCGTCCCGATCGGCGGGCCGCACGTCGCGATCATGGCCGGTCCCTGCGCCGTCGAGACGCGCGAATACCTGGACGTCATCGCGCGCGCGGTCAAGGCCGCCGGCGCCGCCATCCTGCGCGGGGGCGCCTTCAAGCCCCGCTCGTCGCCCTACTCCTTCCAGGGGCTCGGCGAAGAGGGCCTCAAGATGCTCCGCGAGACGGGCGATGCGCTCGACATGCCCGTCGTGACCGAAGTCATGGACACCCGCCAGGTGGACACCGTCGCGCGATACGCGGACATCCTCCAGGTGGGCGCGCGGAACATGCAGAACTTCGACCTTTTGCGCGAGGTCGGGAAGGCCGGCAAGCCGGTCCTCCTGAAGCGCGGCCTCTCCGCGACGATCGAGGAATTCCTCCTTTCGGCGGAATACATCCTCTCGGAGGGGAATCCCAACGTCATCCTCTGCGAGCGCGGGATCCGGACCTTCGAGAATTCCACCCGGAACACCTTCGACGTCTCCGCCGTCCCGAACATCCAATCCGAGTGCCACCTCCCCGTCGTCGTGGACCCGAGCCACGCGGCCGGGCGCCGGGACCTCGTCGTCCCGCTCGCCCGCGCGGGCATCGCGGCGGGCGCCGCCGGCGTCCTCGTCGACGTCCACTGCGAGCCCGAGAAGGCGAAATGCGACGGGCCGCAGGCGCTCCTGCCGCCGGCCTTCGCCGACATGGTGCGCGAACTGGGGCTCATCGCGAACGTCGTCGGCCGTTCCATCGTCCGCGGCCCCGTCCAGGACAGCAAGTCGCGTTCCGTCCCGAAGCATCCAACCCGGGCTCCGAAGCCCGCCGAATAAAGGACCCCATGTCCCGCCGCATCCGCCTGATCGTCGGAAACTGGAAGATGAACACGGACCTCGCCTCCGCCCGCGCCCTCGCGGCCGCCGTCCGGGAGCGGCTCTCGGGCCGCCCGAACGTCGAGGTCGGCGTCTGCCCGCCCGCCTGCTTCCTCGCCCCCGTCGCCGACATCCTCGCCGGCTCCACGATCACCTGGGGAGGCCAGGACGTCTCCGAGCGCTCGCCTGGCGCCTACACGGGCGACATCGCGGCCCCCATGCTTTCGAGCCTCAAGTGCCGTTTCGCCATCGTCGGCCACTCCGAACGGCGGCGCATCCACGCGGAACCCGACGCGCTCGTCCGCGCGAAGGCCGAGGCGGCGCTGGCCGCCGGGCTCTCCCCCATCGTCTGCGTCGGCGAGACGCTCGAGGAGCGCGACGCGGGATCGGTCGAGGCGGTCATCGGCCGCCAGGTCCGATCCGCCTTCCAGGGGATGGAGGCCGCAAAGGCGTCGAAGTGCGTCATCGCCTACGAGCCCGTCTGGGCCATCGGCACCGGCCGGAACGCCACCCCCGCCCAGGCCGTCGAAGTCCATCGCTTCATCCGCGGGATCCTGCGGGGCCTCTTCGGCGAACCCTTCGCGGCGGCCTTCCGAATCCAGTACGGCGGCAGCGTCAACGCGAAGAACGCGAAGGACCTCATGGCCGAACCTGAAATCGACGGGGCCCTCGTCGGGGGGGCCGCCCTCGACATCGCCTCGTTCGCAAGCATCGTCGAGGCCGCGGGGGCCGTGGACGGCGCCTAGATTCCGGATATGCTGTCTCTTTCCGCGCCATGAGCATCTGGAATATCCTCGTCGCCATCCTGCACGTCGTGGTCTGCCTGTTGCTGGTCGTCATCATCCTCATCCAGCAGGGCAAGGGCGGCGGACTCGTCGGAATGCTCTCCGGCGGGTCTGGCGATTCCCTCTTCGCCGCGGGCTCCCGGAACCCGTTGCGCAAGATTACCTCGGTCCTCGCGTTCCTCTTCTGCTTCTCCTGCATCGGCCTCGGGCACATCTTCAAGGCCGCTTCGCTACGCACGACCACCCCGCCCGCCCGCTCGGCGCCCCCGGCCAAGACCCCGGCGCCCGAGACGCCCAAGACCTGATGTCGCTGTCCGACAAGGCGATCGCGGACATCTTCCTGCGCACGAGCGCCCACCGGAAAGGCCACTTCCTTCTCTCCTCCGGCCTGCACAGCGCCGACTACCTCCAGTGCGCCCTGGTCCTTGAGCACCCTGCCGAGGCGGAGGCGCTCGGCGCCCACATCGCGGAGATGTTCCGGGACCAGCGGATCGCCGCCGTCGTCGGACCGGCCCTCGGCGGGATCCTGCCCGCCTACGTCGTCGCCCGCGCGCTCGGCGTCCGGGCGATGTATTGCGAACGCGACAAGGCCGGCGCGATGGTCCTCCGGCGCGATTTCCAGATAGTACCCGGCGAGCGGATCCTCGTCGCCGAGGACGTCGTGACGACGGGCAAGTCCACCCGGGAAGTCATCGCCGCGCTTCCAGGCCCGCCCGTGATCGTCGCCTGCGTGGCGCTCGCGGACCGCAGCGGCGGCGTGGACCTTGGGGTCCCCCTGCGGGCCGCGTTCCGGGCCTCGTTTGCGACCTATCCGCCCGAGGCCTGCCCGCTCTGCCGGGACGGCCTGCCGCTCGTGAAACCCGGAAGCCGCCCCGGACCCGCGTGAGGAAGATGCCGCTCAAAAGCATGACGGGATCCGGCGAGGCTTCCGCCCGTTCGGGAATCGCGGCCGTGCGTGTCCACGTCCGCTCCGTCAACGGCAAGGGATTGCGCTCGCAGATCTCCCTGCCCGACGCCCTTTCCGAACTCTCCGGCCTCGTCGAGGCGAGGATCGCGAAGGCCTTCGACCGGGGAACCGTGGACGTCCGGGTCCAGACCGCGGGACTGCCCGATTCCGAAATCCGCCGGATTGACCGCAAGACCCTGTCTCGCTACCTCGCGGCCTGGCGCGCGGCCGCGGGCGCGGACGCAAGACCCCATCCCGCCCTGTTCGCCCTCCCCGGGGTCGTCCGGACGGAGCGCCCTCCGCGGCCCCCGGCGCCGATTGCGCGCCGCCTGCTCGCCGCCGCGCTGGAGGACGCCCTCGCCCGTCTCGACGGGATGCGCCGACGGGAAGGCGCACGCCTCGAGCGGGCAAACGTCCGGAGCCTCCGCCGGATTTCGGCCCTCGTCACGCAGGCCCAGGCCGAGGCGCCCAAGGCCGCCGCCGAGGCCGAGCAGCATCTTCGCAAGCGCATGGCCGACATCCTCGGCCCCGTTGCCGACCCCGCCCTCGCCGCGCGCGAGGCCGCCCTCGTGGCCCAGAAGGGGGACGTCGCGGAGGAACTCGAACGCCTGGAAAGCCATATCGCGCAGACCGCGACGGCGTTGCGCGTCGCCGGCCCCCAGGGCCGCCGGATCGACTTTCTCGCCCAGGAAATTCTGCGCGAGTCCTCCACGCTGGGCGCCAAGGCCCTGTCCCGGACGCTCGCGGATCTCGCGCGCGAAATCCGGCTCGAGGCCGAACGAATCCGGGAACAGGCGCAGAACGTCGAGTAGCCTGTCGGGAATGGAATCACGTAGGGGCGACCCCCCGTGGTCGCCCGGCAACGAGGGCAGGCACGGGGGCCTGCCCCTACAATGGTTTCTTCCATGCCTTCCCCCTTCCTATTGGTGGTGACCGGCCCTTCCGGCAGCGGGAAGTCCACGCTCATTGCCCGGCTGCTCGCCGACTGCCCCTGGCTGCGGAAGGTCGTCACCGCCACGACCCGCGCGATGCGTCCCCGGGAAATCGACGGCCGGGAATACCACTTCCTCTCCCCCGAACGCTTCCGGGCCCTGCTCGACGAAGGCGGCCTGCTCGAGCACGAAACCTATGCGGGCTTCGAATACGGCACGCCGATCTCCGAACTCGAACGGCCCGGGGAGACGGCGGAGGGGATCGTGCTCGACCTCGACATCCGAGGCGCGCGGACCCTCCGGCGCCTCCATCCCTCGCGGACAAGCGTCGTTTTCGTGGCTCCGCCCAGCCTGGAATGCCTCGAATCCCGCCTGAAAGGGCGGGGCACCGAGACGCCCGCCGCGCGGGCCGCCCGCCTCCGGATCGCGCGGGAGGTGATGTCCGAAGCGTGCGAGCATCCCGACGCGTTCGACGCCCGGATCGTCAACGACGACGCCGAGGTTGCCGCCGCACGCCTCCGGCTCGTCACCGAAGGGATCCGGGCCGGCCGGGGACGAAAGCCCGCCTGACCCGCTGGACAAATCAGGCTTCGGGCCGTAGCATCCCTCGCCCGATTCCTGGGAGAACACACCTCGCATGAGCGACTTCGACTGGAGCCTGGAAAAGATCTTGGACAAGACAGGGGGGCGTTTCAAGTTAACGTCCCTGATTCAGAAGCGCCTGGTTGAAATCACCCGGGATCGGATGATCCAGTCCGGCCTCGCGACCCGGCGGGCGCAGGTCCTGGCGCAGGTTCTCAACGAGGTCGAGACCGGTTCCATCGATCTCGTGCTGGGCGAACCGCCCCCCCTGGTCGTCGAGCCTCCCAAGGGGCCGTTCCAGAGCGTCAAAAAGTCGAAGGAAGCCGACGAGGACATCGTGCCTCGCAAGCGGATGAAGTAGGGCCGGGGCTCCTCCCCCGGAGCGCGATGGCGACCTCCCTCTTTTCCGGCCGCGAGATTCTCCTCGGCATCACGGGCGGGATCGCGGCCTGCCGCGCCGCCGAGGTCCTCTCGCTCCTTCGCGACGCCGGCGCGCATGCGTCCGTCGTGATGACCGAGGGCGCAACCGCGTTCGTGACGCCGCTCACCTTCGAGGCGCTGACGGGCAGGGCCGTCGCGACCTCCGCCCTCGAACTCTCCGAGCACAAGCCCGCTCACGTCCTCGCAGGCCACCAGGCGGACGCCATCGTCGTGGCTCCCGCCTCGGCCGCCTTCCTCGGCCGCCTCGCCGCGGGGATCCCGAGCGACGCCGTGACGCTCGCCATCCTTTGCAGCCGCGCCCCCCTGATCCTGGCGCCGGCGATGCACACGCGAATGTGGGAGCACCCGGCCGTCCAGGAGAACGTCAAGCGCCTCGTTTCGCGCGGGGCGATCCTCGTCGGCCCCGTCCGGGGTCGGCTGTCCACCGGCGAGGAAGGCGTGGGAAGGATGGCGGAGCCGGCGGAGATCATCACGGCGGTCGAAAAATCCCTGAAGGGTCTAAGGTCTAAGGTCTAAGGTCGCGAAGGACGCCGAACCGTCTGCGGCACCGCCCGACGTCGACCCCGAACTTTGGACCTTGGACCTTGGACTTTGGACTTTAGACTTCCGTTCCCATGCCGCTTCGCTTCCTCGTGACCGCCGGGCCGACCCGCGAGCCGTGGGATCCGGTCCGGTTCCTCTCGAACGGATCCAGCGGGCGGATGGGGTTCGAGATCGCGCGGGCGGCCGCGCGGCGCGGACATGAGGTCCGTCTCGTGGCGGGCCCCACGAACCTCCCGGCGCCCGCCAGCGTCGAGGTCCTGCGCGTGACGACCGCACTCGAGATGCGCCGGACCGTCCTGGCGGCCTGGACCCATTCGGACGTTCTCGTGATGGCCGCCGCCGTCACGGACGTCCGCCCCGCCGCGCCGTCTTCGCGCAAGATCAAGCGCGGCGAG
>CAYHQZ010000171.1:7574-9040 GCA_964358555.1 uncultured Planctomycetia bacterium
CGGCAGCGTTCGGCCGAGCGCACCAACGCGAAGAAGCGCGGCGAGATCCCGCGCTCGATCCGCCTTGTCCGAAACCCCGACATTCTCGCCGAGGCCGCCCGCCGCAAGGGCGCCCGCCTCCTCGTCGGCTTCGCCCTCGAGGATCGCCTGGATGTCGCCGAGGCCGCCCGCAAGATGGCCGCAAAGGACTGCGATCTGCTGGTCCTGAACACCCGCCAAAACCTCGGCGCCGAATCCGGATCCGCGATCGTCCTCCGGCGGAACGCCGCCCCGGTCCGGCTCGGACGCTCGCCAAAGCGGACGCTGGCCGCGCGCCTCGTCCGCCTGATCGAGGAATCCAGGAGCTCCCGATGAAATCCCTTCCCGTCTCCGTCCGCCGCCTCCCCCACGCCGCCGATCTGGCCCTGCCCGCCCGCCAGAGCGCGCACGCCGCCGGCGTCGACCTCCTGGCCGCCGTGGATGCTCCCGTCGAGATCAGCCCGGGCGCGTTCGCCCGGATCCCAACCGGAGTCGCCATCGCGCTCCCCGAGGGCCACGAGGCGCAGGTGCGCCCCCGCAGCGGGCTGTCCGCGAAGCACGGACTCTTCCTCCTGAACAGCCCCGGAACGATCGACGAGGATTACCGGGGAGAAATCGCCGTTCTCGTCGCGAATTTCGGCTCGACCCCCTTCCGCGTGGAGCGCGGCCTTCGTATCGCCCAGCTCGTCGTCTCACCCGTCGCCCGTGTCGAATGGCGGGAGGTGCCGGAGCTCCCGCCGACGGACCGGGGCGCGGGCGGGTTCGGCTCGACGGGGGCCTGACGCGCGGACCCCGGTCCGTTAGGATGCCCCGAGAGGCCGACGTGATTATCGATCCGAAGATCGAAGAATACCTGCACAAGCAGACCCCGCCCGCGGATCCGATTTTCCTCGAGATGGAGCGTCTGGCCGCCCTCACGGGGTTCCCCATCGTCGGGCCCCTCGTAGGCTCCCTGCTCGAACTGCTCGTCCGCGCCTCGGGGGCGCGAACCGTCTTCGAGATGGGGTCCGGCTTCGGCTACTCGGCGGCCTGGATGGCCCGGGGCCTGCCCGACGGGGGCCGGATCCTCTGCACGGATCGCTCCGAGGACAACAAGCGGCGCGCGATGGATTTCCTCGCCCGCGCCGGCCTTGCGGACCGCGTGGACTACCGGATCGGAGACGCCCTCGACACCTTCCACCACTGGACGGGCTCGCCTGACATGGTTTTCGTGGATCTGGAAAAAGGCCATTACCCCGCGGCCATCCGGGCGGGGCTGGAACGCCTCCCCCGGGGAGGGCTGCTGGCAGCCGACAACATGCTCTGGTTCGGCCGCGTGATCGAGGATGGCGCGGACGCCGAGACGAAGTCCGTGCTCGAGGCGACCCGCCTGCTTTTCGCGGACGTCCGCTACCGAACGGTGTTGCTGCCTTTGCGGTACGGCGTATCGGTAAGCGTTCGGATCTGAA
>CAYHQZ010000172.1:0-8966 GCA_964358555.1 uncultured Planctomycetia bacterium
GCGCGCACGCCAATGCTGGTGCGCGTTCGCTTCAGAGACGGTGCGAAGCGGGAGGGAGATGATCGCAGGCATGGCGGCGCTCAGTTCTCCTTCCAAGCCACCACCACGAACTTCCCGAACGGCCCCTTGCACGCCGGCCGGAAGTCCCCAATACCGACCCGTTTTCCCGCGGCGTCGACGATTTCCCGGACGAGCTTTGCCGAGATCATCTCGGTGTCGACGCTCATCGAGAACGCGAGCCGCCAGTCGTTGAAGCAGGGCCGATAGCAGAGGATCCGTCCGCCCGTGGACGGGATCCGGACCGCCCGGGTGTCGACCGTCCAGGGGTCCTTGTGCTGGATCGGAATCTCGATCCCCTGGATTTCCACGCACGCCGGGATTAGCGAGGTCTTCTGGGTCGTGACCTTCGACTTCCCCGCCTTGAAGAACTGCCCGCCGTCGATGAGGCAGCGGAACAGGTTCGGTTGCGGAAGCATCGGCTTGCCGTCGTGGCCGATGTAGAGCCGCCCCTTCGCCTGCTCGGCCGGGGAGCCTTTCTCCCCGACCGAGGACAGCCTGGTCCCGTTCGTCGCGGCCATCTGCGCCGCGTCGGTGAACCGGTTGCAGAGAAGAGGGGTGGTCCCCTCGATGACGACGTCGATCTGTTTCATCTTCGAAATCCCTTCGTTTGGAATGACCGTGCCTTGGATTGGAGAGCCGAGCATTGCCCTGGAGAGCACTGCCACGGATTGGCGAGCCATGCCATTGAGAGCCGGGCAGAGCCTTGTCAGAGCAGTAGCGCTAGGCCGAGCGCCTCCAGGGCGGAGTCGCCTTCTGGGCCTGGGGGTTCGCGGCGGCGGCGGCGGTCTCGCGCTTCGAGTAGCCCTTCACCTCGTTGCGGACCTCGCCGTCGGTCCCGACCTTCTGGCGGACGGTGAGCACGAGCGGGATGTCGTGCAACTCCACCGAGTCCTTCGGGGAGAGCACGCCCACCGCGCGGCAGAGCGACGACAGCTCCGAGCGGGCGATCCGGACGGCCTCCTGGCTCGGGTTCTCGAGGTTGAGGCGGGACCAGAGCTTCCGGCCCTGATACTCGCCTTCGAGGATCTGGAACGACAACTCCAAATACCGCCCGTTCTTCGACTTCGTCGCCTTGAGGTCCGACTCCATCAGCACCGCCACGTACTTGCCCGGCGGCAACGGCTCGAAGTCCGTCGCCGGCTGGACCTGGTTCGCGTCGAACCCGTTCAGGTTGGCCATGTTTCTCTCCTTTGGGTTTACTTCTGCGCGTCCGAGGCCTCGGGCTGCGCAGGGGTTTCGGAAGACCGGACCAGACCCGCCATCAGTGCGGGCCACGACAGGGGAAGCTCCGCCGGAAGGTCGAAGCGGTTCTTCGCGACGCAGGCCGGCGAGCCGACGGTGCGGAGGATCCGCTCGCCGCCGTCCTTGCCCACTTCCTTCGCGATGGTCCGCTCCTGGCCGAACCCCTTCTCCTCCTTCTCGACCCGGAACTTCCGCGTCGCGAAGAGGGTCGCATCGGACCACTCCGTGACGAGGGCGCACGCGTGCTTGTGGAGCCGCGGGCTGTACCGGTCGTAGGAGGCGCTCTCCGGGTCCTCGAACTTCTCGACCTTCGCATGCGCGATGAGGAGCACCGCCATGCCCTTCACGTCCCGGAGTTCCGTCAGGGCGTCGACGACCTTGCGCCAGTACGAGAGCGCCTGGACGTAGCCCCGCTGGTAGCCGCCGTCGGCCTTCTCGATGGAGCTGACGCGGTATTCCTTGCAGACCGCGTCCCAGATCAGCCGCTCGAGCCAGTCGAGCGAGTCGATGACGACCGTCTCGTACGGGTGCTCGGCGGTCTTCAATTCCTCGAGCGCCGCGAAGACGTCGTCGACCGACTTCGCGAGCGGGAACTTGTCGCAGTCGATTTCCCCCAGACCGTCCTCGGTCTGGATGAAGATCGGCTTCGGGGCGTTCGAGGCGAACAGGCTCTTCCCTATTCCCTCGGTCCCGTAGACCACGATCCGCGGTGGCATCGGCTTCCGGCCCTTCAGAACGAACTGGATCAGACTCACGGCACGACCTCCTTTCGGTTGGAAAAATCAGGCGGCGTCCCAGACCCGCAGCTCCTCGTAGCCCGAGGGCCAGGTGTCGCTGGTGGCGCACTGGATGAGCCGCGCGATGGCCGCCTCGTTCTCGCGCTGGCTCAAAAGAAGCAGCTGATCCGACAAGACCCAGACGCCGCAGCGGAACGGTTCCTTCTTCTCGACGCCGATCATGTGGACGGGGACGGTCTCTCCCGTCACCTTCGCCACGAGCGAGCGGTAGAAGGCGAGCTGGTTCGAGTAGCCGTATCGCTTCGCGTCCGCCTCGAACCAGGTCAGATCGTCGCAGGATTTCAGGTCCACGATCCCGCGCGATGGGTTGACCCAGTCGATCCGGGACTGGCAAGGAATCCCCCGGTACTCGGCCCGAACGACGCCCTCAGGTACTCCTTCCTTCAGGAGTTCCTGGGCCCTCGGGTGCGAAAGGATCGCCTCGGCCATCTCGTCAACGAGCGCGCCCTGGTCGTCGGAAAGGCATTCCCGGCCCTTCGCGGCTTCCCCGGCGACCCAGTCCATGAAGGTCTGGGTGCTGGTGCCGAAGGGCTTTCCCGTCTTCGGATTGACGGGGGCGCCGAGCGTGAACCGCCGGTCGTACTCCGCCTGCCCCTCAAGGGCGAGCATGTGGAACGCGCGCCCGATGACGTAGGCCGGCCGATCGATCTCCTCGACGAGGCCGAGCTTCTTCCTGTGGTAGAGCTCGGGGCACTTGCGGAAGTCGGCGAGGGCGTGCGACGTAAGGTTGTGCTGCGCCTTCTCGCGGTAGTCGGATTCGGGTTCACGGATCAGGAAGTCCAGGTTCATGGAATCACCTCTGTGCGTTGGACTGATGGATGGAAAAGGGGCGGACGAGACGGGCGGGCACAGGGAGTCCCAACTGGGCGGCCATGACCCAGCTACGCCATCCCGCCCGCTCGCCGCGAAACGAAAGGTTCATGCGAGCCTCGTGGCGCTGTTCGCTTCCACCGGGAACCAGGTGAGGCTCAACCGCTTGGCGATGGAGCAGATCCGGGAGCGCCCGTTCCGGACGAGGCCGAACCGCCGGAGTTCCGGCAGGCGCCTGCTGACCGACATGAGATTCATCCCAGCGGCCGCCCCGATCTCCGCCGCCGTGCAGCCCGGGCGTTCCAGCACCTGCTCCAGGCAGACGTCCCGGTGCGACTTCTTGCGCGCACCCGCGTCCGCTTCGATCACGTTTTCCGGCCCGCTCGACGACGCCATGTTTGGCCTCCTTGGAGGTCGCGACATCGCGTTCCTCCATAGAGTTACTTGCCGCCGAGCAGGCTCATTGCTGAGAATCCAGCCGATTCATTTTTCCCGCAAATCCCTGCAAAAAAGCCGCAAATTTCCCCTGCTTCTTTCCCTGGGAAAACGCGAAAAACGGGGTCGTCGGTAGGCTCAAAAATGAGCCTCGTCAGGCTCATTTGAGCCTGGAATGAGCCTGCAAATGAGCCTGAGAAATCGCTGCAACTTCCTTTGATCTGGCGGGTTGCGTCGGAGGCTCGTCGGTGGATATCAGGCTCATGCAAAAAAGCCGCAAATTTCCCCAAGGGCCTGCAAATTGAGCCTCAAGGAAATGAGCCTCGCTTTGTCGGACCCTGCACGTCCGTGCTCCGAGGGGTTCGGAGCGAAGAAAGGAGACGGACGTGCGAAACAGTTACGACGGGCTGCTGGATCCGTGGAAGCGGGAACTGATCACCAAGCGAGCGAAGCGCCTGCGGATGAGGCAGGAAGACATCGACGACGCCGAGCAGGAGATCGCGCTCGCGCTGATGGAGTTCCAGTACGTTAAGGAGAAGCCGAACGGGGGATCGGAGTCGACGACGCTCACCACGATCATCGACCGGCAGCTTCGGCTCTTCTGTCGTAGCGAAGCCAGGCAGCGAAAGCGCGCGGAGCAGTGCTGGGAATCGATGCCCGCTCGGGAACGTGCCGATGAAGTCCCGTCTTGCGAGGGCGTGGTCTCCACCATCTCCGATGTGCGGCAGGCGCTGGCCAGCCTCGATGAGCGTGCCAAGGCGGTCTGCCAGGCGCTCGCCCAGGGGACTCCCGTCTACCTCATCGCCAAGTCGCTTGGTCTGAAGCGCTACAACGTCGAGCGGATCATCGAGGCCATCGGCCAGCGTTTTTCATTGCTCGGGCTTGACGGGCAGGGAGATGCCGCATGAGCCCGACGAACACGGAAAAAGCCGTCGAGTCTGCCCGGGAATCCCCTGGATTTCCTCCCGAAGAGAGGCTCACTGGAGCGCAAGAAAAAGGAGCGCCGGAATGCCCGATACCCCCCCGCTGGATGTCGGACGAACTGGTCTCCTATACCCAGGAGGTCTGGGGGCGCTTCCTCGGTCGATCGGTGCCAAGAGGGGAAGCCATCGAGATGCTTGCCGATCTCAAACGGATCGCCGAGGCGTTCCGCAGGGCCGCCGCCGGCATGGGAGGTAAGACGCTATGAACGTCGTCATCTGGGCTCGGGTGTCTTCGAACGAACAGAAGGAAGGCTATTCCGTCGACGCCCAGCTCCGGGCGTGCCGGGATCGGGTCGAGAAGTGCGGATGGAAGATCGTGCGGGAGTTCGCGGTCGCAGAGTCGGCGCGGCGCGGCGCGGAACGGGTGGCGTTCAACGAGATGTTCGCATGGGTCCGAAAAGAGGCGAAGAAGCTGGGCATCAACGCCATCCTGGCCCACAAGCTGGACCGCATCTGCCGGAACATGCGGGACGCCGTTCGAATGCAGGAGCTGGAGGATGCCTGCGGCGTCCAGCTCGCGTTCGTCGAGAACCAGTTCGCCCCGGGGGCGGCCGGGGCGTTGTCCTTTAACGTCATGGCCGCCGTCGCCCAGTACTATTCCGACAACCTGCGATCCGAGGTCCTGAAGGGAATGGATGAACGGATCCGGCAGGGCTGGCCGCTGGGGAAAGCCCCTTTCGGCTACATGAACACCGGCGAGAACGACGAGCCGGTCCGACCGGAACCCGAGAAGGCAAAGGCGCTGGAGCGGGTCTTCGAGCTCTTCTCGACGGGCAGGTACACCTTCGAGCAGCTCGGGAACCAACTGGCTACGGAGGGCTTCGTCTACCGGAACAGCGAGAGGCGCTTCGACCGCAGCATTCTCTCCGGCATCCTCAACAATCGCTTCTATGTGGGCGAGCTTCACCGCCATGGCAAGGTCTACCCGGGAAAGTACAAGCTCCTCATCACCCGGGAGAAGTTCGAGGCATGCCAGGACCTCCTCAAGGGCCGGAACCGAAGGATGACCAAGCAGGCCCACCCATTCGCCGGCGGGCTGTTCCGATGCTTTTATTGCGGGTTCGCAATGACGGGGGAGAAGATCAAGCGGAAGCTCCGGAGCGGGAACGTCCGAGAGCACGTCTACTACCGCTGCGGAAACAACAACCCTCCGGCCGACCACCCCCAGCTCCGCTGGAGGGAAGGGGATCTGGAAGCGACCATCCTGGAGGACTTCGCCAAGCTCAAGTTGGCCCCCGAACTCGCCGAGTGGTTCCGGCGGGGCATCGAGAACGCCTTCGACGAGGAGGGGGTGATGGCCAAGGAGCATCGGCAGGCGCTCCGGAAACGAAAGACGGAACTGGCCAACATGCAGGACCGGCTCCTGAACACCTACCTCCTCCAAACCATCGACGAGAAGGCGTTCCAGGCGAAGATGGCCGACCTGAAGCGTCAGGCGGCCGAGGTCGAGACCGCCCTCGGCAAGGGCCAGGCGCTCATCCCGGAAACCCGGGAACAGGCGCTCTCGGTCTTCAATTTCAGCCAGAACTTGGCCGAACTATGGGAAGGTTCAAACTGGAACGGCCGGAAAGAGATCCTAGAAGGGGTGAGTTTGAACCGTACCATCTCGACGGAAGGTCTTTGCCTACAAAAGACAAAGGCGCTCGCTGCGCTCGCGGAACGCTCCGAAAAGGAGGAAACTACCCCTACTCGGATTTGAACCGAGGTCTCCAGGCTGAGAACCTGGCATCCTAGGCCTCTAGACGATAGGGGCGCAAAAGGCGATTTTGGCGGCAGCCGGAAGGAAGGTCAAGGACTCCTTTGGTAGCATGTGCCCATGAGCCAGCACAAGGTCGAGGTCGTCCCTGTCCGCCTCCAGAAGCATCCGAACGCCGACGCGCTTTCCGTGGTCGAGGTCTTCGGCTTCACGGCCTGCGTCCGGACGGCGGACTTTCAGGGCGTTTCGCTCGGGGCCTATATTCCGCCCGACAGCCTTGTGCCGGCGGATCGGCCGGAGTTCGCGTTTCTTGCGCCGAAGGCGAAGGGGGGGCGCGCGCGGATCAAGGTGGCGCGGCTGCGCGGGGTCGTCTCGCAGGGGCTGCTCGTCCCGGCGAAGCCCGGCTGGGCCGAGGGCCAGGACGTTGCCGACCTCCTGGGTGTCACGCACTACGACCCGCCCGAGCCGTTCTCGACGGGGGGCGAGGACGAGCCGCCGCCGGAGGGAAACCGTCCCGTTTACGACGTCGAGAACTGGCGTCGGTTTCGCCACCTCTTCCGGGCCGGCGAGCCGGTGCTCGTGACCGAGAAGATCCATGGGGCCAATGCCAGATACGCCTTCGTGGACGGCCGGATGCGCTGCGGCTCGCACAAGAATTGGAAGAAGGAGGACCCGACGGGCCTGAACGTCTGGTGGAAGGCCCTCAAGGTTGCGCCCGCCGTGGAGGCGTTCTGTCGCGCGCATCCCGAGATCACGGTTTACGCCGAGGTCTACGGGGCGGTGCAGGATCTCAAGTACGGGACAAAGCCCGGCGAGGTCCGCGTGGCCGCGTATGATCTCTTGCGCGGGAATGCCTGGGTGCCGGCCGCCGAGGCGAGGGCCCTGGGCGAAGGCCTGCCGTGGGTCCCGACGCTCTTCGAAGGTCCCTACGACGAATCGAGCGTTGATGCGTTCGCCGAGGGGCCGTCCACGATGCCGCTCGCCAATCATCTGCGCGAGGGCTGCGTGGTGAAGCCCCTGGAGGAGCGCACGGATCCCGAGATCGGCCGGGTCCAGCTGAAGATTGTCGGGAACGCCTATCTCGAGCGGGCCTAACCGTTCTCGAACTGCTTTTTCAGGCCCCAGAGGCCCAGGGCGGGGTTCGAGATGAAGAATACCCGCTCGCCGCGGACTTCGTTCCAGCCGTCCTTCAGTTTTGAAGGATCGTAGGCGGCGGTCGTCGCCTTGAGGTCCGCCCATCGGAAGCCGACGCCCTCGATCTCGGCGCGGGTGAGCTTGCCGGGGGCGTAGGTGATCGCGAAGCGGCCCTCGGAGGAGCCGTGGATCAGGTGCGCGGCGGCGGATCGGTTCGTGCGGAGGTCCTCGTTCTTCTCGGTGGCCTCGAGGATCCTAGGCGTGCCGACGTAGCCGTATTTCCGGATGAGGCCGTCGATGACCTTGTCCTCGCCGAAGTGGGCGAGGCCGGGGGCCAGCACGATGAGCTCGCCCTTGTCCGCCATGGCCATGCGCGTGCGGTAGATGGACTTGTTGCCCAGCCACGTGCTCTTGAACTCGGCGGGGTCGAGGTAGACGACGACCTTCGCGAGAGGGGCGTCGAGCTGCGTGATGTTGACCTGCTGGGAGAGGCGCGCGGCGGCCTCATAGCCCTCGCGGCCGTCGCCGATGTAAAGGCCGTTCATGGCGAGATGTCCGCCGGCGCCGCGGGCCATCACGGTCAGCGCGTAGACGACCCGGCGGGCGGAGAAGTGTTTCTCCTCGGCGTAGTCGAGGACGTCGCGCACGGGGGAGCGCAATCGCCCCATGATCCGCTCCATGTTGTAGACGGCGCCCAGGAAGTGGGTCTTGTTGATGATGTCGCTGCCGCCGCATCCCACGAAGACATTCTTGTTGTGGTTGGCCATCCCGATGACCTCGTGGGGGACGACCTGGCCGATCGAGAGGATGAGCTCGTAGGAGGGATCGAGAAGGGCGTGATCGAGCGCCACGTCGATGGAGTAGGCGAGTTTTCCCTCGGAGACCTTTTGGACGAGGTCGGAGGGGATCTCGCCCACCTTCCGGATGCCGCCCCGCCAGTCGTGGACGAGGAACCGGTCGCGCGGGATGGACGGGCCGAACATCTCGAGGAGTTCGGCGTCCGACATGGGGACGTGCGTGCCGAGCGCCGGCATGACGTCCACCCGGGCGCCGCGTTCGGTGAGGGCCTGATAAAAAAGGGCCGTGAGGACGCCCGCGTTCGAGTGGAACCGGGTGAAGTCGGGGGGAAGGAGCAGGGCCTTTCGGACCGTTCCGACCCGCTCGAGGGACTTGCGGACAAGTTCCTCCTTGTCGCGCGAGTTCAGCGCGAGCCCGGGTCCGCCCTTCGAAGCGAAGATGCTCATATCTATAGGGTAACGCATTGCCCGACCGGAAGCCCGTTCGACCGCCGGACCGGGATCGGGATCGGCCTCGGCGCGATCGTTTTGGTCACCGTGGGGCGAGCCGGGTTCCTTTGACGACGGGCTTCCCCAGGAGAATCTTCGGATCCACGACGATCCGTGCTTTCCATCCGTTTCGGGGCATGATCTCCTGCTCTTCAGATGGCGATTATAGCCGAATCCAAGTCCGCGAAGATGGGCCTTGCGCGCCCTTGCCGTCGGGGCGGACGCCGTCCGCCGCCTATGGCGGCAAACGGGCCATCCGCGCGTAGGGGCGACCCTTGTGGTCGCCCGGCACCGGGGGCCCGCCCAAGGCCAGCCCCAGCCTGCGATGGTTCCTATTCCTGGACGTCCGGCCACTTGGTGTGGGCGTACTCGCCGCGCGGCTTGTCGATGCGCTCGTAGGTGTGCGCGCCGAAGTAGTCGCGCTGGGCCTGCAGGAGGTTGGCCGAAAGCCTGGGGTTTCGGTAGGAGGCGTAGTAGGCCAGCGCCGACATGAACGCCGGCACGGGGACTCCGTATTCCGCCG
>CAYHQZ010000173.1:0-8965 GCA_964358555.1 uncultured Planctomycetia bacterium
GTGTGTTCTGCACGAACGCCGCGTCGCTGAAGCGGCAGCGACGGCCCGCGGGGCGGCGCGGACGTTGCGGGGGCGAGGCGCCGGCGCTCGTCCGGGGCGCGGGCATCCTCCCTCGACATCGAGGCGAGGGCGGATGGCGCCGCGGTCGGCGGGGGCGCCTTTGAAGCCTGGGCCGGCGCGCCCGTGCGCGCGCTTGTGCGGGTCTTCTGGGTCATGAAAAGGAAGAACACGATTCCAAGAACGAGCAAGATCGCGAGGCTGATTTTTGACTCCGTGCGCATCGTCACACCTGTCCGAAAAATCTTTCGGGAAATGATCGGGAAGCAGGAGGGACGGGAATTCCAGCCCGGCCGTTCCTGCGGCGACCGGGCCGTTTCTGTTTCAGCACCCGTCCCGGGACGACGCGTCCCAGGCTACTTTTTCTTGCCCCCCCGGTGCATTGCCACCAGGAGAGGAACGGCAATATACACGGTCGAATAGGTTCCCGCAACACACCCGACGAAGAGGGTGAAGGCGAAGCCCTCGAGGACCGACCCTTCCCCGCGTCCGACGAAGAAGAGCACGAGGACCGTGAGGAGCACGGTGGACGTCGTCAGGATGGTCCGGGCGAGGGTCTGGTTCAAAGCGTCATTCACGATTTTCGTGAAGGCTTCCCTCGGGAACGGCAGCGTCGGGTCTCGGCGGAGCGCCTGCAGGTTTTCCCGGATCCGGTCGAAGATGACGATCGTGTCGTTGACCGAGAATCCGATGATCGTCAGAAGCGCCGCCACGTGGGTCAAGTTCACCTTCCCGTCGATGAGCCCCAGGGCGTTCGCCGCGGCCGTGATCCCGAACGCGACGAGGGCGTCGTGGAGGAGGGCGACCATCGCCGCGAATCCGTAGCGGAATTCGAAGAACCTAAACCACAGGTAGAAGACCATGATGATGAGGGAGGCGCCCATGGCGAGGAGTGCCTGGTTGCTCATCTCCTCGGAGACTTCCTTGCTCACGAACTCCACCCGGGGGAACGGATTCGAGAGGCTGGCGCCGAAGATCTCCCGGAACAATTCCCGGACCTTCCGGCTCGCGGAGGCCATCGGGTCGAGCGGGAAGTTCTCGCGCTCGGCCCTCCGGAGGATCTTCTGGACGTCGTCCTCGGAGAGCAGGATCTCCGCCTTTTCGAGGGGGGATTCCGGCCCGATCGCCTTGGTCTTTGGATTCTCGGCGCTCCAGGCCCGCAGGCGCTTGTCGACCTCCGCGGGGTTCATCGGGGGTTCCACCCAGCGGTCGAACATGACTTCGGCCCGAAGGACCTTTTCCGTGCCGCCGCCGGCCTTGGGAAGGGTCTTCCACTCGGGGTCCGAGGGAACGCCTTCGGAGGCGATTTCCGGGGTCCGGTCGCGGATCGTGCTGCGGAGGAAGGATTCCAGGGCGAGCCGGTGGCCCTCGAGCCCGAGGAAGCCGCCCCAGGTCCTCGACTTCGCCGGAAGGGCGCCGGCGGGCCGGGATTCGCCGGGGAGGTCGGCGCGCGGCCAGATCCGGCTCCCGTCGCCTCCCGCGTCCCGGAAGATCCGGACGAAGGCGTCCCGATCGATTTCGGAGGAGAAGGAGAACCCGAGCCATGCCCCCCCGGCGATCCTGGCTTCCTCGAGGGCCTTCGGGAACGCGCCCGGCATGACCGCTTTCGACCCCGCGGCGTCCGCGAGGGGGAAGATGGTCCGCAGGTATTTCTCCTGCAGGAACATCCGGATCCGCCCGGGATCGGACAGGGCCGGATCGCCGATCGCGATTTTAAACTCGCGGGCGGCGGTCGCGGACAGCGTTTCGCGGACCTTCGCGTTCGCGCCGTAGCGGCTGATCGCCTGGACCTTCGCGCCCTGCAGGCCCGATTCCTTTTCCAGGCGCTGCCGCACCTCGTCAATTTCGATGGGCTTGTTTGTGACGAACTGGACGGCGTAGCCGGCCCGGAAATCGAGGTCGTATTTCTCGTCCCCGAGCCGGCGGAAGTTGAACCATCCGGCGAGGATCACGACGGCCGACGCGACGCAGGCGAGTTTCATCCAGCGGACGAAATTCAGGTTCGTCGCGGGGATCAGGCTCGACATCTTGAACTGCTCGAGCCGCCCGGCGTCATGGAGCGCCTCGAAGATGACGCGCGTCACGAAGACGGCGGTGAACATCGAGAAGGTGATGCCGATGGTCAGCGTTATCCCGAAGCCCTGGACGGGACCCGTGCCGATATACCAGAAGATGAGGGCCGTGAAGATTGTCGTGATGTTCGAATCGAAGATGGCGCTCCAGGCGCGCTCGTAGCCATTCTTCAGGCACAGGGCGATGGAGCGTCCCTTCGCCTTCTCCTCCCGGATGCGCTCGAAGATCAGGACGTTCGCGTCGAGCGCCATGCCGAGGGTCAGGATGAGCCCCGCGATGCCGGGCAGCGTGAGGACGGCGCCGATGGAGGAGAGGAATCCGATCGTGAGCACCAGGTTCAGCAAGAGCGCGAGGTTCGCGACCAGTCCGACCGCGCGGTAGTAGGCGACGAAGAAGACGACGGAAACGAGGAAGGCGAGGACGGTCGCGATGAGCCCCCGGTTCCGGGCGGAGACCCCGATGTCAGGCGAGATAAAGTTCTCGTGCCGGAGTTCCAGCTCCGCCGGCAGGGCGCCGGAGTTTAAGACGTTCGAGATCCTTTTCGCCTCGTCATTGCCTCCGGGGAAGTTCTCGATGTAGAACTCCCCGCCGTCGAGGACCGACTTGATGATCGGGGCGCAATAGCACTTCCCGTCGAGGATGATGGCCATCGGCTTGCCCACGTATTTCGTGGACAGCCTGGCCATCTGGTATTTGCCCTCGTTGTCGAGGCGGATCGAGACGATCCAGGGGCTTTCGGAGGCGCCCAGGATGCCGCTGGTGCGCAACTCGGGGCTTGCCGAGACGAGCGTTTCGCCCGTCATCCAGTCCAGTCCCTTCTCGCCGCCGTAGTTGATGATGATCCGCTCCTGGTCCTTCTCCTTCCGGCTGGATTCCGGGATGTTCTCGACCACGCGCTGTTCCGCGTGCCCCGGCACGGAATCGCCGACCTTCAGGGTCGGGAGCTTCCGGTAGGAGGGATGCTCGCGGGGCAGGGCGATCCGGAATTCCAGCCGCCCGACGCTCTGGAGGCGGCCCTTGATTTCGCCGATCTTGGAGAGCTGCTGGCCGGGGACCTCGATGATGATCTCGGGGTTCGCCTTGAGGACCGCCTTGATCTTGATTTCCCCCGTGCCCTGGGCGTCGATCCGGCGCCGGATCACGTCGATGGTGCGCGCCGCGGCCACGGCCGGGGTCGGTCGGACTTCGGGATTCAGCCGATCGAGGCGGAGGATATAGCGGAATTCGGCCCCTCCCTCGAGGTCGATGCCGAGGGGCGGGAGCAGTTCCTTGGCGGACTTCCCTCGGATGGCCCGGAAGGCGGGCAGGGCGATGGGCAGAAGGCAGAGGACGGCAAACAGGGCCAGTTTCCGGGTTCGTTCGGCGCGGATGGGAGTCTCTCCTTTCCTATCCTTCGGTCTTCTTGTCGGCGCCGGACATCGCCTGTTGGACGTCCTCCGCCTTCACGACGCGGTCCACGGCGGACCGCAGCACGAAAATCTTGGTTTTCCGCTCCGTGGCTTTCTCGATCACGGATTCGTCCACGCAGATCGTCACCACCGTCCCGCGGATCGCCTCGACCTTCCCGAGGATCCCGCTCCGGAGGATGACGAGATCGCCCTTCTGGAGGGCTTCCAGGGTCTTGCGGCGCTCCGACTCCCGCTTCTTCTGCGGCCGGAAGATGACCAGGTAGAAGAAGGCGATGACCGCCACCGGCATGAGGAGCATGAAGGGCTCAAGGCCTGGAGCGGCCTGGCCCCCGGCCTGGCCGCCTGCGGCCTGGAGGAAAATGGAGTGGCACATGGAAGGGGGGGGAGTATACGCCTTTACGGCTGGATACGGACCAGATCCGCGCCGGGATAGTAGTGGGCCAGGATCTGGGGGTGGGTTCGGCCCGCCGTCGCCATTCCCCGGGCCCCTTCCTGGCAGAGCCCCACCCCGTGCCCGAATCCGCTTCCGGCGAAGTCGAAGCCGTCCCGCCCGGTCCGGACGGTGAAGTCGTAGCCGAAGATCCGCATCGGCCCGAGGCGCGCGCGCAGGGCCTCCCGCGTCCAGAGGGCGGAGCCGGAAGACGTCCGGACGCGCACCCGCGCAGGCGCCCCCGCCTGCGGGACCATCTCCATGACGTCCACCCGGGGAACGCCGAGGCGCGTCGCGGCCTCCGAGCGGTCCACGCGGGCATTCCATCGGAACCTCGGCGCGCGGTCGCAGAATCCGCAGGTTCCCCCCGCGAGCGGCGGGATCGAGCGTTCCCCGAAGGCCAAGGCTACGTCCCGGGTGCGGCCCCCGCAGGTCGAGTGGTAGTAGGCCGGGAAGGCGCGGCCCTGCCAGAGCAGCACCAGCCCGGCCGTTCGGAGGACCGCGTCCCGGGTGGAGGCCGTCTCGGCCCGGATCCCCTTATAGACTTGGAAGGAGGCGTCGGAAGCGCCGATCCAGCGCTTTCCGGGCGCGGCGGCGCGCATCTTGTAGAGCGCGTATGAGCGGGCGGCGATCGCCTGGGCAGCGAGGGCCTCGGGGGCGGACGAGGCGGGCATCTCGCCGCCCACGACCCCGTGGATGTAGGACTCCAGCGCCACGGCGTTCACCGCGTCGATCGTTCCGTCGGGGTTCGCGTAGAGGACCGCCCGCCCCCGGTAGCGGGCGTTCGCGATCGAAAGGGTTCCGTCGGCGCGCGGCCGGATCTCGATAGGCGACGGCCAGATCCTTCGGCCGGAGGGGGTGCTTCCCTCCAGGCCGCCCGCCGCCGCGCGGAAGACCGTCGGGGGGAGTGCGGCGCCTGTTTCCAGGATCGCGGGCTCGCCCTCCTTCCGGATTTCATACGGCCCCGACACCGCGATCTCCGCGGCGGCCGCGTTCGCCAGGATCGCGACGCGGAACTCGCCGCTGGCGAGCGGGCTTCCCGGCGGCGGGCTTGCCGGGCCCCAGTCGGGCTCCGGGGCGCAGCCCGCGGCGAGCGCGAGCGCGAGCGCGAAGGCCGCCGACAGCTTCCTCATGGTCGCCTCCCGAACAGGGGTTCCGCGCCCGCCGGGAAGGGCTTCCCCAGCGCCTTCCAGGCCTCCGGCGTGGGCTCGCGCCCCCGCGGGGTCTTGCGCAGCAGCCCCTCCTGGATCAGAAACGGCTCGTAGACCTCCTCGATGGCGTCCTCCTCCTCGCCGACGGCCAGCGCCACGGTCTTCAATCCGACCGGGCTGCCCGCGTGCCGCACGAGCACTTCGAGGATCCGCTGGTCCATCGGCTCCAGTCCCCGCGCGTCGATCCCGAGCCGTTCGAGCCCCCGCTCGGCGATCGGCGCCGTGATGCGCCGGGACCCCTCCACCTGCGCGAAGTCCCGAATCCTTCGCAGCAGGCGGTTGGCCACCCGGGGCGTGCCGCGGGCCCGGCGCGCGATGTGCTCGATGGCGTCCGGCTCCGCATCCACCTCCAGGATCCGGGCCGAGCGCTCGAGGATCCGGACGAGGTCGTTCGCGGGGTAGTACTCGACCTTCTCCCGGATCGAGAAGCGCGACCGGAACGGCCCCGGGAGCAGCCCCTCCCGCGTCGTCGCCCCGACGAGCGTGAAGGGCTCCAGGTGGATCCGCAGCGTCCTCGCCGCGGGTCCGGAGTCCAGCACGACGTCCACCGCGCGATCTTCCATCGCCGCGTAGAGCGACTCCGCGAGGGCCGGCCGGAGCCTATGGATCTCGTCGATGAAGAGGAACTGTCCTTTCTGGAGGCGCGTGAGGATTCCGACGAGGTCGCCCTTGTTCTCGAGCGCGGGCCCCGAGGTCGAGATGGACTCCGCCCCGGCCTCGGTGGCCAACAGGAAGGCGAGCGTCGTCTTGCCGAGCCCCTGCGGCCCGGACAAGAGCGTGTGGTCCAGGGATTCCTTCCGCTCGATCGCTGCCTTCACGAAGACGCGGAGGTTCTCGACGATCCGGCGCTGGCCCACGAAATCCTCGAAGGTCCGGGGCCGGAGGCTCTTCTCGAAATCCGATTCCTCGGGCTTTCGTTCGCCCACCAGGGGGGGCTCCACGCGAATCTTTTTAGGCATGCCGGAGGGCCGCCTTCGTGAGTTCCTCGGCCGTGGGGAGGCTGCCGGCGCGGGTTTCCGCCATCGCCTTCCGGACGGCCTCCTCGGCCTTCGGCTGCGGGATTCCGAGCGAGAGCAGCGCAAGCAGCGCGTCCTGCCGGACCCCGGCCGGGGAGTCCGGGGCGGGAGGCGTCCCCTCCCCGAGGGCGGCGATCTGCGACTTGAGCTCAAGGATGATCCGCTCGGCGGTCTTGCGTCCGATGCCCTTTGCGCGCGTGAGCGGGGAGGGGTCCTGGTCGACGACGGCGCGCCGGATCTCCCGGATGGACACCCCGGACAAGAGCGCGATCGCCGTTTGCGGCCCGACCCCGCCGACGCCGAGGAGCAGATGGAAGACCCGCCGCTCGTCCTCCGTCGCGAACCCGAATAGGCGCATGTCCGAGTCCGACACCGAAAGATGCGTCAGGATCCGGACGGTCCCCGAGCGCGGCAGCCGCTCGCGGGTCGAGAGCGGAATCTGGATCCAGAAGCCGACGCCGCCGGCGCTCACGACGGCGTGGGTCGGAGTTTTTCGGACGAGGGTGCCTTCGACGAAGTCGATCATCGGCCTTGCGAATTCGCGGGGCCGCGGGACGGATACCGGCCTTCAGCCCCCGGATTCTAGCGCCCGGAGGCGTTTCGACCTAGGGGGCAGGCGGCGGCTCCGGCGGCTTCGGGGGGGAGAGGGCCAGGCCGTAGGCGGAGAGCCGCTGGCGGATTTCCTGGCATTCCGCCTCGTTGAGCCCCGCCGCCTCGAGCTCCTCCTGGGACTGGCGCAGCAATTCCCCGAAGGTCGAGATGGCGGCGGCCTGGAGGGCGGCCTGGGTCTTTTCGGAGAGGGCCAGTTCCGCGATCGGGCGGGAGAGGATCTCCGGCGGGACGCCCGGGGGCAGCGCGATATCGTCCGTCTTGCCCTCCCCGAGCCTAAGCCCCTTCTGGACCAGGAGGTGCTTGATTTCCTGCAGGGACGTGTCGCCGAAGTTCTTGTAGGCGAGCAGGTCCTTCTCGGAGTATTTCAGCAGGTCCCCGAGGGTCGCGATGTTCATCTTCGCGAGGCAGTTCCGGCTTCGGACGGAAAGCTCGAACTCCGCGATGGGGGTCTCGAGCAGGGCCACCTTGGCGTCCCGGAGCTTCTTCTCGCTGTCGTAGTACATGTCCCGGGTCCCCTCGGCGTCCTTGATGTAGCGCTCCGCCCGGGGGTGGTTCGGGTAGCGCTCGAGGACCCGCTGGAAACAGGCGATCGCCCGATCGGCCTGCCCGCGCTCCTCGTACAGGAGCCCCATGTTGATCCAGGCCTGCACGAAGGTGGGCCCGGCGCCCCGGAGGCAGCGCTCGTAGTAGTCGACGGCCTCCTCCTCGTGGCCCCTAAGATCGGCGTTGTAGCCGAGGCGGAAGAGGGAGGGGGCATGGGCCGGATCCTTCACGAGGGCCGCTTCGTAGGCCTCCTGCGCGTCCTCGTACTCCCCGACGGCGTCGGCGACGAGCCCGCGGAGGTACTCGCCCTGCGCCGAGTCTCGCTTTCCGGCCGGGCCCTTCAGGATCTTCTGGGCCTCCTCGATCCGGCCGAGCAGGACCAGGGTCTCCGCCTGCTCGAGCGCCGCCTCGTCCCGTTTTTCGGAGGCCTTCCCGAAGCAGTCCAGGGCGCCCTTGAGATCGCCCTTCGCCGCGAGGACGCGCCCCTGGAAGAGCGCCGATTCGCCGTCGGACTTGATCGCCCGGAGGGCCTCCAGGCCCGCGTCGAGGCGCCCGAGGAGGAAGTTGCCGATCCCGAGCGTCAGGAAGTGGCGGCGCTTCTCCGCCGGGGCGAGGTCGTCGGCGCGGATCTTGGCCATTTTTTCCAGGCGTTGCTGAAATCGCTGGATGGAGGCGGGGCTTTCCAGGATCTGGAGGGCCGCCTCCCGGTGGTTTTCCTCGTCGAGGGGATCGGAGGCGACGAAATCGGACGCATGGGCTTGGGTGTCTGGCATTGAATTCTCCTGGCACGCCGGATCAGAGGCGGCCCTGGACGAGCGCGGTCACGACGGTTGGATCCGCGAGGGTTGTCGTGTCCCCGAGCTCCTGGATCTGTCCCTCGGCGATCTTGCGCAGGATCCGGCGCATGATTTTCCCGGAGCGGGTCTTCGGCAGGCCGTCGACCAGCTGGATCTTGTCGGGCCTCGCGATGGGCCCGATGACCTTGCCGACGTGGGCGCCGAGCTCTTTGACGAGTTCGGGCGACTTCAGCACGCCCTGCTTGAGGATCACGTAGGCGTAGATGCCCTGGCCCTTGATGTCGTGCGGGAAGCCGACAACGGCGGCCTCCGCGACCTTCGGGTTGGAGACGAGCGCGCTTTCGACCTCCGCGGTTCCGATGCGGTGGGCGGAAACGTTGAGGACGTCGTCGATCCGGCCCATGAGCCAATAGTCGCCGTCCCCGTCGAGCCGGGCCCCGTCCCCCGTGAAGTAGTAGGGGGGGAACTGGGTGAAGTAGGTCTCGATGAAGCGCTGGTGCTGGCCGTAGACCGTGCGCATGATCCCGGGCCACGGGCGCTTGATGAGGAGCGACCCGCCCTCGTTTGCGGCGCATGGCGTCCCGTCGGCCTTGACCACCATCGGCTCGACGCCGAAGAAGGGCCGCGCGGCCGAGCCGGGCTTCGTCGGGATGGCGCCGGGCAGCGGGGTGATGAGGATCCCGCCGGTTTCCGTCTGCCACCAGGTGTCGACGATCGGGCAGCGATCCTTGCCGATGACCTGTTGGTACCAGATCCAGGCCTCGGGGTTGATGGGCTCGCCGACCGTGCCGAGGATCCGGAGGCTCGAGAGGTCGCG
>CAYHQZ010000174.1:0-8943 GCA_964358555.1 uncultured Planctomycetia bacterium
CAGGTCCCGGTGGTGGATCCGGGTTTCCTCGCCGAAGACCGCCGCATGCCTCGCCTGGAGCTCCGGAACGGTCATCTCCTTCAAGGCCGCGATGGCCCTCGCGAGGGCCAGGGACGGGTTTGGGTCTCTTGTTCTCACGTGCGTTAACCTCCAGGGGGATGGGGCCAGGAGGGCGCCGAGACCTCAAGGCAATTCTGCGCGCCTACGAAAGATTCCTCGGGCGGCTCATGTTCGGCCGCCGGGGCGCCCCCCGGGATGGCCAACCCGGGCTTCGCTTTCAGGCGCAGAAGCCCCGTGGCAAGGATGGAGGCGACCCGGGAGAAACGCTCCTCGGGGGTCAGCGGGATGTCGGCCGTTTCCATGGGCGGGTTCCTTTCGGGATGCGCCCACAACGGCCTCCGCTTCGCGGCCAGCCGGCTGTCCAGCGATGTCCTCTATTACCTATATACCCCGGAGCGGTTCGAAATGACGAAAGACCGGGGTTCCGACCCAGACGCGGGCGTTAACCTTTTCGGAGAGACGAACGGAGATAAAGAGAGTTCGAGGAGAGTCCGGCCCGGGGTGCGGTCGGGACAATCGATTGTCCCGACCGGGGTGCCACTTTTCGTTTCGAACCGAGAGTACGGACCCGGACGCATGGTTGCGCCCGTATCCTTTGGCCCGCTACGGTATACGGCGAAGGGCGCGGAACTCTCTCGCTGGCCCTCCTGCGTTAACCTCCCGGCGGGTCTTATTCCGTAAAAAGAAAGTCGCTCCCCGAGCTGGACTCGAACCAGCGACAAACGGATTAACAGTCCGTTGCTCTACCAACTGAGCTATCGGGGATTGCTCGGGGGCATTCTACGGCGGGGAGGGGCGGCGGGCAACGGAGGGGGGGCCAAAGTCCAAAGTCCTAGGCCCTAAGTCCTAAGTCTAAAGTCTGACGAGGAAGGTCCCGGGGCGGCGCCGCGGGGCGGGCGGGGCGGGGAATCCAAAACGTCTAAAAACGCTATTGACGGATAATCGTCCGAAACTATAATCCCGCCCTGTTTTGGTTCTTTCCCGGTCAAATGCGCAAAGGAGCGGAAATGCCGAATCGTCGCCACGGCGTCTCGTTCGGGTGGGTTTCGTTCGCCTGGGGCCTGCTGGCCCTCTTGATCGCGGTCGCGCCGGTCTCGCCGGCGGCGGGGATTCTTCCGCCGGTGGCCGACGCGGGGGCCGACCTGTCGGTGATCGCGGGCGCGCTCGTCGAGCTCGACGGGACGAAATCGTCGGACCCGCAGGGACTGGCGCTTTCGTATCGGTGGACGTTCGACGACGGCAGTCCGGACGAGACGGACTCGTTGGTGCAGCGACGGTATTTCCTGCCGGGGGTGTTCAAGGCGCGGCTTGCGGTCACGAACGGGGCCGCGACGGCCGAGGACGAACTCGCGGTGACGGTCACGCCGGGGCCGATCCGGCCGCCGGCGGAGGCGGGGGGCGGGGTGCCGTCGCTTGCGCCCGTGGACGTGCCGGCGACGGGGACGGTGCTTGCGTTTTACCCGCAGGCGCCGCGGCTGGTCCGGTCGCTTTCGATCCTGATTGACGGCGGCCTCGTCGCGATGACGAATCTCTACCGCTGGGACGTGGATGCGAAGGATTCGGATGGGGTGTTCCGCTGGTCGGTCGGGCCGCACAAGGTGGCGTTCGTGTGCGACTACGGGGCGGGCGCGCCGGGGACGCCTTGGAAGGGGGAGTACCGCTGGGAGCGGACTTATGTCGTCAAGGCGGATCGCGACGGGCCGGTGCTCGAGGCGAGCATCTCGGACGCGGATCCCGCGCGGGCGGGCGTCCAGCCGATGCCTCGCGTGAACGGCTCCGTCTGGATCGAGCTGAAGTCGACGGGAGAGCGGGCGCTGTTCGAAAGCCCCGCCATCCGGATCCGCAACGCCGCTGGGGCGATCGTTGCGGAAAGCGACCGGCATTTCCTGCGATGGAACGTGGCGGCGGTTCCCGACGGGGTCTACGTCCTCGAGACGACCGCGCGCGATCAGCGAGGCAACGAGACGCGCAAGACCTGGGACATCCCGCTGCGCCACGACCCGGGTGCGGTGGGGGCGGCGCCGGCGCTTTCGCGGACCTCGCCGCCGGACGATTCCATGCTGCCCTACGGGGCGTTCTTCCCGCTCGCGGCCGATCCCAACCGCGGCTCGGCCATCGAGTGGCGGCTCGGCGACGCCTCGTTCGAAGACGTTCTTCCTTATGAAGTGAAGGAGAACGAATACCACGGGATGATCCGGGGGCTCGCCGATCCGCCGATTTTCGAGCAGTTCGATCTGGGCCTGTCGCCGACGACGCGAACGCTGGGTGGCGCCTACGGCGGCAGCCGGGCGATTTTGTCGTCCGCGAATCCGCCCGGGGGGCTTTTGGAGGAGTCGTTCCGGACGGTCTTCGAGAGCGTGGAGTTGGGCGCGAGCCCGACCGGCGGGATTCTCGGGGCGGCCGTCGGCCAGCTGCCGGACGGGGTGTGGCCGGGCGAGGACATCGCGCTGGACAAGACCATCAGGCTGCGCGGGTTCGCATCCGACGTCTACCAGGGCGTGAAGACGGATCTCTTGTCCTACCGGCTGTCGCGCAACGGCGCGGAGCTCTTCGAGTTCATCCCGGGGAACGGCGTGGCCGATATTCCCGCGGGGCCGTTCGGGCCGGGCGCCTACGCCCTCGAGCAGGCCGTCGAATACAGCTACTCGCCCCCGGGACCTGGCGGTGCGGTCCGAAGCCTGCGCTACGGCAAGACTGTCCCCTTCAACGTCTGGCGCGGAACAATCGAGGCGGCGTCACTCGCGGACGATCCGGACACGGCGCAAATCGAGTTCGCCGAGGAGACGCCGTGCGCGTTCGCGGCCGGATTCGAGGGGACGTCCATGAACGTCGTGCGGGGGCGGTGGTACGTGGACACCGATCCGGGGCCCGGCGAGAAGATGGCGCTCATCCAGCCGAACGTCGAGCCCGTCCTCTTCTATGTGTTTCCGAAGGAGGGGCAATACCGAGTGGAGTTTAAGTCGGTCATTCGCACCGCCTGGGACCCGGTAAACAAAACCGTCATCCGCAAGGGCATCGAGACGCTGTTGCCCGGCGGGCAGGAGTTCCTGGAGCGCGAGGTGAGCGCATCGATGGACGTGTCGGTCTTCGAGCGCCGGATCCGGGACGTCGTCGTCTCGCAGACGGGCGATTCCCCGCCGCGGAACTTCGCGGCCTACACGCTTTCGGCCGGCTTTCCCGAGGGGTTGCGGCTGGATTTGCTCACGTTCCGCGAGGGGCCCGCGCCCACGATCCCGATGACCCGCCGGACGCTCGAGGGCCTTCCGAACGCGCGCGGGCGGCACATCGTCTATTGGGACGGCCTGGACGTCGACGGCGAGGCCATCGATCTGGAAGGCCAGGTCGGGACGGCAAAGAAGCAGGCCGCCGCCCGGAACATCACGGTCGCCGAGCGGCAGACCGAGCGGGGCGAACTGGAACTGCCCCTGGGCGGCGGGATGAAGAAATTGACGAGCATCCGCAGCGCCGACGGCGCCCTGTCGCCGGTGGCCGCCTCCTGGAGCATCCCCGAGGCCGACCAGGCGCGCGGCGCGTTCCTCAAGGCCCCCGGCCTGGACCCCAACGCCCCCGGCAGCCTCGTCTACGAGACCACGACCCTCCAGAACGTGACGTTCGTTCCGAGGGCGGTGGGCGACTGCCGGGTGCGGCTGTTTTTGAAGGGCAGCGGCGGATACGGAGGCGTGGGGGCGCTGGAGGACGAGAGGTATACGCTGACGGTGAGGGTGAAGGAGTCGCCGACCTATTCGATGCGGATCCTGGACAAGGACGGCGACGAAGTGGGCATGGGCGCGCCGGTGTCCGTGCCCCATCCGGTGATCACCCTGGAGCCGCCGCCGCTGAAGCAGATCGAACTCGAGGGGAATCTCGCGATCTTCACGCTCAAGGGGACCGTGACGGACGCGCTGGCCGACATCGTCCCGGAGGGAAAGGCGAACATCCGATCCGTCTTCATCGGCGAGCAGGAAATCCCCGTGACGCCCGTGCCCGAGGCGGCGACCGATTGGCGGCCGTTCGCCTTCAAGGGGAAGTTCGAGACGAAGGGGTTTTTGCCGCTCGCGAAAGGGGCCAACCGCCTCCAGGTGAAGGCGGTGAACGCGATCGGAAACGAGGGCTATGCGTACGTGGAGATCATGGCGGACTTCGCCGTCAAGGATCGGAAGACGGATCGGCCCGTCTATCCGTTCCCGGGGCCGCTCGAGGTCGTTCTCGGCGAGCCGGGGGCGGGCGGGACCGTGCCGCCGGCCGCGCTGCGAATCCTGTCCGAGCCCGACGAGGCGCCGGCCGATCCCGTGGAGGACTGGCGGCCGACGCATCCGAAACGGCCGTTCGAGTACCAAGGGACGGTCGAGGGGGCCGGGAAGCTCGGTGTCCGGCTGTATCAGGCGGTGCCGGTGCCGGCGCCGGTTCCCGGGCAGAAGGCGGTGAAGCCGCCGCCGGGCTCCGAGCTGGGATACCTGCCGCCGGGCGCGGGCTCGAACGGGCCGCCGGCGCTCGATCCGGGGAAGGCGGACTTCCTGTGGGGCGTCGCGACGCCGGACGGCTCGGATGCTTCGGTCCCGGTGCTCCTGAAGGAGACGGGGCCCGCCACCCGGCGGTTCGTGTCGATCCAGGACAGGGTCGAGGCGCGGCTCGTCATGAACCCGACGACGAAGATCGAGGACAAGATCGTCCTCGACGTCCGGCCCTGGAACGGGCCGGCGCGGTCCGTGACGCTCGCGCTGAATCCGAAGAAGCCGGGAGTGTTCGCCGGCAAGGACGGCGGCGCGGTGACGTTCGAGATGCTCGTGCGGAGGGATGCCGTCGAGGGGGCGTCGCCCGCGGCGTTCGGCGGGACGATGACGTGGACGCGCTACGGCAAGGAGCCGGCCGAGATGGTGTTCGTCCAGAACGGCGAGGGAACGGCTGCGCCTTACCGGCTCATCGGAGAGGGCTTGGTCCCGGGCGGGCTCTCGCACGGCCCGCTGTTCGTGCAGACGTTCAAGATGTCCCAGGTGTCCGTGGGCGGGACGGACGCCGGCACGTTCCTGCCGATGCGGATCGAGGTGCTGGATTCCGATCCCGCCCCGACGGCGCGCTTCGCGGGCCGGGAGATACCCCTGAAGGTCGTCGTGCCCGGCGTGTCGATGTCGCTTCCGTTCGTCGGAGTCGCGCGTGCCCCGGCGGCGATGTTGCCGAACGTGTTTGCGGCGAGCGATGAGATCTACGATCCCAAAGCCGAATACAAGAAGCTCATCGATGTGAAGGATCTGGTCCTCGTGGGAGAATCGGACGTCAGCCACGCAAAACGGGCGCCTGGCACCAAGACGATTCTGACGATCGAGTCCACCATCTGGGACTTTTTCGAGGAGCCAGGGGTAACCCTGAGCAGCAACATGAAGGAGGTCAGCGTTCGCGTGATCCCCGGCAGCGTGTGGGTGCCGGGCCCCGGGATTCAGCGCCGTAGCCAGGTGGAGGTGACGGTCTCTCCAGACGCCCCGGTGGGAGCGAAGTGCACGCTTTCGTTCCGCGGCCTGGGGAATCACGTGGATCTGCAACAGGCCATCGAAGTGGTCCCCCTCCGGGTCGTGATCTTCGGGATCGACGGCCTCGACCACGAGTCCTTCAAGGAGGCGCTGTCGAAGAAGGCGCCGGGCTTGACGAAGGTCTTCGGGGCGACGCTCGAGAAGGCCGTGGACTTCTCGCCGGTCCTCGACGTCATGCCCTCCGTGACATGGCTCAACTGGGTCACGATCACCACGGGAATGGCGCCGAACGAGCACGGCATTCCGGGGATTGCCTATTTCATGCGGGACCGGAAGGAGACGGTCCCCATCTCCTGCTCGAACTATACGAATGCGTTGAGGATCCTTCCGTTGAAGCATGACGGCGACACATTTTCCGACTACGAGGTCGTCGTCCGAGGAAGGCTGAACAATCACTTGCGGACGGAGCCCTTCCGGGCGGGCGGCGCTGTTCCGAAGTCGATGTATACCCAGGTCGCGGAAAAGTTCCCGGGGACTACGTCGGCCTCGGTCTATAACTTCATCAGCGAGGGCGCGACGAAGCCCGTGCACTACGATGGCGCCGCCTCCGTCGTGCGGGCTTTCTTCATTCAGGGGCCTGCCATGGGTATTTATCGGGCCCGTAAACTGTACCTGCAATCCACGCATTCCAGGACCAGCGGCGACCATCTCGACAAGATAGGATTTGAAAAGTCGCTCGAATATTGGAATAACAGCGCCAAGGGGGCGCCGCATCTCATGTTCATCTATCTGCCAGGCCCCGACAATTACGGCCATACCGTTGGGACGGACGAGACGTTCGATCCCGATCGGGACTTCCCGGAAGAAGCCCGGCGGAAGCAGATCGGAACGTTGCAGAAGACGATTGTGAAGAAATACTTGGAAAGCACGGACCATCGGATCCTGGACTTTGCGAACGAAACGGAGAAACTGGGGTGGATGGCTTCCACGGTTTTCGTTCTCATTTCCGATCACGGCCTGACGGGATTTTTTACGAAGTCCTCCTCGCCCATCGACGTGGACCGACGCTCCATCACGCTGGCGGAGGTAAGCGCGGGAAGCGAACCCAAGATTACTCAGAAGGAAATGCAGGCGGTGCTAGAGCGGGCAACAACGCCGTCCGGGGGAACGACGATTGTCTGGAATGGGGTTGGCCTCAAGGATTGTTGGGCCGTATTCGGGCCAAACGGCGGGATGGCGCACATCTACCTTAGAGGCAAAGAAGGATGGCAGACTCCGCCGTCGGACGATTACGTGAAGGAGATGGCGAAAGCCCTTTACGATGCTGCGACCAAAAAACCTGGCGTTGCCGTCCCCGATGGTCCCGGCGAAGTCTACGAGTCCCTCGGCACGCCGCCGGCGATATTGGTGAGGTTGAGGGAATCGACCGATGGGACTGCTGGTAGGTACAGATGGTTCGTGAAGAGAGACGAGAAATATCTTGATGTTGGTATTGAGGAACTCGCGGCATTGCCTCGTTCCAAAAACTGGGTCGATTTCGCATTCCGAATGAACGAAGAAGTAAATGACTTTGTTCCAGGAAACCCAACCCCGCGCTCTGGCGATATCATCATCCTATCCGACGTGGAAAATGGATACCTCCTCTCTCACCACTCCGGAATCTATCCGGGGTGGCACGGCGGGCCCACGAAGTGGGAAGGCGAGGTTCCGATGGTTTTCGGAACGAGCGGGGATCTGGCGTTGATTCAGGAAGCGAAGGATGCATTTACGAAGAAGAATCCTGGCGCAAAGGGGCGGACCCGGCACATGGTGCCGTTGATTCTGGACGTTCTCCAAACGCAGAAGGACCGCTGGAAGGCGGCGCAGAAATGACTTGCGCTCTCTGGTTTAGTTTCCTATTGGCGGTAGGGGCTGATGGCTACGAGGTAATCAAGCCATCGGATTACGGAGTTCCCCGCGAATCTTACAAGGATGATATTCGCAGTCAGATTCCGGCACCTGAAAAGGGCGAGGAAGCGCGCTGGGTGTACCGAGTTGATGTATCTGTAAATGTCGACAAGGTTAGCGAGGAGAACGTTAGGCGATCTGCAGGGAAGAGCCTTTTCCGTCTTTTTTGGCAGGGAAGGGACCTTGTCCAGATCCATCGATTCGACCTCTGGTCCATTCGTGACGAGATTGCCAAAAAGAATGAATTCGTTAAGGCGGAGCTTCCGGAGGGGGACCAAAAGAGGTTCAGGCGGGATTTGCTCTGGAAGTGTCCGGTTAATTGGTTTGGGCCGGGCGATGAGAAGATCGTTCCGGACGATGACCCCTCTTACGAAGTCGGCGCCCGGTATTGGATCGGCGGCAGCAAGATCCGGTGCGAAGTCAAGGTTTTGGGGGGCAACCGGAAGGATTACGAAAACGAGATATGGCGGATGAATCTCGAGGGGAATTACGTTCCTTTCGAGATCGCGGGGAATTGGATTTACAGGTACGAATGGAAGTTTGACGGAATTTCGGAAAAGCCCGGGGAGACCGATTTCTTCTGGAAGTCCGGCGACCGCCGTTATGTCGAGATCTATGTTTCCGGGGATGTGCCGACGGATTTCCTGGAGACGTTTTTGAAGAAGCATCCCTCCGCCCACAAGAAAGGGGAAACCTTCGATCGGTTGGGGTGGCACCGAAAGGAATTCGAGCGGCAGATGAAGAGGCTCGAGGAGACGCTGAACGCCCCTGTCGGCAAAAAGATGGACGAGGACCCCTGGTGCATGCAGCGTTGGGACCTCGGCTGCTACTTTTCCGATCTCAACGTGCCCCACCGGAGCCATGTCCGGGCGATCATCCTTCCGACCCTCCAGCAGAGGCGTGCCGAAATGGAGCGGCTGCGGAAGTGGTTCGATGCAAATGTGGATCGGCTGGAATGGTCCTGGCAGGTCGACAAGGTCTATGCGAAGGTGCCGGGCAAGGCGGAACCTGACAAGGATTCCGAGTGCTGGTGGCAAAGGCCACCTCCGGATTTCAGTTTCATCTACGACCCCACGCCCCTTCTCAACCCCGCCGAATCCGCGATGACGGGGGGCGCGACGAAGAAGCCGGGGGACGGAAATGATGGGGCGGGCGGGGACAAGACGGAGAAGAAGTAGGGCGGCAGGGTCGGCGGCGACGGAATAGCCCTCCACCGGATGGTGGCGTATCCTTACGGGCCGGATGATTCCCTTCTCCAAGCCCTTCCGCGCGCCGCGGGAGGTGGAGTACGTTGGCGAGGCTTTGGGCTCGGGGCTGGTGACGGGGGACGGGCCGTTTACGGGGCGGGCTTCGGGGCTGCTCTCGCGGAGGCTTGGCGGGGCGAGGGCGCTGCTGACGACGTCTTGCACGCACGCGCTCGAGTTGGCGGCGCTGCTTCTGGACGTGGGGGCGGGGGACGAGGTGGTGATGCCTT
>CAYHQZ010000175.1:0-8912 GCA_964358555.1 uncultured Planctomycetia bacterium
GCAGACATTCCAGAGGAATTTCTTCACCGGCGGATTGTAGGGACCGTCCGAAGGAGGGCAAGGCGGCGGCCGGAATCCCGGCCGCCGCCGGCGCCCGTCTCCTCCTTCCTGTTTTCAGCGCTTGTAGATGGGGAGGTAGCGGTAGTAGACCTCGAGGGACATCGCCCCGAGCGCGGTCGCGGAGGCGCGCCCGGGCGCCCCGCCGGGGCGGCCCGCCGGCGGCTCCCACGAGCCGTCGGCGTCCCCGCCGCTTTTGTCCTGCGCTTCGAGCAGGCCCTTCTTCAGCCCGGCGTTCCAGGCGTCCCAACCCGTTCCGCCGACCTGGAACATCGAAAGCGTCCCCAGGTAGAGGCGGGGGAAGTCGTCCAGGCGGATGCCTTCCTTCGCCATCTCCGCCGCCGCGCCCGCGATCCACGGATTCTCCGGGTTCGTCCCGAGGTAGAGCATCGAGATCGCGGCGGCGGGGATCGAGGCGTCGTCCTTCGAGGGGACCGGCGTTTGGCCCTCGATCGCGGCGGCGACCCGGATGGCCTTGCCCGTCTCGCCCGCACCGGCGGCCTGCAGGTATTTCTGCGCGCCTTCAAAGAGAGCCGTCGGCACGTTCAGCTCGGAGAGCTTCGCCGACTTGGCGGCCATCACGGCCCAGGCGGTCGTGGCCGTGTCGCGGGCGGCGCCGGGCGGGCCGTCGCCCCATCCGCCCAGCGGGGCCTGCTGGCGGGCCATGAAGTCGACGGCTTTCTGCGCCATCTCCTTGTGCTTGCCCGTCATCCCGTAGGTTTCGGCCGCGACGAGCGCGCAGACGACGTGGACCCGGTTGCCGCCCGCCCACGAGCCGTCGGCCTTCTGCTTCGACTCCAGCCAGTACACGGCCTTCTTGACGGACGGGCCGTGCTTGGGCGAGTCCTCGGTGTATCCCGCGCCGAGGAAGGCGAGGAGCGCCAGGCCCGTCGCGGCCTCGTCGGAGCCGTCCTTTCCGCCGGCCCAGCGGCCGTCCGGCGCCTGGTGCGTCTCGAGCCAGCGCAGCGCCCGCAGGACCGCCGCCTCCGTGGCCGCCGACCCGCCGCCGCGGGCGACGAGGTTGCGCCGGCCGCCGCCGTCGCGCCAGCCGAACCGCCCGCCCCCGCCGCCGCCCATCACGTTCCCGGTGCCGATCCCGCCGAGATCGACGGTGGTCATCGATTCCTGCTCGCCCTGGGCGAGGTGCTGCATATTCACGACCTCGTCCTTCGTTTCCATGTGGTCGGCGAACTGGACGTTCTTGTCCGTGACAACGATGGAATTCTCCAGCACGAGGGCCGAGCCGGCCGGCGCGACCGCGACGGGTGCGGGGGCGGGCGCGGGCGCCGCGGGGGGCGCGGCGGCGATGCCCTGCGGCGGGTTCGGCGTCCCGAACGTCCCCTCGTAGGATTGCCCCTCGGGCATCTCGACGGGGACGCCGACCTTCGCGGGCGCCTCCGTCCCGGTCTTCGAGGCCTCCTCGACCGCGACGAACGAGGTGTACTGCGACATCAGCCGGAATTCGAGGGCGACCGTCGTGATCGCCTCCTTCACGTCCGGGCGGGCCTCGCCCGTCTGCTGGCCCATCCAGTCCTGCGCCATCAGATCGCCGATCCGCGCGCGGGCCCAGAGCGTGGGCAGCGTCGGGTTGCGCGGCTCGGACTCGGGCAGGGTCACGGGGATCTTCCGCTCATAGGGCGATCCTCCGACCTTGCCCTTCAGCGTGATTTCCCCCTTGCCCGGCTTCTTGTAGCGGCCCTTCAGGACGACCGGGCCCGCGGCGAAGACGTCGGGGATTTCCCTGGGATAGACGTCGGCCACCTCGAGGCCGCCCCAGTCGATCGAGACGTCGGTCAGGACGGGGTTGCGGATCCGCTCGCGGAACTTGTTCGCGGCGTCCTTCTCGCGGGCATTCAGGGAGACGAACTGGCAGTCCCCGCGGCCCTCGCGCGCCATCCCCTCGAGCAGGAACCGGTTCGGCGCGCTGCCGATCCCGAAGGAGAAGACCCGCGAGCGGTCGCGCGTCTTGCGGACGACGTCCAGGATCTCCATGTCGTTGCCGATCTGGCCGTCGGTCATGAAGCAGACGATCCGCAGGCGCTTCGGGTCCGCCGCCGGCTCGAGGGCCGACTGGATGGCCGGCATCATCTCGGTCCCGCCGCCGCCCGCGAGGCCGTCGAGGACGGCGAGGGCGCGCCGCCGGTTCGCCGGCGTGTTCGGGACGGGGGCGTCGAACGCCCGGCTCATCGACGACGAGAAGGCGAAGAGGTTGAACGTGTCCTCCTCGTTCAGCCCCTCGATGCACAGCTGCATCGTCTCCTTGGCCTTCTCGATGGGGAATCCCTGCATCGAGCCCGACGAGTCGATGACGAAGATCATCTCCTTCGGCGAAACCTCGTCCGCCTTCGGCCGCTTCGGGGGCTGGAGGATCATCGTGAAGAACCCGCCGTCCATTGCGGGACGTTCGGATGCGGAATTCGCCGGTTGTAGGGGCACGGCATGCCGTGCCCCTGCAGGATTGCGATGCACCAACACCGCGTCCGAGACCTTGTCGCCCGCCACGCCGTAATGGAGGACGAAGTCCTTGTTGGGGATCGTGTCGCCGCCGCCGAGCGTCACGACGCGGCGGGAGGGGGAGACGAGGTCCACGTCGATCCGGTGCGACTCGCTCGTCATCCCCGTCAGCGGGACGCCGGCGTCGAGGTCCACGGAGATCGCGACGTCGTGGCCCGAGCGCGTCCCCTCGGGCACGACCGGCGGGGAGAGCCGCGCGCCGTCCGGCACCCGGTCGGTGGAGACGGCAGCCCCTTCGTTCGAGAGGGAATTCGTCGCGCTTCCCGGGTTGTAGCGCGGTGCCACGACCAGCGGGAAGGCGAACTCGTATTCCCCGTCCTTGTAGGCCATCGTCTCGGTGTAGCGGATCGTCACGTCCACGCGCTCGCCGGGCAGGATGTTGGCGACGGACTGCGTGAAGATGTTCGGCCGCTCCTGGTCCAGAAGCGACGCGACCTTGCCGGCCGTCTTTGCGCGCTCGTAGACCCGGCGCGCCACCTCGCGGCGCTTGATGTCTCCCCGGATCACGCGCCGGCCCACGCGGATCTCCATGTCGTCCACCGCGGCCTCGGAGGGCAGCGGGAAGGCGTAGACCGCCTCGATCTTCTTCTCGTAGGGGTTCCCGAACCGCTGGGTTACCTCGACCCTCGCGAGGAACCCCGAGATCTGCGCCTTCACCACGGTCCGCTCCAGTGGGCAGACGCCCGCGTAGCGGCCCTCCTCGAGGACCCGCAGTTCGCCTGGGGTGGACTTGGCCGCCTCCGCCTTCGGGGGCGAAACGGATGCGAAGAAGAGGGACAGACCGAACGTGGCGAAGAGCGTGGCGGCGGCGGCCATGGCGAACCTCCGGGGGGGGTGGATGCCGCGCGGACGCGCGTCGGGCGCGCGGTCCCCGTCGGGGATGCGCGGCCCGCCGCGGGCGTCCGCGGGCAGGGAGCCGAGGATCCGATCGGCGAGGCCGAATGGCGCGCCGGGCGCGTGCCCGTCCAGCGCCGCCGCGATCCTTCGGACCGCGTCCCGGCAGGCCGCGCAGTCCGCGAGATGCGACGCCTCCGCCTGGCGGGCGGGGTCGGCAAGCGACCCTTGCGCGCAGGCGAGGAGGCGCTCCTCGGGCAGGCAGTCCGTTTCGGGTTTGCGCATGGATGGCCTCGTCATCGGGCTATAGGCGGGCTCGAGGCCGCGAAATACAGCCGGATTTTCCTGCGGGCGCGTTCCAGCCACGGGGAAACCGAGCCGAGGGGGCATCCGAGGAGCCGGGCCGCCTCCTCGTAGGGCGCTCCATCGAAGTAGACGAGCCGCACGAGGAGCCGGTCGCGGGGCGGGAGGGAGCGGATCGCTTCGCGGAGCCGCCGGGCGGACTCGTTGGCCTCCGCCTCGTCGGACGGGGAGCCCGCGAGGTCCGAGAGCGTCGGCGGGGGCGCTTCCTCGGGCGCAAGGGGCGGGGCCGGCCGTGGGAGCCGTCGCAGGACGCGCATCGCCTCGCGCCGGGCGATCGAGAAGAGCCACGGCCCGAGGCGCCGGCCCTCCTCGAACGTAGAAAGCCTTCGCCGGCCGTCCTCCCAGAGCAGCAGGAACGTCCGCTGCGACGCGTCCTCGGCGTCCGACGAGGCGGCGGCGGTGCCCGCGTGCAGGACCGTCCGCACCGCCCGCCACACGAGGTCCGCGTGCGCCCGGACGAACGCCTCCCAGGCGAGCGGATCGCCCGCGACGCACCGCCGGACGAGCTCGCGTTCCTCCAAGGGGGCCCCCGGCGGTAGGGAACGGAGAGGGGGGCGGAAGGTTCAATCTCGCGGCGCGCCGTCCCCGGGCGTCAGCGCGTCCCGGCGGGGGAGTCGCGCGAAAGGGCGAGCGCGCGGATGACCACCCGGCCGAAGGCGTCCGGGGCGTCGCCCTTCTTCGGGTTCGACTGGACGTAGCAGCCGGCCTTGAAGTAGCAGCCCTCGGCTTTCTTCTCCACGGTCGCCTTCGGGGCGGCGAGGTCGTTGTAGAAGATCCGGATCTTCCCGCCGCCCGCCTCGAGGCGCACGGTGAAGAAGGCGCCGAGGGCGTAGGCCTCGTCGAGCGCGCCGACATCCTTTCCGCCGCACTCGACGAACAGGCGCCTGCCCTCGAGACGGATCATGACGACGTCGTCCTCCGCGTCGTGGATCTGCCCCGCGACGACGTGGGGCTTCTTTTCCGGCAGGTGCGTGATCGCCTGCGTGATCGTGAGCGCGTGCGTCCCCTCGGTGGTGGACCAGGCGGCGGGCCTGGAGCCGTCCGCCGACATCTCGCGAAGCTCCGAGCGGGGATACGACGACCCCTTCGTCGTCGCCCCGCCGCAGGGGGCCTGGAACGCGACGCCGCCCGTTTCCGGCGCGAGGCGGAAGAAGGGCTCGAGGGAGAAGGAGGCGAGCGCCGGCTGGAGGACCTCGTCGGGCCGCCCGGCGCCTTTCGCGTCGACCGGCAGCGTCAGCTTCCAGGCCTTCAGGTCGAGCGCGTCCGCGGGGACTAACGCGTCCTTGGCGGGGGCCGCCGGCGATTTCTCCGGGGCCGCCGGGGCGGCGGGGGGCGCCTCGGGCTTGGCCTCCATCCGGCCCGGGCCCGCGCCCTTCTCGACGATGGCGGGGACGTCCAACGGATTGTCGAGGACGTAGGCGTAGAACTCCTTCGCCTCGGGGACGGTCCCGTCGGTCTCGGGGGCGCCGGAGGATTCGAAGACGTTTCGGCGCTCGACGAGCCGTCCGGGGCCGTATTTGCGGCACAGCATGGGCGCCTTCGTGCCGGCGAAGTGATTTCCCTCGACGAGGACCTGGCTGCCCTTCGCCGCGGCGATCCCGTAGCCGCGGACGTTCGTGTAGCGGTTGTTGAAGACGTGGACGAGCGGCGAGAAGCGCACGCGCGGACCGCGCTGCGTGGTTTCCTGAAACCAGTTGTGGTGGTAGGTCACGCGCAGCCGCCCCTTGTCCTGCGCCTCGTTTCCGTCGTCGTGGCCCACCAGCGAGGTCTTGTCGGTCTTCTCGAAGACGTTCCAGGACACCGTGACGCAGTCCGAGCCGCGCTTGATGTCCAGCGAGCCGTCGTGCGCGGGCTTGAACTTGTTGTGGTCGATCCAGACGTGGTGGGCGAACGCCTGGAGGTTGATCGAGTCGTCGGGGGAGTCCTCGAACGTCAGGTTCCGGACGATGACGTTCCCGATCGCGTTCTTCGGCGGCTCGGTCGCCGCCTTGTCGATGGGCCCGCCGATGTTCAGCCCCCCGCCGGCGAGCGTCGCGTCGGCGCCGACGCCCTCGATCGTCTTGTCGGAGGCGACGTCGTGCATCGGTCCCGGCAGCGCGATCCGCCCGGACACCCGGACGACGAGCGGGCCGGGCTTCGCGACGGCCTCCAGGAACGCCTTCGAGTCGGAAACCGTCACGACCGCCCCGCCGGCCCCGCCGGTCGTGCCCTTCCGCCCGTAGGCCTCGCTCGACGCAAACCCGATCGGCCCGGGAGGCGGGGACTGCGCCGGAACCGGCGCCGGCGCGGCGTCGCCCGCGAGGCAGGCGGAGGGGGAGAGGAGCGAAACGAGGACGAGCGGGGCGAGACGCAGGGTGCGCATGCGTGCAGGATACCGGGCGCCCCCGTGCTCGTCGCCGCGACGCGGCGGATGCAATCCAACGGACGGAAGATCTACTTCCTGGCGATTTTCACCGCCAGCGGCGCGGCCCAGTCTTTGAGGGCGTCGGCGGCGTGGAGGTAGGCGCGCGAGGGGAGGCCTTGGTAGGCGCCGGGGACGGCGGCGACGCAGGGGATGCGGACGGTCGCCTTCGCGGCGGGGGCGAGCGCGAGCCAGTAGAGGAAGACCTCGCGGCCGCGGATCTCGCAGGCGTCGGCGAGGCCCTCGCGGACGATTTGGCGGGGCGCGTCGGCGCGGGGCTCGAGGCCGGCCGGCAGGCCCACGACGGCGACCGTCAGCGGCAGGGTTTCCTGCGTCCGGTTCGAGACCGTCGCGAGGACGTCCGAGGCGTCGCCCTCGGCCATCTCCGCCCTCGGAAGCGAGGTCTCGATCCCGACCTTCGCGTCGCTCGAGTCCTTCCCGCCTTCGGGCGGCCCCTTCGGCGTCACGCGGATCGAGGCGGACGCCTCGAATGCCCGCGCGCCGGCCTGCGCCCGGAGGAGGATCGTCCCGGCGTCGCCCGCGCGGCCCGCGTCGATCGAGAGCGTCGCCTTCGCGGAGGCGTTCGCGGGGACGGCGATTTTCGGGGCGGGCGCCACGGCGATCCGGAGGCCCGCGCCGGCCTCCGACGAGAGCGCCGCCTCGACGGGGCTCGGCGAGAAGTTGCGCAGGATCAGGGTCGCGTCGATCCGGTCCCCTTCGGTGACCTCCTCCGGGATGGCGGGCGCAATCTCGAGGGGCCGGCGGGTCTCGAGCGTCGCGTCCGCCTCGCCCAGGGCGCCGTTCCTCGTGAAGCCGTCGGCGCGGATCCGGAAGGTCGTGGACAGGCCGCTGACCCGGAAGGAGGCCGTCGCGGCGCCGTCGGCGCCGGTCTTCAGTCCCGCGTTCCAGTAGACGGTCTCCGCGAGGCTCTCCCGCGAGTCCTTCCGGCGCTCGGGCAGGGCGTCGTAGGCGTAGACGCGGGCCCAGGCCTCCGAATCGGCCAGGAGGGCGTAGCGAGCGCTTCCCACCGCCTCCGTGGCCTTCTTCTCCCGTTCGCGCTCGCCGCTCGCGGGGATGTCCTTCTTCTTGCCCTTGCCCTTCTCCCGGTTCTGATCGCCCTCCACGATCTCGCGCAGCTTCAGGATCTCTTCGCCCTTCGCGTCCGCATATCCGCCGCCTCCGCCTCCCCGCTGCCCGAGCCTTTCCTGCGCCTCGTCGCGCATGGCGAGCAGGTCGTCATGCTCGCCCCGGCCCGGGCCGCCGCTGGCCGCGAGGAACTCGGCGGGCCTTGCGTGGGCGAACCGCCGCCAGCCCTGCGTTCCGAGCAGGAGGTCCAGACGCTGCGGCGCGCCTTCGCCCGCCGCGAGGTAGGCGGCGGCATCCTTCAGTTCGGCCACCTCGGATCCGAGGAGCGCCTGCGCGGCGAGCCTCGGCGCGCGGTCCCGCGCGGGCCGGGCCCCGAGGGCCAGGTCGTCCACGGCCGAGACGCCGACGACGGCCGGCACGGGCCTGCCGGACTCGTCCGACGTCCGGACGGTCAGGCGGACCTCGCCGCCCGGCTCCAGGACGGAAGGCGTCGCCTCGAGGCCGATCCGAAGGGCCTTTTCGGGCCGTCGGAAGACGAGCCGCTCGGCGCGAGGCGATCCCGACGCGTCGAAGGCCGTCACCCGCAGGACGCCGTCGGCCGCCCCGGCGGGCAGCTCGACCTCCGAAGGGCGCCCCGCCGCGAGGGGCACGGCGCGCGAGAAGATCTCCCGCTCCCGCTGGTAGACCCCGACCGTCGTGTTGGCGTTCGAGGCCGACGCCAGCCGGACCCGGATCGGCCGGCCGGGCGCGACCGCCTCGTCGAGGACCGCGAGGGACAGGCCGTCGGGCTTCGCCTCGGGCAAAGGGAACGCCGCCGTTGCGCCCGCCGGCCTGTCGAGGACCGCCCGGTAGATCCGCCCCGCCTCGGGGATGAGCGGGAATTTCCCGCGGCCCTCGTGGACCGACGAGAAGCGCGCGGCCACTTGGCCCCGATCGTCGAGGACCCGGCCCTCGACGTCGGCGGGGTCCGACGCCTTCGTCCTCGCCTCGAAGTAGACGCGGTTCTCGACGCCGGCCGCGAGGTCGCCGCCCTCGGGGAAGAAGGAGATGGCGACCGGGCCGGGCGCGGCCGCGGGGGGGCGGGCCCTCGCCGTCCGCGGATTGCGCACGTCGAGGTCCGTCCCGGCCTCGGGGAAGCCCTCTCCGGGGAACCGCGCGACGAGCGTGAACGTTCCCCCGGGGCAGCCCTCCGGAATCGACCAGCCGAACGCGGCGACGCCGTCCGAGACTTTGGCGCGCTCCCGGAGGAGCGTCCGGCCTTGCTCCGACCTCACCTCGAAGAGGGCGTCCGTCTCGCGCTCGAGGGGCTTGCGGCCGAAGGCGTCGAGGACGACGGCCCGCCCGAATACGCGCTCGCCCGGCCGATACGTCGGCTTGTCGATCGACAGATGCGCCAGGAAGCGCTCCTCGCCGAGCGAAGGCGTCGGCCGGGGGGGTTGGACGGAGACGATGCTCGGCGCGTCCGCCGGCTTCGTCCAGGCCGGCGGGGGGGGAGGCGGCGGCAGGACCGGCGTCGGCGGCAAAGGCGGGGGTACGAGAGGCGGCCCCGGCGGGGGGGTGACCTTGGCGATGGGAGGGCCCTCCGCCGGGGGAGGGGGCTTCCGGGCGAGGCGCTGAGGAGGCCGTTCGGCGGGGCGCGCCTGGAGGAATGCGAGTT